>NZ_JAGIYX010000025.1:0-152676 GCF_017813315.1 Kitasatospora sp. RG8
ACCCTGCGCGCCTCCAAGGCGATGCAGGAGCGCGCCTTCGCCGACCCGAAGATCCGCTTCGAGTGGGACAGCGCGGTCGAGGCGATCCACGGCGACCCGAAGCTGACCGGCGTCACCCTGCGCGACACCACCACCGGCGAGACCCGCGAGCTGGCCGTCACCGGCCTGTTCATCGCCATCGGCCACGACCCGCGCACCGAGCTGTTCAAGGGCCAGCTGGACCTCGACGCCGAGGGCTACCTCAAGGTCGAGGCCCCCTCGACCCGGACCAACGTCCCGGGTGTCTTCGGCGCCGGCGACGTCGTCGACCACACCTACCGCCAGGCCATCACCGCCTCCGGCACCGGCTGCTCCTCCGCGCTGGACGCCGAGCGCTACCTGGCCGCGCTGGACGACCTGGAGGCCCAGGCCGCCACCGTCGCGGTCTGAGCCCCCGCACGACCCGACCGACCCCCACGGGGGTGTTCCACGTGGAACACCCCCGCCCCGCCCAGGAAGGAAACAGAACGGGCCCGCCCGTTGTTCTCCTGGCAGCAGCCCTCTCCGTTTGACCCCGAGGAGTCCCCGTGGCCGGCGCCACCACCACCGTCACCGACGCGACGTTCAAGGCCGATGTCCTGGACAGCGAGAAGCCCGTCCTGGTCGACTTCTGGGCCACCTGGTGCGGCCCGTGCCGCCAGGTCGCCCCGATCCTCGAAGAGATCGCGTCCGAGCACGCCGACAAGCTGACCATCGCCAAGCTCGACGTCGACGCCAACCAGCAGACCGCTGCGGCATACAACGTGATCTCCATCCCGACCCTGATCGTCTACAAGGGCGGCGAGCCGGTGAAGTCGATCACCGGTGCCCGTCCGAAGGCCGCGCTGCTGCGCGAGCTGGCCGAGTTCATCTAGGTCCGGCCCACCGCGACGCCACGAGGGCGGGGCTCCCCATCGGGAGCCCCGCCCTCGTCGTATCCGCGGTCCGCGCCCCTGCCGCTGGTAGCCCGGCCCCGTCCTGCCGGCCCCGACGCGCCCGGCCCGCGCCCTGCCGGCTCGCGTCCAGCCGGCCCACGTCGTCTCCGCTCCGGGGCTAGAACGGCCTCAGGGCCGGCTCCTTGCGCCCACCGCCCAGCAGCCGCTCCAGCGCCACCTCCACGTCCCCGCGCCAGGAGAGCGTGGTGCGGGCCTCCAGCCGGAGCCGCGGGTAGCGCTGGTGCGGGCGGACGGTCTTGAAGCCGACCGCGAGCAGGTGGTCGGCGGGCAGGACGCAGCTCGGCGGCTGCCGTCCGACGGCGCCGAACGCCTCGATCGCCTTCACCCCCCGCCCCAGCAGGTCCTTGGCCACCGTCTGCACCAGCACCCGGCCCAGCCCCTGCCGCTGGTAACCCGGCAGCACCCGGCTGATCATCAGCTGAACGGCGTCGGGCGAGACCGGACTGGTCGGGAACGACTGCGACCGCGGGACGTACGCGGGCGGGGCATAGAGCACGAAGCCGACGGGGTTGTCGTCCACGTAGACGATCCGGCCGCACGAGCCCCACTCCAGCAGCACCGCGGAGATCCACCCCTCCTTCTCCAGCTCCGGCTTCCCGGCCTCCACCGCCGCGCGGCCGCTCACCGGGTCCAGCTCCCAGAACACGCAGGAGCGGCAGGTGGTCGGCAGATCCGCGAGGTTGTCCAGCGTCAGCGGAGCGATCCGGCGTCCCATTCCCCGCACCTCCTCGTCCACTCCACAATCGAGCATTCCCCCCGAACGGCGATGGGTGCATGTTTCACGTGAAACACCGCTCACGTGGAACATGCACCCATCGGGTCGTCGCCTCGGCCTGATCAGCCCTGCGACAGCCGCAGCCCGTCCTCGCCCGGGGCCAGGCTGTCCAGGATCCGGTTGAGGTCCTCCACCGAGCCGAACTCCAGCACGACCTTGCCCTTGCCCAGCTTGCCGCCGCGCTGCGAGACCTCGACCTTGACCCGGGTGTCGAAGCGGTCGGAGAGGCGGCTCGCCAGGTCGTTGAAGGCCGGGGAGAGCAGCTTGCCGGCCTTCGGCCCGGCCGGGCGTTGCTGCTGCGGCTCGGGGTCCATCAGCTTCACGATCTCCTCGGTGGTCCGCACCGAGAGGCCCTCCGCGACGATCCGCTTCGCCAGCTCCTCCTGCCGCTCCGCGTCGGGCACGCCGACCAGGGCCTTGGCGTGGCCCGCGGTCAGCACCCCGGCGGCGACCCGGCGCTGCACGGACGGCGAGAGCTTCAGCAGCCGCAGGGTGTTGGTCACGTGCGGACGCGAGCGGCCGACCCGGTCGGCCAGCTCGTCATGGGTGCAGGAGAAGTCCCGCAGCAGCTGGTCGTAGGCGGCGGCCTCCTCCAGCGGGTTCAGCTCCGCCCGGTGCAGGTTCTCCAGCAGGGCGTCCAGCAGCAGCTTGTCATCCTCGGTGGCCCGGACGATCGCCGGGATCTGCTCCAGCCCGGCCTCCCGGGAGGCCCGCCAGCGGCGCTCGCCCATGATGAGCTCGAAGCGCTCCGGCGCGACCTGGCGCACCACGACCGGCTGGAGCAGGCCCACCTCCTTGATCGAGGCGACCAGCTCGGCCAGCTTGTCCTCGTCGAAGACGTCCCGCGGCTGGCGCGGGTTCGGCGTGATCGAGTCCAGCGGCAGCTCGGCGAAGAAGGCCGTGACCGCCTGCTCCGGCTCCGCCGCGGCGACCGCACCGTCCTGCTCCGCCTGCTCGCGCAGGGTCTCCGCGGCCGCCCGGGCCGCCACCGTGCCCCGGCCGTTCGGCAGCACCGGCACCGCCGTCGGCGACACCGTGCCGGTCGCCACCACCGCGGCCGCAGCGGGCTGTGCCGCCGTCGCGCCCGCCGTCGGCGTTCCGGCCGGGATCAGTGCGTTGAGCCCCCGACCCAGACCCCTGCTGCGACCACTCACCGATTGCCCTCCGTCGTACCGTGCTGTGCCATCGGGGCGCTCTGCCCCGGCTCGCCGTCCCGCTGCTGCCCCACCAACGAGCCGCCGCCTCCTGCGGGCACCGCCCGCATCGCCAGCTCCCGGGCCGCCTCCAGGTAGGAGAGCGCACCGGTCGAGCCCGGGTCGTAGGTGAGCACCGTCTGACCGTAGCTCGGCGCCTCCGAGATCCGGACCGAGCGCGGGATCGCGGTGTGCAGCACCTCCTGCTGGAAGTGCGTCCGGACCTCCTCGGCGACCTGGGCGGCCAGCCGGGTGCGGGCGTCGTACATCGTGAGCAGGATGGTGGAGACGTGCAGCGTGGGGTTGAGGTGCGCCCTGACCAGCTCGACGTTGCGCAGCAGCTGTCCGAGGCCCTCCAGCGCGTAGTACTCGCACTGGATCGGGATCAGCACCTCCTGGCCGGCGACCAGCGCGTTGACCGTCAGCAGGCCGAGCGAGGGCGGGCAGTCGATCAGGATGTAGTCCAGCGGCTGCTCGTACGCGGCGATGGCGCGCTGGAGCCTGCTCTCCCGGGCCACCAGGGAGACCAGCTCGATCTCCGCACCGGCCAGGTCGATGGTGGCGGGGACGCAGAACAGGCCCTCGACGTCCACCACCGGCTGCACCACGTCGGCCAGCGGCTTTCCCTCGACCAGGACGTCGTAGATGGACGGCACCTCGGCGTGGTGGTCGATGCCGAGTGCGGTGGAGGCGTTGCCCTGCGGGTCGAGGTCCACCACCAGGACGCGCAGTCCGTGCATGGCGAGCGCCGCGGCCATGTTGACGGTCGAGGTGGTCTTCCCCACCCCGCCCTTCTGGTTGGCCACCACGATCACGCGGGTGGCGGCGGGCCGGGGCAGCCCTTCGCCCGCTCGGCCGATCGCCTGGACCGCAGCCTGGGCAGCACGCGCGATGGGCGTGTCATCGATCTGGTCGATGGTCTCCGAGTCCTGCATGGAGGTCAGTGTTTCACGTGAAAGCGGAGCGGCAACAGTCGCCGCCCGGAAGAGACCGAGCCCGCGGCGGAGCCGCAGATCCAAAGTGTCCGAGAGGAGAGAGCGACGTTTCACGTGAAACACCATGCCCGCAATGTCGGAAATCTGACGGTGCGACACTCCGATGGGATTCCGTCACCCGGACGGCCCCCGCCCGTCCCCCGCCCGTCCCCCGGCCGTCGCCCACGATCCGGGAAGCCCTCGAAAGCCGACGGGCGGGTGGTCCGAGGACCACCCGCCCGGGGTGAAACACCGTCTCGCAGCGGCCTCAGCGGCTGCGGCGCCGCCCGCCGCGGCCGGTCCCTGCGCCGCGCACCGCACCGGCGTTGCGCCCGGCCCGGGCCGCCTTGGCGCGCCGGGTGGCCGCCTTCACGCCGCCGGGGCTCTCCCCCGCCTTGACCTGGACCACCCGGGTCGAGGTCTCCAGGGTGCCCTCGCCGACCGAGATCACCGTCCACTCGACCGCGCCCAGCTTGGCCAGGCCGGCCCGCGACTCCGCGAGCTCCTGCTCGGCACTGTCACCCTTGAGCGCCAGCATCTGCCCGTGCGGGCGGAGCAGCGGCAGGCCCCAGCCGGCCAGCCGCTCCAGCGGCGCGACCGCGCGGGCCGTCACCACGTCCACCGCGAGCTTGCCGACCATCTCCTCGGCCCGACCGCGCAGCACCGTGACGTTCTCCAGCCCCAGCTCCCGGACGACCTCCTCCAGGAAGGTGGTCCGCCGCAGCAGCGGCTCCAGCAGCGTCACCGAGACGTCCGGACGGGCCAGCGCCACCGGGATGCCGGGCAGCCCGGCTCCGGAGCCGACGTCGCACAGGGTGGATCCGGGCGGCAGCAGCTCGGCCAGCACCGCGCAGTTCAGCACGTGGCGGTCCCAGAGCCGGGGCACCTCGCGGGGGCCGATCAGCCCGCGCTGGACGCCCGCGGTGGCCAGCAGCTCGGTGTAGCGGACCGCGGCGTCGAAGCGGTCACCGAAGACCTCCCGGGCCACGGCCGGGGCCGCGGCCAGCCCCTCGGCGGCCGTGTCGGCCGCGCCATCGGTGCCCGGACCCGCCGGACCCTCGGCCTCGGAACCGCCGGCACCCGCCACCGGTCCTCCGGCAGCCGCGCTCTCCGTGTCCATCTCGACCTCTCTGCTCCCCGGATCCACCGACCCGTTCTCCGCACCGTTTCACGTGAAACATCTCTCGCGGGCAGCAACACCCCGCGAAGGGACGACGACCCCGCCCGCACGAGGCGGACGGGGTCGAGTCCTCTGACGGTCACCGGTCGCCTGCGCGGCCGGTCATCGACTTCCCCTGGCTCAGGCCGGCAGCACGACCACGCACCGCTGGGGCTCCTCGCCCTCCGACTCGCTGCGCAGTCCGGCCGCGGCCACCGCGTCGTGGACGACCTTGCGCTCGAACGGCGTCATCGGCCGCAGCTTGACCTGCTCCCCCGTGCTCTTGGCCTGCTCCGCGGCCTCGGCCCCGAGCGCGGCCAGCTCGGACCGCTTGCGGGCCCGGAAGCCGGCAATGTCCAGCATGAGGCGGCTGCGCTCGCCGGTCTCCCGGTGGACAGCCAACCGGGTCAGCTCCTGCAGCGCCTCCAGCACCTCGCCGTCCTGGCCCACCAGGCGCTGCAGCGCACGGTCGTTGCCGTCGCTGACGATGGACACCAGGGCGCGGTCGCCCTCCACGTCCATGTCGATGTCACCGTCGAGGTCGGCGATGTCGAGCAGACCCTCCAGGTAGTCCGCCGCGATGTCGCCCTCCTGCTCCAGACGCGAGACGAGGCTCTCGTCGGCGCTGGCAGCGTCCTCGACCTCGACGGCGGAGGTGGTGGTGCCTTCCGTCACTGATGGACTCCTTCAAGGATGGGCCCGGTTGGTGGGCCGGGAACGAGGTTCGGGGGCCGCCGGGCGGGGCCGGCCGGTCCGGTCAGGACTTCTTCTTCGGCCTCTGGCCGCCCTGCCCACCGCGCCTCGGCTGCTGCCGGCCGCCCTGCCGGGCCGGGCCCGACTTGGCCCCACCGGGCCGGCTCGCCGCCGGCTTGGCGCTGCCGGAGTCGGCCTGAACGGTTCCCGCGGACTCCACGGGCTCCTCGGCCGGGGCCGCGTCGTCCTTGGTCAGGCTGGCGGTCTGGGCGCCGCCGCTGTGCTGGCGCTGGGCCTTGGTCTGCTTCCGCGGCTGCTGGCGGCGCACCTGCACGGCGTCCTCGACCACGGCCTCCGCGGAGGTCGTCGCCGTCTTCTTCGGCGGCAGGATGCCCCAGAGCGCGCCCTTGATCACCGAGCCGTCCGGGTTGAGCCGGCCCTGCTTCTTCAGTCGGGCCTGGCGCTCGTCCCAGGCCTTGCTGCCCGGAGTCGGGTTGTTGCGGATGACGATCAGCTGCTGGCCCATGGACCAGACGTTGGTGGTCAGCCAGTAGACCAGCACACCGACGGGGAAGTTGATGCCCATCACGGCGAACATGATCGGGAAGACGTACATCAGCATCTTCTGCTGCTGCATGAACGGCGTCTTGACCGTGAGGTCCACGTTCTTGGTCATCAGCTGGCGCTGCGTGATGAACTGCGACAGCGACATCAGGATGATCATCACCGCGGTGACGATCTTGACGCTGGTCTCGGTGCTGCCGACGAAGGTCGCGGACAGCGGGGCACCGAAGATGTGCGCCTTGCCGGCGCTCACCAGCAGGTCACCGTGGATGACACCGATCGGCTTGCCCTTGGCGACCGAGGCCAGCACGCCGTAGAGGGCGGTGAAGAACGGCGCCTGCACGAGGATGGGAAGGCAGCTGGAGAACGGGTTGGTACCCGCCTCCTTGTACAGCTTCATCATCTCTTCGGACTGGCGCTGCTTGTCGTTCTTGTAGCGCTCCTGGATGGCCTTCATCTTCGGCTGGATCGCCTGCATGGCCCGGGTCGCCTTGATCTGCTTCACGAAGAGCGGGATCAGGCAGATCCGGATCACGACCACCATGGAGGCGATGGCCAGACCCCAGGCCCAGCCACCGTCCGGGTCGAAGATGTGGCTGTACAGCGAGTGGAACTGGACGATGATCCAGGACACCGCTGTGTACAGGGGGTTCAGGAAGGAGAAGGTCACCGGTCAGGCTCCTTGGACATTGGGATCGGCCCCAAGGGACCAATGGTCGCCGGGCCCTCGGGGTCCGGACCGGCGGGGGGCGTGGTCACCGGCTGTCCGGCGGCGGACCGGCTGTTCAGCAGGTCTCGCAGTCGGCGGTGCCACACCGGGTGCTTGCGCGGCGGGACATGATCGACCCCGCCGGGCGTCCACGGATTGCAGCGCAGGATGCGCCAGGCGGTCAGGCCGCCGCCCTTGACCGCCCCGTGCACCTTCACGGCCTCGAAGCCGTAGTGCGAACAGGAGGGGTAGTAACGGCACACCGGACCGAGCAGTGGGCTGATGGTCCACTGGTAGACCCGGATCAGACCCATCAGCAGGTACTTCATCGCCCTGCTCCCGTCGGCGCCGTCACGGCGGGCTCCGCCTTCAGCAACCGCTTGAGCGCCGCGTCCAGATCGCGTTCCAGGTCCTGGTACGAGGCGGACGCGGCCTGGGGCAGCGCACGCACCACTATCAGGCTACCGGCGGGCAGCCTGGACAGACGATCACGAACGAGATGGCGAAGCCGGCGCTTGACCAGGTTCCGGACGACGGCCGGGCCGACGGCCTTGCTCACGACGAAACCCGCACGCGCCGAAGGAGTCCCCTCGGCGACGTGCGGGCGGGAGTCGCTGGTCCGGTCGGCCTGCCCCTTCGGGTCACCGTCTCTGCTGAGATGGACGACCAGTAGGGGCCGGCCGGCCCGGCGACCGCGTTTCACCGCGGTCGCGAAGTCCTGGCGCCGCCGCAGCCGATTCTCGGTGGGCAGCACAACAGACTCTGGCGCGGATCAGGCGGAGATGGCGCTGCGGCCCTTGCCACGGCGGGCGGCCAGGATGGCGCGGCCGGCGCGGGTACGCATACGCAGCCGGAAGCCGTGGGTCTTCGCGCGGCGACGGTTGTTCGGCTGGAAGGTGCGCTTGCTCACTCGGGGGCTCCTGAGGTGAATCGTAGGATGACGGGATGTCGCTTGGCCGTCACCGTGCGTCCGCGTGATCTCCCCTGATACGGAAATCCGGCCCATCGCCCCAGTTCGGCTGGGGTTTGAGGCAATCCACGGCGCCCGTGCTGCGCGCCTTATGGAGCGGGTGGACCCGCGGACATGCGGCAGCGGCCATCGACAACTCGACCTGGTTACGGTACGCGGGACGGGGCACGAGGGTCAAACCAGCCGTTCGCGCCGGGCGGGCCCGGACCCGCCGGGCGGCCCTCGGCCGTCCCACCCACCGACCCCGTCGCCCACAGCCTGTGGACAACGACTTGATCCGGCTCTGTTCGCTGACTACCGTTGCAGGACTTGTCTGGTTTGTTCTGCGTCGTCGGACGCCAACGGACCACAGCTCCACAGTCTCTTGATCCACTACCCCTGCTGGAGCCGCGGGGACCCGAGAAAGCGTGCACCAGTGGCTGATGTCAACAGCGACCTCGTCCCGGTCTGGGCGAGAGTCGTCGAGCGGCTGGTCGGCGACCCGGATGTCGGGGAGATGGACAAGCAGTGGGTGCAGCGCACCCAGCCGATGTGGATGATGCACGACACCGCCCTGCTGGCGACCCCCAACGAGCGGGCCAAGCAGGTGCTGGAGGGCCGGCTGCTGCCGCAGCTGACCGAGGCCCTCAGCCGCGAGCTCAGCCGTCCCGTCCGGATCGCCGTGATGGTCGACGCCAACGCCGTGCCCACCGCGCCCGCGCCGGCCCCGGCCGAACCGCCGGCCGCCGAGCAGGCCGGCGAGCCGTGGACGCGCTCCGAGGGCGGCGGCGAGTACGGCCACCAGGCCCACCAGGCCCACCAGGCCCGTCAGCCCCACCCGGGCCACCCCGGCCACCAGTACGAGCGGCCGTACGAGTCCGAGTACGAGCAGGACCAGTACGGGGCAGGCGGCTACCAGGAGCACCAGGCCCCCGCGTACGGCGGTCAGCCCTCGCCCTACGGCGGGCCGGCCCAGCAGCCGCCGTGGGAGAGCCACCAGGGGTACCCGGAGCAGTCCCCCGGCTATCCCGAGCCCGAGCCGCCGACCTCGCGCCCGGCTCCCCGTCCGGTCCCCGGTCCGCCCGCGACCACCCAGGGCGACCTGTTCGGCGGCGCCTACGGCCCCGGTCCCGGCGAGCACCCGCGGACCGCCGCGGGCCGCCGCTCCCCCGCGGCCCGCCCGGCCCCCGGCCGCCCCTCGGACAAGGCCCCGGCCGAGCGCGCCACCGACCGCCCGGCCGTGCCCGGCGTCCCGGCCCCGCCCGGCGCCCCTCCGGCCGGCGGCTCCCGCAAGGACGAGCCGGCCGCCCGGCTGAACCCCAAGTACCTCTTCGACACCTTCGTCATCGGCGCGAGCAACCGCTTCGCGCACGCGGCGGCGGTGGCGGTCGCCGAGGCCCCGGCCAAGGCGTACAACCCGCTCTTCATCTACGGCGAGTCCGGGCTGGGCAAGACCCACCTGCTGCACGCCATCGGGCACTACTCGCGCAGCCTCTTCCCCGGGACCCGGGTGCGCTACGTGTCCTCGGAGGAGTTCACCAACGAGTTCATCAACTCGATCCGGGACGGCAAGGCGGACGCGTTCCGCAAGCGCTACCGGGACATGGACATCCTGCTCGTGGACGACGTGCAGTTCCTGGCGAGCAAGGAGTCCACGCAGGAGGAGTTCTTCCACACCTTCAACACCCTGCACAACGCCAACAAGCAGATCGTCCTCTCGTCCGACCGGCCGCCCAAGCAGCTGATCACGCTGGAGGACCGGCTCCGCAACCGCTTCGAGTGGGGGCTGATCACCGACGTCACCCCGCCGGAGCTGGAGACCCGGATCGCGATCCTGCGCAAGAAGGCGATCCAGGAGCAACTGAACGCCCCCGCGGACGTGTTGGAGTTCATCGCCTCCCGGATCACCCGCAACATCCGGGAGTTGGAGGGCGCCCTGATCCGGGTCACCGCCTTCGCCAACCTCAACCGGGCGCCGGTGGACCTGGAGTTGGCCGGCATCGTCCTCAAGGACCTGATCCCGGGCGGGGACGAGGACGCCGGGCCGGAGATCACCGCGCAGGTCATCATGCAGCAGACCGCCGCGTACTTCGGGCTGGGCGTGGACGACCTCTGCGGCTCCTCGCGCAGCCGCGTGCTGGTGACGGCCCGGCAGATCGCCATGTACCTCTGCCGGGAGCTGACCGACCTCTCACTGCCGAAGATCGGCGCCCAGTTCGGCGGCCGCGACCACACCACGGTGATGCACGCCGACCGCAAGATCCGGTCCCTGATGGCCGAGCGCCGCTCGATCTACAACCAGGTCACCGAGCTGACCAACCGCATCAAGAGCTAGTCCGTCCACAGCCGTTGAAGGGCGTCAGGAGCCATCCTGACGCCCTTTCGGCATATCCACAGGTGTGCGCGGCCGATTCGCTGGGCAGGGTTGCGGGTGACGGACGCCGCGCCACTGCGCAGGCGGCGTCGAACATCTGACCGGGGATTCGAACCCGCCGGGCGCGAACGGCCGTTGTCCACAGCCGGAGCCGCTTCTCCACCGTCCACAGGCCGGTGAGCCCCGAGTTATCCAGAATTCCTCCACAGGCCCGCCGCCGCTACGCTCTTCCGCGCAGGTCAGGTGCCTGTGGACTTGTGCACAACGGTTATCCACAGGATGTGGACAATTGGCGGGCCGTCAGAGGGCCGTCCGGGTTATCCACCGGTTGTCCCCAGGGCCGTCCGGGTTATCCCCAGGTTGTCCACAGCGGCGTCCACAGTTCGACAACCTTGTGGTGGCGTTCATGCCCTGGTGTGAAAGGCGTCACGTAATGTTGACCGGGCCCCGTGGATAACCGGGCCCGGATCTGGGGACAGCGCTGGGGATAACCTGTGGATACCCACCGTCGCCTGTGGGTAACGCTCCGCTGTCCACAGCGGGCCGTGTCCGTCCACAGCTGCCGTCCACACCTCCTGTGGACAAAAAACCGGGCCTGACCTGCCGAAACAGGGTTATCCACGGTTTCCACAGGCCCTACTACTACTGCTACACCTATAGACCAGTCGACTCGTTCAAAAGCGGGTGGGCTCGAAATCTGTGGACAACCGGACCCCGACATTTGTTCGGCTTGCTTCCGCCCGTCTGCCCCGTCTGTCGGTGGAGTACGTCAGACTGTCCTCGGCGACTGGAAGCGGAGTGGCAGAGCTCGGCGGTCAGCCGCACCGAAGACCAAGATCAGAAGAACCAGACGTGCGAGCGGGAGCGCTCGATCCAGGAGGCGGTTACCGGTGAAGTTCCGGGTGGAGCGTGACGTCCTCGCGGAGGCGGTGGCCTGGGCTGCCCGCAGCCTCCCGGCACGGCCGCCGGTGCCGGTGCTGGCCGGCCTGCTGCTGACGGCACAGGACGGCAGCCTGGCGCTGTCCGGCTTCGACTACGAGGTCTCGGCCCGGGTCGAGCTGGAGGCCGACATCGAGGAGCCCGGCACCGTGCTGGTCTCCGGCCGGCTGCTGAACGACATCTCGCGCAACCTTCCCAACAGGCCTGTGGAGATCTCCACCGACGGCCAGCGGGTCAGCGTGGTCTGCGGCAGTTCCCGGTTCACCCTCCCCACCCTCCCGGTGGACGAGTACCCGGCCCTGCCCCAGATGCCGACCGCCACCGGCACCGTCCCGGGCGACGTCTTCGCCTCGGCGGTCAGCCAGGCCGCGGTGGCCGCGGGCCGCGACGACACCCTCCCGGTGCTCACCGGTGTCCGGGTCGAGATCGAGGGCGACCGGATCACCCTGGCCGCCACCGACCGCTACCGCTTCGCCGTCCGCGAGCTGCTGTGGAAGCCCGAGCAGCCGGACATCTCCGCGGTCGCCCTGGTGCCCGCCAAGACCCTCCAGGACATCGCCAAGTCCCTGGGCAGCGGTGACAACGTCTCGATCGCCCTGTCCTCGGGCGGCGCGGGCGAGGGCCTGATCGGTTTCGAGGGCGCCGGCCGCCGGACGACCACCCGGCTGCTGGAGGGCGAGTTCCCCAAGTTCCGCAGCCTCTTCCCGACCGAGTTCAACGCGATCGCCGCGATCCAGACGCAGCCCTTCCTGGAGGCGCTCAAGCGCGTCTCGCTGGTCGCCGAGCGCAACACCCCGGTCCGGCTGAACTTCGAGGAGGGCGTGCTGACGCTGGAGGCCGGTTCGGGCGACGACGCCCAGGCCACCGAGCGGATCGACGCCTCCCTGGAGGGCGACGCCATCTCGATCGCCTTCAACCCGGGCTACCTGGAGGAGGGCCTCAAGGCCATCGACTCCGCCTACGCCCAGCTGAGCTTCACCACGCCGACCAAGCCGGCCCTGCTCAGCGGCAAGGCCTCGGTCGACACCGAGGCGGACGAGGCCTACCAGTACCTGATCATGCCGGTCCGCCTCTCCGGCTGATCCGGTTCGCCCCGGCGTCCCGACGCGTTACCCACAGGCTGTGCTCAGCCTGTGGAAGGCCTCCCCCGGTCGGCCCGACCGCGGGGAGGCCCTTGCGCTTCAGCGCGTAGGCTCAGAGGGCGCGGCAACGGCGCCGCCGGCAGGCATGTCACCACAGGTAAGGACTTGGTCATGGAGCTCGGCCTCATCGGTCTCGGCAAGATGGGCGGCAACATGCGCGAGCGGATCCGCCGCGCCGGCCACACCGTCATCGGTTACGACCGCAACCAGGACATCTCCGACGTCGAGAGCCTCCAGGAGCTCGTCACCAAGCTCCAGGGCCCGCGCGTGGTCTGGGTCATGGTCCCGGCCGGCGCCGCCACCCAGGCGACCGTGGACGAGCTCGCCGAGCTGCTCTCCCCCGGTGACGTGGTCGTCGACGGCGGCAACTCCCGCTGGACCGACGACGTCAAGCACGCCGAGGCGCTGGCCGCCAAGGGCATCGGCTTCGTCGACTGCGGCGTCTCCGGCGGCGTCTGGGGCCTGGAGAACGGCTACGCCCTGATGTACGGCGGCGCGGCCGAGCACGTCGCCAAGGCCAAGCCGGTCTTCGACGCGCTGAAGCCGGAGGGCGACTTCGGCTCCGTGCACGCGGGTGCGGTCGGCGCCGGCCACTTCGCCAAGATGGTCCACAACGGCATCGAGTACGCGATGATGCAGGCCTTCGCCGAGGGCTGGGAGCTGCTGGAGGCCGCCCCCGAGGTCACCGACGTGCGCGAGGTCTTCCGCAGCTGGCAGGAGGGCACCGTCATCCGCTCGTGGCTGCTCGACCTGGCCGTCCGCGCCCTAGACGACGACGAGCACCTGGCCAAGCTCAAGGGCTGGGCCGCCGACTCCGGCGAGGGCCGCTGGACCGTCGAGGCCGCGATCGACCACGCCGTGCCGCTGCCGGCGATCACCGCCTCGCTCTTCGCCCGCTTCGCCTCCCGCCAGGAGGACTCGCCGCAGATGAAGATGATCGCCGCGCTGCGCAACCAGTTCGGCGGCCACGCGGTCGAGTCGAAGTAGTCCCGTCACTGCCCGGGGGCCTGCCCCCGGGCGAGCACAGTCACAGAAGGCGAGCGCAGTCCACAGCCATGCACGTCGCGCATCTGTCGCTCGCCGACTTCCGGTCGTACGCCCGGGCCGAGGTACCCCTCGACCCGGGCGTGACCGCCTTCGTCGGACCGAACGGCCAGGGGAAGACCAACCTGGTCGAGGCGATCGGCTACGTCGCCACCCTGGGCAGCCACCGGGTCGCCACCGACGCGCCGCTGATCCGGCTGGGCGCCGAGCGGGCGGTGGTCCGCGCCTCGGTGGTGGCCGGCTCCCGCACCACGCTGGTGGAGCTGGAGATCACCCCGGGCAAGGCCAACCGGGCCCGGATCAACCGCTCGGACAACGTCCGGCCGCGCGACGTGCTGGGCCTGCTGCGGACCGTGCTGTTCGCCCCCGAGGACCTCGCCCTGGTCAAGGGCGACCCGGGCGAGCGCCGGCGCTTCCTCGACGAGCTGCTGACCGCCCGCGCCCCCCGGCTGGCAGGGGTGCGGCAGGACTACGAACGGGTGCTCAAGCAGCGCAACGCCCTGCTGAAGACCGCCGCGATGGCCCGCCGGGCCGGTGGCGGCAAGGGCGCGGACCTCTCCACCCTGGAGGTCTGGGACGGCCATCTGGCGCGCGCCGGAGCCGAGCTGACCGCCTTCAGGATACAGCTGGTGGCCGCTCTCCAGCCGCTGGTGTCGGCCGCGTACGGGCAGCTCGCGCCCGCGGGCGGGGAGACCGTGCTGGAGTACCGCAGCTCGTTCGAGGGCGAGCTGCCCTCCAGCCGCGAGCAGGCGGAGGAGCAACTGCTGCAGGCCCTCCAGGCGGTCCGCAAGCAGGAGGTCGAGCGCGGGCTGACGCTGGTCGGCCCGCACCGCGACGAGCTGGTGCTCCGGCTCGGCCCGCTGCCCGCCAAGGGCTACGCGAGCCACGGTGAGTCCTGGTCGTTCGCCCTCGCCCTGCGGCTGGCCTCGTACGAGCTGCTGCGCGCCGACGGCGGGGAGCCGGTGCTGATCCTGGACGACGTCTTCGCCGAGCTGGACGCCACCCGGCGGGACCGGCTGGCCGAGCTGGTCGCCGGCGGGGAGCAGGTGCTGGTCACCGCGGCCGTCGCGGAGGACGTGCCGAAGGCGCTGGCCGGGGCCCGGTACGCGGTGGCCGACGGCGCGGTGCGCCGGGTCGACGCCTGACGCCCGGGGCCGGCAGCCGGACCCGACGTCCGGACCAGAGGCCCGTGCCGACGTCCGGGCCGGGCGGCGCCCCCGCCGCCGGGCTCCCCCCGCCCCGCGCAGGAGCGGTCCCCTTCACACCCTCACACTTTCCGCCCGTGCCCGACCGGTGCACCGGCGGCCCGCCGCCCTCCGCTCCCGTACGCTGGACGGCTCACCGTTGTCCACAGCCTGGGGATAGGAGATCGCCGTGAGCGAGCCGGCCGAGAACCCCCCGCAGCCGGCCGGCGCCGGTCCGGACGCCGCCGGACCGACCGGCGCCGATCTGGCCCGCTCGGCGCTGCGGGCGGCCAGGGCGCAGGCCAAGCAGCGCGGCGAGCAGGTCAGGGAGAAGCGCGAGGCGAAGCGGCACGGCCTGCGCAGCGGTGCGCGTTCGGACGGCCGCGACCCGGTACCGCTGGGTGCGGCGCTCAACCGGCTGCTGACCGAGCGCGGGTGGGAGTCCTCGGCCGCGGTCGGCGGCGTGATGGGCCGCTGGCCGCAGATCGTCGGCCCGGACATCGCCGCGCACTGCGCCCCCACCTCCTACGACGACGCGGCCGCGGTGCTCGTCGTGCAGTGCGACTCCACCGCCTGGGCCACCCAACTCCGCTGGCTGGCAAGGCAATTGGTGGCACGTCTGAACCACGAGCTGGGGCACGGCACGGTCAAGACCATCAAGGTGCTCGGGCCGGCCGCGCCGGTCCGCGGCTACGGCCGGCTGCGGGCGCCGGGCAGCAAGGGGCCGGGCGACACCTGGGGCTGACCGGGGCCCGCCCGGTGCCGAGCGGACCGGGATCTTCCGGAACCCCTGACGGCCCTTCCAGGCGCTCTGAGCCCCCGGGGCGAGTATCGGGACATGTGCAGAGGGGATTCAGGGCGGCGTATCTGCCCTCAGAGGCTGCCAAACGCCCATCTCTGTCAGTCGTACCGGTAGACTGAGAGCCAAACACTGTTGCTAGTGGCAACCGAGTCGAAACGCCGTGGTCGCACGCCCGCCCACACGGGGCGGGGATGCGGCCCGTGCTGTGCCAGAGAGGGCGCTTCGTGGCCGATTCCGGCAACCCCAGCCAGACCCCAGACCAGACCGACCAGGGCGAGAAGTCCTACAACGCCAGCAACATCCAGGTGCTGGAGGGCCTCGACGCCGTCCGCAAGCGTCCCGGCATGTACATCGGTTCCACCGGTGAGCGTGGGCTGCACCACCTGGTGCAGGAGGTCGTGGACAACTCCGTCGACGAGGCCATGGCCGGGCACGCGGACACCATCGACGTCACGATCCTGCCGGACGGCGGCGTGCGGGTGGTCGACAACGGCCGCGGCATCCCGGTCGGCATCGTCCCCGGGCAGGAGAAGCCGGCCGTCGAGGTCGTGCTCACCGTGCTGCACGCGGGCGGCAAGTTCGGCGGCGGCGGGTACGCGGTCTCCGGCGGTCTGCACGGCGTCGGCGTCTCGGTGGTGAACGCGCTCTCCACCCGGCTCGCGGTGGAGATCCACACCGAGGGCCACCGCTGGACCCAGGACTACAAGATGGGCGCGCCGACCGCCGCCCTGGTCAAGGGCGAGGCCACCGACCGCAACGGCACCAGCGTCACCTTCTGGGCCGACCCGGACATCTTCGAGACGACGGTCTACTCCTTCGAGACGCTCTCCCGGCGCTTCCAGGAGATGGCCTTCCTCAACAAGGGCCTGAGCATCTCGCTGACCGACGAGCGCCCCGAGCACGCGGACGAGGACGGCAAGCCGCTCTCGGTCACGTACAAGTACGACGGCGGCATCGCGGACTTCGTCACCCACCTCAACTCCCGCAAGGGCGAGGTGATCCACCCCTCGGTGATCGACTTCGAGGCGGAGGACAAGGAGAAGGCGATCTCGGTCGAGGTCGCGATGCAGTGGAACTCCTCCTACACCGAGGGTGTCTACAGCTTCGCCAACACCATCCACACGCACGGCGGCGGTACCCACGAGGAGGGCTTCCGCGCCGCGCTCACCGGTCTGGTCAACCGCTACGCGCGGGACAAGAAGCTGCTCCGCGAGAAGGACGACAACCTCTCCGGCGAGGACATCCGCGAGGGTCTGACCGCGATCATCTCGGTCAAGCTCGGCGAGCCGCAGTTCGAGGGCCAGACCAAGGACAAGCTGGGCAACACCGAGGCGAAGACCTTCGTCCAGCGGGTCGTCCACGAGCAGCTGAACGACTGGCTGGACCGCAACCCCAACGAGGCCGCGGACATCATCCGCAAGTCCATCCAGGCCGCCACCGCGCGCGTCGCCGCCCGCAAGGCGCGCGACCTGACGCGCCGCAAGGGCCTGCTGGAATCCGCCTCGCTGCCGGGCAAGCTGAGCGACTGCCAGTCCAAGGACCCGGCCGAGTGCGAGATCTTCATCGTCGAGGGTGACTCCGCCGGCGGCTCCGCCAAGCAGGGCCGCGACCCGCGGATCCAGGCCATCCTGCCGATCCGCGGCAAGATCCTGAACGTCGAGAAGGCCCGGATCGACAAGGTCCTGCAGAACACCGAGGTCCAGGCGCTGATCTCGGCCTTCGGCTGCGGCATCCAGGAGGACTACGACGAGTCCAAGCTCCGCTATCACAAGATCGTCCTGATGGCGGACGCCGACGTCGACGGGCAGCACATCCGCACCCTGCTGCTCACCCTGCTGTTCCGCTTCATGCGGCCGCTGGTCGAGGCCGGGTACGTGTACCTGGCGATGCCGCCGCTGTACAAGATCAAGTGGGGCAAGGACGACTTCGACTACGTCTACTCCGACCGCGAGCGCGACGCCACCATCGCGGCGGGCGTGGCGGCCGGGCGCCGGCTGCCGAAGGACGACGCGATCCAGCGCTTCAAGGGTCTCGGCGAGATGAACGCCGAGGAGCTGCGCGTCACCACCATGGACCAGGCCCACCGTCTGCTCATGCAGGTCACCCTGGAGGACGCGGCCCGCGCCGACGACCTCTTCTCCGTCCTGATGGGCGAGGACGTCGAGGCCCGCCGGTCCTTCATCCAGCGCAACGCCAAGGACGTCCGCTTCCTGGACGTGTGACGGGGTCCGCCCCCGTCAGCACAGTCCAGTCACGCGTGAAAGGAAACTGACCACCAGTGGTCGACGACAACCGTCCCGACGGCGAGCAGCCGGACGCCGGCACCACCACGGACACCTTCGTCTCCCGGGTCGAGCCGATCGAGCTCGAGACCGAGATGCAGCGCTCCTACCTCGACTACGCGATGAGCGTGATCGTGAGCCGCGCGCTGCCCGAGGTCCGCGACGGCCTCAAGCCGGTGCACCGGCGCGTGCTCTACGCGATGTACGACGGCGGGTACCGCCCCGAGAAGGGCTACTACAAGTGCGCCCGCGTCGTCGGCGACGTCATGGGCAACTACCACCCGCACGGTGACACCTCGATCTACGACACCGTGGTCCGCCTGGCCCAGCCGTGGTCGCTGCGGATGCCGCTGGTGGACGGCAACGGCAACTTCGGCTCCCCGGGCAACGACCCGGCGGCGGCCATGCGCTACACCGAGTGCAAGATGATGCCGCTGGCCATGGAGATGATGCGCGACATCGACGAGGAGACCGTCGACTTCGCCGCCAACTACGACGGCCGCTCGCAGGAGCCCACCGTCCTGCCCGCGCGCATCCCCAACCTGCTGATCAACGGTGCCACCGGCATCGCGGTCGGCATGGCCACCAACATCCCGCCGCACAACCTCCGCGAGGTCGCCTCGGGTGCCCTCTGGGCGCTGGAGCACCCGGACGCCTCCAACGAGGAACTACTGGAGGCCCTGATCGAGCGGATCAAGGGCCCGGACTTCCCGACCGGCGCCCTGATCGTCGGCCGCCGCGGGATCGAGGAGGCGTACCGGACCGGGCGCGGCTCGATCACCATGCGCGCGGTGGTCGAGGTCGAGGAGATCCAGGGCCGCCAGTGCCTGGTGATCACCGAGCTGCCCTACCAGGTCAACCCGGACAACCTCGCCCTGAAGATCGCCGACCTGGTCAAGGACGGCAAGATCGCCGGCATCGCCGACGTCCGCGACGAGTCCTCCTCGCGCACCGGCCAGCGCCTGGTCATCGTGCTCAAGCGCGACGCCGTCGCCAAGGTCGTGCTGAACAACCTCTACAAGCACACCGACCTGCAGACCAACTTCGGCGCCAACATGCTGGCCCTGGTCGACGGCGTGCCGCGCACGCTCGCGCTGGACGCCTTCATCCGGCACTGGGTCAACCACCAGGTCGAGGTCATCGTCCGGCGCACCCGGTTCCGGCTGCGCAAGGCCGAGGAGCGCGCGCACATCCTGCGCGCCCTGCTCAAGGCGCTGGACATGATCGACGAGGTCATCGCGCTGATCCGGGCCTCCGAGTCGGCCGACGCGGCCCGCAGCGGCCTGATGAACCTGCTCACCATCGACGAGATCCAGGCCAACGCGATCCTGGAGATGCAGCTGCGCCGGCTGGCCGCCCTGGAGCGCCAGCGGATCATGGACGAGCACGACGAGCTGCAGCGCAAGATCGACGAGTACAACGCGATCCTCGCCTCCCCGGTCCGCCAGCGGGAGATCATCTCCGAGGAGCTCACCGCGATCGTCGAGAAGTACGGCGACGAGCGGCGCTCCACCCTCATCCCCTCCGACGGCGACCTCTCCATCGAGGACCTCATCGCCGAGGAGGACATCGTCGTCACGATCACCCGTGGCGGCTACGTCAAGCGGACCCGCTCCGACCTCTACCGCTCGCAGAAGCGCGGCGGCAAGGGCGTGCGCGGCGCCCAGCTGAAGCAGGACGACATCGTCGACCACTTCTTCGTGACGACGACGCACAACTGGATCCTGTTCTTCACCAACAAGGGCCGGGTCTACCGCGCCAAGGGCTACGAGCTGCCGGACGCCGGGCGCGACGCCCGCGGCCAGCACGTGGCCAACCTGCTGGCCTTCCAGCCGGAGGAGCACATCACCCAGGTGATGGCGGTGCGCACCTACGAGGACAAGCCGTACCTCGTCCTCGCCACCCGGGCCGGCCTGGTGAAGAAGTCCGCCCTGAAGGACTACGACTCCCCGCGCTCCGGCGGCCTGATCGCGATCAACCTGCGCCAGGACGAGCACGGCCGGGACGACGAGCTGATCGGTGCCGAGCTGGTCTCCGCCGAGGACGACCTGCTGCTGGTCTCCCGGAAGGCCCAGTCGATCCGGTTCACCGCGACCGACGACGCGCTGCGGCCCACCGGCCGCGCCACCTCCGGCGTCAAGGGCATGTCCTTCCGCGAGGACGACGAGCTGCTCTCGATGAACGTCGTCCGTCCGGGCACGTTCGTCTTCACCGCCACCGACGGCGGCTACGCCAAGCGCACCGGGGTGGACGAGTACCGTGTCCAGGGACGCGGCGGCTACGGCACCAAGGCGGCGAAGATCGTCGAGGGCCGGGGCTCGCTGGTCGGCGCGCTGGTGGTCGACGACACCGACGAGATCATGGCGATCACCCTGTCGGGTGGGGTGATCCGCACGAGGGTTTCCGAGGTTCGTGAAACCGGACGTGACACCATGGGCGTCCAACTGATCAACCTCGGAAAGCGCGACGCGGTCGTGGGCATGGCCCGCAACGCGGAGGCCGAGGACGAGGAGTCGCTGGAGGACGAGGTCGCAGGCACCGAGTCCCCCGAGGTGGCCGAGGGTACGGAGACGGTCGCCGGCGGCGAGGACGCCCAGGCCTGAGCCGAACCGTGGGCCGGTGTCGCAGCGTCGAGAAGGATGGGCGCGGCGGCACCGGCCGCCGACCAGTTCCGGGCAATCCCGCCGGGCGCTGGATGACGAGTGACGACGCAGGACGGTGTTGCCGTCCTGGTGGGAAGTGCGGGAGGACCAGTGAGTGGAGCCACGGGTGCTGCGGGAGGAGCCACCGGCGGCCGTCCGGGCGCAGCACAGGGCGGCGGGGGCTACGGGGTGCCGCAGCCGCCGGCCGAGCACCCGGCTTCGTCCACCTCGCTGATGCCACCGGTCGGTGCGGCGGGTCAGGGCGGCGGGGCGACGTACGGCGGCCAGCCGGCCACGCCCCCGCCGTCGGCGGGCGGGTTCTCGCAGCCGACCACGTACGCCAAGGGGCAGCCGACGCCGCCCCGGGGCACCCGGGTGAGCGGTAACACCCCGCCCGGCGGCACGCCGGTCCCCGGCGGTGCCCCGCGCCGTCCGGCCGCCGCGCCGGCCGCGGCCGGGCCGGGCCTGGGCCGGACCCGCAAGGCCCGGCTGCGGATCACCAAGGCCGACCCGTGGTCGGTCATGAAGGTCAGCTTCCTGCTGTCGGTGGCGGTCGGGATCATCATCATCGTGGCGGCCGCCGTGCTGTGGATGACGCTGGACTCGCTCGGGGTCTTCGACTCGCTGACCAAGACCCTCAAGGAGGTCACCGCCGGCGAGGCCCCCAACAGCGGCATCAACCTGATGGACTACGTCGGGTTCGGCAAGGTGATGACCTTCACCTCGCTGATCGCCGTGGTCGACGTGGTGCTGCTGACCGCGCTCTCCACGCTCTCGGCGTTCATCTACAACGCCGCGGCCGGCTTCACCGGCGGCATCGAGCTGACCCTGGCCGAGGAGGACTGACCTCGGGCCGGGAGGAGCCGTTTCCGGCCACCGTGGCCGGTGGCTGACCCCAGGTCAGAAATTCCCCGGTGTACGGAATGAGCGGGCCCCGCAGGCTGTTCCAGCCTGCGGGGCCCGTCGGCGTTCGGGTGACAGCCGACCCCCGCGGCGTGCCGCCCGGATCGGCGTCCGCCACGGTGGGATTTGCTGGGTGCGCTCGTGTCGAGTTTCCGAGTGCCGCAGGCCGCCCCCCGGTCCGAACGGCCGGGGAGGGCACGGCTGTGCAGGTACGGCTGGACGGAGGCGCGCGATGGCTCAGCTCGCAAGGCAACTGGTCGAGGCCCTGGAGGGGCTCCTGGGGGCCCCGGTGCCACTGCGGGTACAGGTCTGGGACGGCAGCACGGCCGGGCCGCCGGGGGCGCCCACCGTCGTGCTGCGCAACCGCCGCGCGCTGCGCCGCCTGCTCTGGCAGCCGGGCGAGCTGGGCCTGGCCCGGGCCTACGTATCGGGCGACCTGGAGGTCGCGCCCGGGACCGACCTCTACGAGGTGCTGACGGCGGTCGCGCACTTCTCCGAGCGCCCCGAGATCCGGCTGCTCCGGCTGGGCCCGGCCGACGTGCTCGGCCCCAAGGGCCGCGCGGTGCTGCGGGCCCTGCTGCGGGCCGGTGCGCTGGGCCCGCAGCCCACCCCGCCGCCGGAGGAGGCCAGGGCGGTCCAGGGGCGGCTGCACAGCCGCAGCCGGGACCGCGCGGCCATCAGCCACCACTACGACGTCGGGAACGACTTCTACGGCCTCGTCCTGGGCCCGTCGATGGTGTACTCCTGCGCGTACTGGGCGCCCGCCGCGAAGAGCCTGGAGGCGGCGCAGGAGGCCAAGCTCGACCTCATCTGCCGCAAGCTCGGCCTGCGGCCGGGGATGCGGCTGCTGGACGTCGGCTGCGGCTGGGGCTCGCTGGTGCTGCACGCGGCCGCGCACTACGGCGTCACGGCGGTCGGCGTCTCCATCTCCGAGGAGCAGGTGGCGCTGGCCCGCCGGCGGGTCGAGGAGGCCGGCCTCGCCGACCGGGTGGAGATCCGCCTCCAGGACTACCGGGAGGTCCCGGACGGCCCGTTCGACGCGATCTCCAGCGTCGGCATGGCCGAGCACGTCGGCACCGAGCAGTACCGGGTCTACGCCGCGGGCCTGTACCGGCTGCTGGTGCCCGGGGGCCGCCTGCTCAACCACCAGATCGCCCGCCGTCCCAACCACCCGGGTGAGCCGTACCGCCCCAGCCCCTTCATCGACCGTTACGTCTTCCCTGACGGCGAGCTCTCCCCCGTCGGTTCCACGGTGGCCCGGCTGGAGGAGGCCGGCTTCGAGGTGCGCGACGTCGAGTCGCTGCGCGAGCACTACGGGCTGACCCTGCGCGAGTGGGTGGCCAACCTGGAGGTGCGCTGGACGGAGGCCGTCCGGCTGGTCGGCCGCGGCCGGGCCCGGGTCTGGCGGCTCTACATGGCGGCCTCCGCGCTCGCCTTCGAGGAGAACCGGATCGGCGTGAACCAGATCCTCGCCGTCCGCACCGGCCCCGAGGGCGCCGCCCGTCTCCCCGCCACCCGCGAGGAGTGGCTGCTCCGTCCCGCCACCGCCCCTCACCAGCAGACCCCTGCCGCGAGCCCCGCCGGACCGGATTTTGGAGATCGGCCGTCGGTCCGCTAATCTTTCAGTGCGGCAAGGGCCTATAGCTCAGACGGTTAGAGCGCTTCCCTGATAAGGAAGAGGCCACAGGTTCAAGTCCTGTTAGGCCCACCACCGCGAAGGGCCCGGAGCGATCTCGCTCCGGGCCCTTCGGCGTTCCCGGGGGCCCGGAGGAACTGCGTGCCGTGCCCGGGAGTTCTCCGGTCGGTGGGGGCGGACGGGCACGGCGGGCGGTGACGGCATGGCGTTGTTCTGGGCGATGAGCATTCCCGGGCTGGTCTGCGCGCTGGTCGTGCTGGCCTTCGTCGACCAGACGGCACTGTGGGCGCGGAAGTCGCGCTGGATCCCGTGGCGGGGAACGGGCCGGGAGGGGCAGGTCTCGGCGACCGGGTTCGAGCAGCTGCACGCGCAGTTCGCGGCGGGCAAGCAGCACGAGCTCGACGAGCGGCGCAGCACCCTGATGCTGCGCGACGAGGAGGGCGAGGGGGCGCCGCCGAGGACCAGGGTGGACCTGGCGGCCGGTACCGCCGTGGTGGTGCCGCCGGCGCGGGACTAGCCGCCGAGGGCCTGCGCGGGCCGGTGGACGACCCGTGCGGGGCGGGCCGGGGACCCCGTCGGGCCGGGCTCGGGCCGGGCCGACCGTACGACAGAAGGTGCGGCGTCAATCCTCCGGCCGGACCGGTCGGTTGGAGGCAGCGGCGGCTGGTCACGATTGGGACACCGGTGTGTATCATCGGCCGCAAGGGCAGTCTGGCACCCGGCAGCCCGTTCGTGCTCGTAACAAATCATGGACTCGTCGGCCCGGCCATCCGGTCGGAGCACGGCTGTTGAGTCCGCTACGCAAGAAGGACGAGGTCCCGCGGTGAAGAAGCTTCTCCTGGTCGCCCTGGTCGCCCTCGGCGGCTTCTTTGTCTACCGTCAGGTCCAGGCGGACCGCGCCGAGCAGGACCTGTGGACCGAGGCCACCGACCCGGTCCCGGCCGGTCGCTGAGGACCCGGACGATCTGACGATCGACGATCTTCGGAGGCGCCGCACGGCGTCTCCCGGGTCGGCCGGCCCGGTCGGGTGACCGGGGCGGCCGGCTTTCCCGGCACCGTCGGGGCGTGAGGTTCCGGGGAGGGCGTGGGATTCCCGCCGGAACCCGGTACGCTAGTGCCCGACGGTGCGCACAGTGCCGTCGAGGGGCTTTAGCTCAGTTGGTAGAGCGCTGCCTTTGCAAGGCAGATGTCAGGAGTTCGAGTCTCCTAAGCTCCACAGTGGAACAGCCGATCGGCCGCCGACCTGAATCCGGGTCAGCGGCCGATCGGCGTTTTCGGGTGTGCTGGACACCCGGGGCGGGCCGGTCAGTGCGGCTTGCGCGGGTCGTGCGGCTTGGGGCGGTCGTCGTCGGGGGCGGGCTTGCCGGGCGGCGGGCCGGGCTTGGGGGCGGTGGTGCCCGCCTCCGCGTGGGGGCCGGCGGCGTCGGACCCGGTGCCCGAGCCGTTCATCTGGGCGTCGGTCTGGCCGGCGCTGCCCGAGGCGTGGGCGCCGGAGTTGCGGGACGTGGTGGCCGTGGCGCCGGTGGCCGCGGTCCGCTCGGGGGCCGGGGGCTCGACCAGCCACTCGGGGTTGCTGTGGTGGCGCCACCACTGCCAGGCCACGATGCCGCTGCCGATCGCGAGGGCGCCGGCGACCGCCAGGCCGGTGGCCCAGCCGCTGCGGTGCTCCCTCCTGGCGTTCCGGGCGGCGAGCTCGCTGATCTCGGCGGAGGTGACGTTGCCGTGCAGGGCGGTCAGCGCGGCGGCGCCGCGGGTCTGGGCCTCCACCGCCACGGGGACGACGGTGGCGCGGGCCTCCTCGACGGCCTGGACGACCCTGGGGCCGATCGTGGTCCGGGCCTGGTCGGTGGCGCGCGCCGCGGAGAGCCGGGCGGCCAGGGCGGCCTCCTGGGCGCGGTGCAGGGCCTTGAGGGCGTTCTGCTGGGCCTCGGGCGGCAGGCTGGCGAAGGCGTGACCGAGCTGCGGGGCGACGTGCTTGACGTACTGGACGCGGGCGCTGTGGGCGGCGTGGGCGGCCTTCGGCCCGACCGCGTCCAGGGCGGGGCCCAGCCGCTGCTTGGCGCCGTCCGCGAGGTGCACCGCGGTCACCTTGGCGGTCACGGCGTAGGGCGCGAGGGTGTCCCGGGTCTTTCCGGCCGTCTCACGAGCTGAGTCCAAACGGGTCACGAGTCTCTCCTCCTGGGTGGCGTCCTATATGCACATATCCACCTGAATGCTGATCATGCATGGTGATTTGTCCCGCAGCACTCCGGGATGGGCCGTACGCGGGGCGGTGCGGGCGGAGGGAGGCCGGGGGGCGGCGCCGAAGGAGACCGGTACGGCGACGTGGGGCGGGGCCGCCCGGGGCCGATCCCGTCGCAGTACGCTGGCGATGCCGGTGTACCCCGTTCGGCGGGGCGCCGCCGGGATTGCGTAGCAGGCGTGCGAGAAGGGGAAACCGCTGATGCTCCCGGACGAGCCCAGGCCGCCGACGGACCGGACCCCGGGGCCCGGGGGAGGCCTGGCGCACTGCTACCGCCACCCCGGGCAGGAGACGGGCATCGGCTGTTCCCGCTGCGGCCGGCCGATCTGCCCGCAGTGCATGGTGAGCGCCTCGGTGGGCTTCCACTGCCCGGAGTGCGTCCAGGGCGCCAACCGCGAGGTCCGGCAGGCCACCACCCGGTTCGGCGGGCAGCTGACCGCGGACGGCGCGCTGGTCACCAAGGCCCTGATCGGGGTCAACCTGGTGGTCTTCGTCCTCGCCGCCTACGTGCTCAAGCCGTGGCTGTCCGAGGACCTCTCGCTGTTCAGCGTGGGCCCGCAGATCACCGGGTTCCCGTACGGCGTCGCGGCCGGACTGGACCAGTGGTACCGGCTGCTGACCGCGACCTTTTTGCACGTCGAGCCCTGGCACATCGCCACCAACATGGTGATGCTCTGGGTGATCGGCCCGCCGCTGGAGGCGGCCCTCGGCCGGGTCCGCTTCCTGGCGGTCTACCTGGTCTCGGGCCTGGCCGGCAGCGCGTTCGCCTTCCTGCTGGCCGGCGGTTTCATGAACTCGCTGGGTGCCTCCGGCGCCATCTTCGGCCTGCTCGGCGCCACCGTGGTGATGTACAAGCGGACCAGGATGCCGCTCGGCCCGGTGGTCGCGCTGCTGGTCTTCAACCTGATCGTCACCTTCTCGGTGAGCGGCATCGACTGGCGCGCGCACCTCGGCGGGCTGATCGCCGGGACGCTCACCGCGATCGGCCTGATGTACGCCCCGCCGGCCCGCCGGCTGCCCGTCCAGACGGTGACGGTGGCCGCGATGGCGGGCCTGGTGCTGGCGATGGTCCTGGTCGGGATGGCCCGCTACGGCGGGTGACGCGCCCGGACGTTTGTCCACAGCGGGTGGGAAGTCGTGCACAGCCAGTTGGGCGAGTGCCCTGTGGACTGCTGTTCTACGCGTGTCCCGCTGTGCCTATTCGGCATTCGGGGGACGGCGCGCGGGGGTGTGGAAAGGGCGCGCGGCGCAGGTTATCCACAGGCCGGGAGGACTTTTCCCCAGTGTGGATAACCATGTGGATAAGCGCGATAAGCGGGATAACCGGATGGTGGAACTCCGGGCGCACGGCCGCGTCCGGGCACACCGCAGCGCCGCCCCGGGCGGAAGTCCTCCCGGGACGGCGCTCGCGCGCTCAGGGCTGGAGCCCCGTCACTTCCACTGGGTGGAGACGCCGAACCCCGCCGCGATGAAGCCGAAGCCCACCAGGATGTTCCAGTTGTGCCAGCTCTCGACCGGCCAGCTGCCACTGGTCACGTAGTAGGTGACGATCCACACCAGTCCGACCAGGAACAGGGCCAGCATCAGGGGGGCAACCCAGCTGCGGCCCGTGCTGATCTTCACCGCGGCGGCCGTGGTCGGCGGGGTGTAATCGGACTTCTTGCGGAGTCGAGACTTCGGCACGAGGAGCTCTCCTGTCGATGCGCTGTGAGACCGCGCAGGGGTTCAGCGGGGGTCGGGCGGCCGGCGATGGCGGTTGTGGAGAACGCTATGGGGACCGCCCCCGCACATGCCACCGGCGTCCGTTAGCGTAGTGGCTCGGCGGGTCCGAAGGAGATAAGGGTACGGTGACTAATTTGTCGATTCCCCCTCGGCCTGCCGGTAGTCGCTCCTCCGGCACCCGAATTGTCGGCCGTGCCCTGACCTGCGCCGTTTTCGCGCTCGCCGGACTGCTCTTCTACATCAGCGCGCAGACCGCCCGCGGGACCGACCTGCGCACCGACAACTCGCTGCTCAGCCTCAGCGACGTGATACGCCAGCGCAGCGCGCAGAACCAGCAGTCCCAGGCGCAGCTCGCCGATCTCCAGGCCCGCTCGCAGGAGCTCACCGAGCAGCAGGGCGGCAACCCCGCCGACGTCTCCCGGCAGGACGCGCTCCGGCAGGGCGCCGCGCTGGAGCCGCTCCAGGGGCCCGGCCTCACCGTGACCCTCAACGACGCCCCGCCGAACGCCACCGCGCGCATCCCCGGGGTGCCCGAGCCCGGCGTCAACGACCTGGTCATCCACCAGCAGGACATCCAGGCGGTCGTCAACGCGCTCTGGCGGGGCGGCGCGGAGGGCGTGCAGGTGATGGACCAGCGGCTGATCTCCACCAGTGCCGTCCGCTGCGTCGGCAACACCCTGCTGCTGCAGGGCCGCGTCTACTCGCCGCCCTACGTGGTGAAGGCCGTCGGGAGGACGGACGCGCTGCGGACGGCGGTCGAGGCGGACCCGACGATCCGCAACTACCTGCAGTACGTGCAGGCGTACGGGCTGGGCTGGAAGGTCCAGGAGAGCGGCGACCTCACCGTGCCCGGCTACTCCGGCACCGCCGACCTGCGCTCGGCGGGCGGCCAGTAGCGCGCGCCCCGCGCTCGGGTGCCAGTGCGGGAAGCCCGCCCCGCGGCCCCGGATCACGGGTCTACTCTTGACCCCAGTCTGTTACGTCGAGGGAGCACCATGTACGGCTGGATCTGGCGTCACCTTCCGGGGAACACCCTGGTCCGGGCCTTCATCTCGCTGCTCCTCGTCCTGGGGCTGGTCTACCTCCTCTTCACGTACGTCTTCCCGTGGGCGGAACCGCTGCTCCCCTTCGGCGACGTCACAGTGGACGGCGGCGACGGCGCCGCGGGCTGACCCGGCGGCACTGCTCCTCCTCCCAGCCCCCGCATCCCACGGAGATAGCGCGCGAATGACCACCCAGCCGAGCCAGCCCCGCATCCTGGTCGTCGACAACTACGACAGCTTCGTCTTCAACCTGGTCCAGTACCTCTACCAGCTCGGTGCCACCTGCGAGGTGGTGCGCAACGACGAGGTGACGGTCGAACACGCGGTGCGCCGCGACGGCGGGACGGGCTTCGACGGGGTGCTGCTCTCCCCCGGGCCCGGTGCGCCGGAGGAGGCCGGGGTCTGCATCGAGATGGTGCACCACTGCGCGGGCATCGGGCTGCCGGTCTTCGGCGTCTGCCTGGGCCTGCAGTCGATCGCCGTCGCGTACGGCGCGGTGGTCGGCCGGGCGCCCGAGCTGCTGCACGGCAAGACCTCGCTGGTGGACCACGAGGACGGCGGGGTCTTCGAGGGCCTGCCCTCGCCGCTCACCGCGACCCGGTACCACTCGCTGGCGGTCGAGCCGGCCACCGTGCCGGACGAGTTGGTGGTCACCGCCCGGACCGGGAGCGGCGTGATCATGGGCCTGCGGCACCGTGAACTGCCGGTCGAGGGGGTGCAGTTCCACCCGGAGTCGGTGCTCACCGAGGGCGGGCACCGGATGCTGGCCAACTGGCTGGCCGAGTGCGGCGATCCGCAGGCCGTCGGCCGTTCGGCCGGGCTCGCCCCGGTGATCGGCCGGGGCTGAGCGGCGTGACCGCGGTGCGTCCGGAGGGGCGTTACCAGTCGGGGGCGGGCCCGCACGAGGGCGGCCGGTACGGCTACTCCCAGGGCCACGGCGGCCCGTACGGGCCGGAGAACCCGCAGTACGGCGGGCCCGGGGCCGACCGGCAGCACCAGCAGCACCAGCAGGACGGCCACTTCCAGCAGGGGGGCCAGCAGGGCGGCCAACAGGGGGGCCAGTACCGGCAGGACGGCCAGTACGAGCAGTACGACCCCTACCAGGCGCAGCAGCCCGCCCAGGGCGGGGCCGAGGACGGCTGGGGCGTCTACGAGCAGGCCGGGCCGCCCGGGCAGCCCCAGGAGCCCCTGGAGCCCCGTCAGGACGGCTCGGGAGGCCCCGACGCGGCCGGGGTGCCCGACGGCCCCGGTCAGCCCGAGTACCCCTGGCTGGCCGACCAGACGCTCCAGCTGCGGCTCCTGCCGGCCTCCGCCGGTGCGGCCGGGCCGCCGCCCGGCGGCCGGGCGGAGCGTCGGCGGGCCGCGCAGGGCCGGATGGCGGTGCGTTCGGGCGGCGGTCGACGCCGCGCGAGCGGCCGGGCAGGCGCCGGGGGAGCGGCACGCCCCAAGGAGCCGGTGGCCGTGGTGGCCGCCCGGTTCGTCGGCGAGCTCTGCATCACGCTCGGCCTGGTGATGCTGCTGTTCGTCTCCTACCAGCTCTGGTGGACCAACGTGCAGGCCGACGCGGCCGCCGACGGCGCCCGCAACCAGCTGGAGCAGCAGTTCGGCTCCCCCCAGCCGGCGCCCGGCGCGTCCGGGCAGCCGGCGCCGGACCCGGCCAAGCCCGAGACCTTCGAGCCCGGCAAGGGCTTCGCGATCGTCTACCTGCCGAAGCTGGGCCTGAAGTTCCCGATCGCCGAGGGCACCTCCAAGTCGGCGGTGCTCGACAAGGGCCTGGTGGGCCACTACACCGGTACCGGGATGCCGGCCGACAAGACCGGCAACTTCGCGCTCGCCGCGCACCGCAACACCCACGGCGAGCCGTTCCGGCACATCAACCAGCTCACCAAGGGCGACAAGGTCGTGGTGGAGACCGCGACCGCGTACTACACGTACGAGGTCACCGGCGGCATCCCGGAGACCCCGCCGTCCAACGTGAGCGTGATCAAGCCGGTGCCCAACGGCTCCGGGTACAACCAGCCCGGCCGGTACATCACGCTGACCACCTGCACCCCGGAGTTCAGTTCCAAGGCCCGGCTGATCGTCTTTGGCAAGATGATCGAGGAACGGCCGCGGAGCCAGGGCAAACCGGCCGGGCTCACGGCCGGCTAGCGGCCGCGGCAGCGCGGTGCGGCGGCGGACGGCCGCCGCACCGGTCGACAGGGACGAGGGGGAGCACAGTGACCCAGGACGCGACGGCGCAACCGGTGGCCGAGGAGGCCTTCCCGCCACCGCCTCCCCCGCCCCGCGGCCGGGCCCGCGGCCGCGCGCTGGCCGCGCTGGGGGTCTTCGGCGAGCTGCTGATCACCCTCGGCCTGGTGCTGGGCCTGTTCGTCGCGTACTCGCTCTGGTGGACCAACGTGCAGGCCGACGCCTCCGCGGACCGGGCCGCCGACCGGCTGCGCAGCTCCTGGGCGGCCGGCCCCACCGCCGCTCCCACCACTCCCGCCGCTCCTGCCCCGGCCTCCCCGGGGGCGACGGCGTCCCCCGGGGCCACGGGAACGCCGGGCCCGGCCTACGCTGCGGGTGAGGGCGTCGGGTTCCTGCACGTCCCGGCGATGGGCCGGGACTACCAGGTGCTGATCCGGATGGGTACCGACACCGACACCCTGGCCGAGGGCGTCGCCGGGGTGTACGAGCAGCCGTACCGCGCGGCGATGCCGTGGGACGAGACCGGCAACTTCGCCCTGGCCGCGCACCGGGACGGCCACGGGGCGAAGTTCCACGACCTGGACGCCGTCCACAAGGGCGACGCGATCGTGGTCGAGACCAAGGACAAGTGGTACGTCTACAAGGTCGACAACACCCTGCCGGAGACGTCCAAGTACGACACCGGCATCGTGGCGCCCGTCCCCAAGGGCTCGGGCTACCAGGGCCCGGGCCGGTACATCACGCTGACCACCTGCACGCCGGTCTACACCTCGCGCTACCGGATGGCCGTCTGGGGCAGCCTGGTGCGGGTCGACGAGATGGACGCCAAGCGGACGCCCCCGCCGGAGCTGCGCCACTCCTGAGCGCCCGCCGGAGCCGCGCCGCTCTCCCGAGCACCCGCCGGAGCGCCCGCCGGAGCTGCGCCACTCCTGAGCGCCCGCCGGAGCCGCGCCGCTCTCCCGAGCACCTGTGGGAACGCCCGAGGGCCCGTCGCAGCGATTGCGACGGGCCCTCGGGCGTTGCCTCAGAGCCAGGGGAACCAGGGCTTAGTTGTTTCCCCCTTTGGGGAGGGTGGCGGATGGGGTGGGGGTGTCCCCTTTGGCAGGCTCCGCCGGCTTGGTCATCAGGATCACCTGCGTGTTCGGGTCCAGCTGGGTGCCCGCCGGCGGGTTGGTGCCCAGAACCACCGAGTTCGGGTCCTGCGGGCCGACGACGCTGTAGCCGAGGCCGGCCTTCCCCAGCTTCTCGATCGCGTCCTGGAGCTTCTGGTTCTGCAGCGGCGGAACGGTGGCCTTGTCCGGTGCCTTGAGGACGGTCAGGACGATCTTCGCGTTGGCCGGGGCCTTGCTGTTGGCCGGGACCGACTGCGAGAGGACGGTGTTGACCTTGGTCGGGTCGTTGGTCGTCGCGGTCTTCGAGGCGTCGACCTGGAAGCCGGCACTCTCCAGCGCGGCCTGCGCGGCCTCCTTCTGCTGGCCGACCACGTTGGGCACGGTGACCTTGGTCTTGCCCTGCGACACGGTGAGCTTGACCGGAGCGGTCGGGTCACCGGGCGCGCTGGCCGCCGGGTCCTGGGCGGTGACCGTCTCCTGCGGAGCGGTGTCGTCGTCCTTGTACTCGGTGGTGACGTTGGTGAAGCCGGCGTCGGCGAGTGCCTTGGTGGCCTGGTCCTTGGTCTTGCCGACCACGTTCGGCACGTTCGCCTTGGCCGGGCCGGAGGAGAGCTGCACCGTGATCACGGCGCTCTCGGCGACCTGGTTGCCGGCCGTCGGGGTCTGGGTGCAGACCTGGTCCTTCTTGACGGCGGCGTCCGGGCAGGCGATCTTCTCGCCCTCGGTCACCACCAGCTTGGGACCGGCCTGCTGGGCCGCGGTCTTGGCGTCCGCCAGGCTCTTGCCGACCAGGTTCGGCGCCGTGACCTTGGGCGCGTCCTTCTTCTCGTCCTTCTTGTCGCTGAACATCGCCTGGGCGACGAAGAAGGTGCCGACCAGGACCAGCACGGCGGCGACCGCCAGCACGATCCAGGAGGTGTTGCTCTTCTTCGGCGGCTCCTCGCCGCGCCGGCCGCCGCGGCCGTAGCCGTCGTCGTAGCCGTCGTTGCCGCCGCCCTGCCCGCCGGCGTAGGTCTGGCCGTAGCCGTCGTCCGGGTAGCCGGGCTGCTGGCCGTAGCCGGGCTGGCCGCCGGCCTGCGGCAGCACCGTGGTGGGGCCGCCGGGCTGCTGCTGCGGCAGCACGTTGGTCTGGCCGTACGGGTCGTGCTGCTGCGGGTAGCCGTTCTGGTCGTAGCCGTACCCGGCCCCGGCGCCCATGCCGTACGCGGCGGCCTGCTGGGCGGCGGCCACCGGCAGGCCGTCGAGGAAGCGCTCGATGTCGTCGCGCATCTCGTCGGCGCTCTGGTACCGGTAGTCGCGGTCCTTGGCGAGCGCCTTCAGCACGATCGCGTCGATCTCGGGGCGGACCTCGGGGTCGAAGGCGGACGGCGGCTGCGCCTCCTCCCGGACGTGCTGGTACGCCACCGCGACCGGCGAGTCGCCGACGAACGGCGGGCGCACGGTCAGCAGCTCGTACAGCAGGCAGCCGGTGGAGTAGAGGTCCGAGCGGGCGTCGACCTGCTCGCCCTTGGCCTGCTCGGGGGAGAGGTACTGGGCGGTGCCGATGACGGCGGAGGTCTGCGTCATGGTCATGCCGGCGTCGCCCATCGCCCGCGCGATGCCGAAGTCCATGACCTTGACGTTGCCCTGCCGGGTCAGCATGACGTTGGCCGGCTTGATGTCGCGGTGCACGATGCCGGCCCGGTGCGAGTACTCCAGGGCCTGGAGGATGCCGATGGTCATCTCCAGCGCGCGCTCCGGCAGCAGCCGGCGGCCGGAGTGCAGCAGCTCGCGCAGGGTCGACCCCTCGACGTACTCCATCACGATGTACGGGATGGAGATCCCGTCGATGTAGTCCTCGCCGGTGTCGTACACGGCGACGATCGCGGGGTGGTTCAGCGACGCCGCCGACTGTGCCTCACGACGGAAGCGGGCCTGGAAGGACGGATCGCGGGCCATGTCGGCCCGGAGCGTCTTCACTGCGACGGAACGGCCGAGCCGGGTGTCATGGGCGAGGTACACCTCGGCCATGCCGCCGCGTCCGAGGACGCCGCCGAGCTCGTACCTGCCGCCTAGGCGGCGAGGCTCTTCCATAGTTCCGACCCTCTCCCTCACCCGCCGGTGAGGTTGTGACGTAGGTGTCCCCGCACGCTCCGAGTGACGCCGGCCCGGCCCCGGGTGGTTCTGCGATCAGGACCCTGTGACGCCTCGCGGGCGGCAACGGGCACACCCGCTGCTTGCGGATACGCTACCGCCCGGACCGCGCCGGACCGGAGTCGGCCGTCGGCCGATACCAGACCGGTATCCGGACGGGGGTGCCGATCGTGACATTCCACTCAGTCGCGGCCGCTCCCTACTTGCCGAGTGCGGCCTGCATCACCGCCTTGGCGACCGGTGCGGCCAGCCGGCCGCCGCTGATGCCGTCACGGTTGTTGGAGCCGTCCTCGACCACGACCGCCACCGCGACGGACTGGCCGTCGGCGGTCTTGGCGTACGAGGTGAACCAGGCGAACGGCAGTCCGGAGTTGTCCTCGCCGTGCTGGGCGGTTCCGGTCTTGCCGCCGACGGTCAGGCCCGGGATCCTGGCGTTCTTGCCGGTGCCGTTCTCCACGACCGAGACCATCATGTCCTGGAGCTTCTGCGCGGTCGCCGGGCTGATCGGCTGCGAGAACTGCTTCTCGGTGTGCTTCGAGATGGTGGTCAGCGAGGCCGAGCGCTCCTGGTCGACCAGGTACGGCTGCATCAGCGAGCCGTTGTTGGCGATGGCGGCGGAGACCATGGCCATCTGCAGCGGGGTGGCCCGGGTGTCGTGCTGGCCGATCGAGTCCAGCGCGACCCCGTCCGGGGTGGAGTTGGTGGGGAAGACGCTCTTCTCGGAGCGGACCGGGGTGTCCACCGTGCTGTTGAAACCGAACTTCTCGGCCTGCGCCCGCATCTTCTCCTTGCCGAGCTCGGCGCCGATCTTGCCGTACACGGTGTTGCACGACCAGTCCATGGCGACCTTGACCGTGGCGTTCTCGCAGGGCTCGTTGTCGCTCTCGTTCTTCAGCTCGGTCTTGGTGCCCGGCAGGAGGTACGACTTCGGGGTCTGCGTCTGGTCGTCGACGTTCTGGAACACGCCGTTCTCGAACGCCGCCGCCGCGGTGACCAGCTTGAAAGTCGAGCCGGGCGGGTACGTCTCGCGCAGCGCGCGGTTGAGCATCGGCTTGTTCGGGTCGGCGTTGAGGTCCGTCCAGGCCTTGGAGTCGGCCGACTCGCTGCCGGCGAAGACCCCGGGGTCGTAGGACGGGGTCGAGACCAGCGCCAGGATCGCCCCGGTGCGCGGGTCGAGGGCGACCACCGCGCCCTTCTTGTTGCCGAGGCCGTCGAAGGCCGCCTTCTGGGCCTTGGCGTTGATCGTCGTGACGACGTCGCCGCCCTTCTTCTGCTCCCCGGTCAGCATGTCCAGGGTGTTGCGGAAGAACAGCCGGTCGTCGGTGCCGGAGAGGATGCCGTCCGACAGCTGCTCCAGCTGGCTGGAGCCGAAGGACTGCGAGGAGTACCCGGTCACCGGCGCGTACATCGGGCCGTCGACCCAGGAGCGCTTGTACTTGTAGCGCAGGCCGTTGACGAAGTCGGACTGGGTGATCGGCTGCCCGCCGACGATGATGTTGCCGCGCGGGTGGGCGTACCGGTCGTAGACCTGGCGCTTGTTGTTCTTGTTGGTGGCCCAGGCGTCGGCCTGGACGCCCTGCACCCAGTTGGTGCGCACCATGAGGGCCAGGATCAGGACGAGGCAGAAGATCGAGACCCGGCGGATCGGCTTGTTCACGAGACGGGTCCCCCCTGGAGCTCGGGCGTCGGGGCGGGTTCCACCCCGGGTCGGCGGGCGCTGTCGCTGATCTTCAGCAGGATCGCGACGAGGGCCCAGTTGGCGACCACCGAGGACCCGCCCTGGGCGAGGAACGGCATGGTCATACCGGTCAGCGGGATCAGGCCGGTGACACCGCCCGCCACCACGAAGACCTGGAGCGCCATGGCCGAGGAGAGGCCGACGGCGAACAGCTTCCCGAACGGGTCGCGGGCGGCGACCGCGGTGCGCAGGCCGCGCTGGACCAGGAGGCCGTAGAGCATGAAGATCGCCATCAGGCCGGTGAGCCCCAGCTCCTCGCCGAAGGAGCCGAGGATGAAGTCGCTCTTGGCGGCGAAGTCGATCAGCCAGGAGCGGCCCTGGCCGAGGCCGGAGCCGGTCACCCCGCCGGAGCCCAGCGCCATCAGCGACTGGCCGATCTGTTCGGTCGAGCCCGGTGGCGGTTTGGGCGAGAAGGCGGCCATCGGGTCGAGCCAGGCGTCGATGCGGGTCTTCACGTGGCTGGCCGTGGAGGCGACCAGGGTGGCGCCGCCGACGGACATCAGCAGGCCGAAGATGATCCAGCTGGTCCGCTCGGTGGCGACGTAGAGCATCACCACGAAGAGGCCGAAGTACAGGAAGGACGAGCCGAGGTCGTTCTCGAAGATCAGGATCAGCAGGCTGAGCAGCCAGATCACGATGATCGGCCCGAGGTCGCGGCCGCGCGGCAGGTAGAGGCCCATGAAGCGGCGGCTGGCCAGGGCCAGGGCGTCGCGCTTCACCATCAGGTAGCCGGCGAAGAAGACGGTCAGGATGATCTTGGCGAACTCACCGGGCTGGATGGAGAAGGCGCCCATCCGGATCCAGATCTTGGCGCCGAAGTCCTCCTTGCGGGCCGGGAAGAAGGCCGGCGCCGCGAGCAGCACCAGGGCCGCCGCCATCGAGATGTAGGTGTAGCGCTGGAGGACCCGGTGGTCCTTCAGGAAGATCATCACGAAGATGAAGAACGCCACCCCGAGGCCCGACCACATCAGCTGGTTGGCGGCCGCGGGGTAGTTGTTGTGCAGCAGCTTCCCGGCCTTGTCGAGCCGCCAGATCATCACCACGCCGAGCCCGTTGAGGAGGGTGGCGATGGGCAGCATCAGCGGGTCCGCGTACGGCGCGAAGCGGCGCATCAGCAGGTGGGCGATCAGTGCCAGCGCGCCCATGCCGAGGCCGTAGCCGAGCATGCCGGCGGGCAGCGAGTCATCCATCGCCAGGCCCACGTTGGCGTACGCCAGGACCGGCAGCACCACCGCGAAGGCCAGCATCGCCAGCTCGGTGTTGCGCCGGTTGGGCGTGCCCTGGGGGGAGATGGTGGTGTTGCCCCGGCGCCGGGAGGACGCGCGGTCGGCCGGAACGTTCCCGGCCCGGCGGTCACCGGACCGGTTGTCCGAGCCGCTGCTCACGTCGGAGGTGCTCATGCGCCCACCCCGATCCGCTCGGCAGGGGTCTGTGACCGCACGCGCCCATCGTTGATTCGCTCGCTTCGCTTGCTCACTTGGTGGCCGCTCCCTGACGGCCGGCAGGCCCGCTCCGGGCGGGCCTATGTCGGGTCGCGGCCGTCACGGCTTCGGGCAGGAGTCGGCCCTCTGCCGCTCCTCGTCGCTGAGACCGGGCAGGTCGCTCTGCGGCCCGGTGGCCGGAGCGGCGGCGCTCTGGCTGGGGGCAGCCGCGCTCGGGGTCGGTGTCGGGGTGGGGGTGGGGGTCGCGCTGGGCGCGGCCGCCGGTCCCCGGACGGTGGCGGAGGGGCTGGGCGTGCTGGCCGTCACGAACCCGACGTGCGCCACCGCCGCGGCGGGCGTGGCGCCCGGCTGCCCGGTGGTCGGGGTGCCGGGGGCCTGGTTGGCCGCGCCGGCCCGGATGTCGGCGACCTTGTGGCAGAACGCGGCCTGTTCGCCGAGCTTCTTCGCCTTGTCGTCGGCGTCGCCGAAGCTGCTGGCCGAGATGGTGTTGGTGACGTGGGTGCGCTGGTCCTGCGGCAGGTACTTGAGTTCGACGTCCTTGTACGACGTGTGCACCGAGGACAGGCTGAGGCCGGCCAGGCTCTGGTTGAGGCCCTGGTAGACCGCGACGTGGTCGCCGTCCACACCGACGTAGTACTGGTCCTGGGTCCACTGGTAGCCGAAGAACCCGGCGCCGCCGAGCAGACCCAGGGTGACCAGGGCGACCACCGAGAGCTTGAGCGCCTTGCCCTTGCGCTTCGGCCGCTCCTCGTCGTCGAACTCCTCGGTGCCGTACACCGGGGGCTCGCCCGCGCCGTAGCCCTCGGCCGGGCCGAAGCCGGCCGGGGCCGCGCCGTAGCCGTCGTAGCCCTCGGCGGGGCCGAAGGCACCCTGCGGGGAGCGCCCGAGGCCGGCCGCCCGGCCCGCCGGGGTGTCGCGGATCGACTGGTCGGTGGCGGCCGAGGACGGCGGGGTCTCGGCGACCGCGCCGACCACCACGGGGACGTCGTTGAACTGGCCGCTCAGGGTGTCCGTGACGCCGACGTCGATGACGTCCGCCACGATGCAGGTGATGTTGTCCGGGCCACCGCCGCGCAGCGCGAGCTGGATCAGCTCCTGCACGGTCTGCTCGGGGGAGTAGAAGCTCCCGAGGGTGTCCTGGAGGGTCTGGTGGCTCACCGGGCCGGAGAGGCCGTCGGAGCAGATCAGGTAGCGGTCGCCGGCCCGGACCTCGCGGATCGACAGGTCGGGCTCGACCTGGCCGCGGCCGTCCAGCGCGCGCATCAGCAGCGAGCGCTGCGGGTGCGTCTCGGCCTCCTCGGGCGTGATCCGCCCCTCGTCGACCAGCCGCTGCACCCAGGTGTGGTCCTGGGTGATCTGCACCAGCGAACCGTCCCGCAGCAGGTAGGCGCGGGAGTCGCCGACGTGCACCAGGCCCATCCGCTGCCCGGTCCAGAGCATCGCGGTGAGGGTGCAGCCCATGCCCTCCAGCTGCGGGTCCTCCTCGACCATCTGCCGGAGGCGGTCGTTGGCGCCCTGGACGGCGTCGCCGAGCAGGGTCAGCAGGTCGGCGCCGGGCACGTCCTCGTCCAGGCGGACGATCGAGCCGAGCACCTCGGAGGAAGCGACCTCGCCGGCCGCGGCGCCGCCCATGCCGTCGGCCACGGCCAGCAGCCGCGGCCCGGCATAGCCGGAATCCTCGTTCCCCTCCCGGATCAGCCCCTTGTGGGAGCCGGCGGCGAAGCGCAGCACCAGGGTCATGCGACCTGAGCCCCCCTCTGGGTCATGGACGGGATGCTGTCCCTCATGCGCTACTACTTCCGCAGTTCGATGACGGTCCTGCCGATACGGATCGGCATGCCAGGCTGGAGCGGCGTCGGCGCCGTGAGGCGCTGCCGGTCCAGATAGGTGCCGTTGGTGGAGCCTAGATCCTCGACCGTCCACTGCCCAGTCTGATCCGGATAGATCCTGGCATGCCGGGAGGACGCGTAGTCGTCGTCCAGCACGATGGTGGAGTCGTGCGCGCGGCCCAGAGTGATGGTCTGGCCCTGCAGCGCGACGGTGGTTCCGGCCAGCGATCCCGCCACCACGACCAGCTGGGTCGGGGCGCCACGGCGGCGCCCGCCGCCCTGGGTCTGCTGCGCCGCGGGGGCACCGGACGGGCCCTGCGGGGCGCGCCCGGGTGCGGGGGTCGGCGCAGCGGCCGCCGTGGCGGCACCGCCGCGGCGGGAGGACCGGGGGTTCACCCTGGTCCCGAACAGGTCACTGCGGATCACCTGGACCGCGACGATGACGAACAGCCACAGCACGGCGAGGAAGCCCAGCCGCATGACCGTGAGGGTCAGTTCTGACATGGCCGGCCCGCCCGTGTGTGAGCGAAGCGCGCGAACAAATCGGACACTACCCTTCGACCTGTCGGTAGACGATGGTGGTGGAGCCCACGACGATTCGAGAGCCGTCGCGGAGCGTAGCGCGCTGGGTGTGCTGTCCGTCCACCACGATGCCGTTCGTGGACCCCAGGTCGAGCACCATCGAGGGCGTTCCGGGCCGGATCTCGGCGTGCTTGCGGGAGACCCCGGGGTCGTCGATCCGCACGTCGGCCTCGGTGGAGCGGCCGAGCACGCAGGCGTTCCCGGTGATCTGGTGACGGGTGCCGTTCACCTCGATCCAGCGGCGGACCGAGGTGCCGTGGCCGGCGCCCGGGAACGGGCGGACGTTGCCGCCGGCGGGGGCGGGCGGGCCCGGGGGCATGGCAGGGGGCGCGGCCGGGGGCGGGGGCGCGGCGTAGGGGGCGGCGCCCTGCTGCTGCCACGGCGCGCCGGGGGCCGGGGCGGCCGGCGGGCGGCCGTAGCCGCCGCCCTGGGTCGGCTGCGCCGGGGCCTGCTGCTGCGGCTCCTCGGCGGCCAGGGTGCGGCTGCGCACCCGGTACAGGCCGGTGTCCAGGTCGTCGGCCTTCTCCAGGTTCACCTGGAGCGTGCCCATGAAGGTGTACCGCTGGGCCTCCGCGTACTCGCGGACCATGCCGGCGAGCTCGCTGCCCAGCTGGCCGGAGTAGGGGCTCAGGCGCTCGAAGTCGTGCGGGCTCAGCTCGACGATGAAGTCGTTGGGCACGACGGTGCGGTCGCGGTTCCAGATGCTCGCGTTGTTGTCGCACTCGCGCTGCAGCGCACCGGCGATCTCCACGGGCTGGACCTCGGACTTGAACACCTTGGCGAAGGTGCCGTTGACGAGACCCTCAAGTCGCTGCTCGAACTTCTTCAGCACTCCCATGGGGCACCCCCTTCCAGGGTTCGTTCGCCTGCCTGCCGACCGGATTCCGGGAAGAGCCCGGTCGCGCCTACTTGCGGTACTTCCGTACTGATCGTATCCACGCCGGGGCCATCCGTACGGTTCCCCGACCGTGTGGTGACCGGGGGTGGGCTCGGACACACAGGGTGACGCATCCCGGCGACAACATGCCAGGGCTACCCGCCGGAAGGGGCCGCCATCCCTCGCTCGCCTGTTCGCCGGGCATCCGTTCGGATGCGCTCGGCCTCCCCCGGAAACGGATTCGGAGGTGACCCGCAGGTCGTGCTACTGTTTTCCACGTCGGAAGGGGCGCCCGCAAGGGAGCCGGATCGAAGAACCGCGAAGGCCACATGGTACCGAGCGGGTCGGCTGATCGGCTGGCAACCACGACAAACACCCATGCGCGGGTGGCGGAATAGGCAGACGCGCTGGATTCAGGTTCCAGTGCCCGAAAGGGCGTGGGGGTTCAACTCCCCCCTCGCGCACAGCGAAGCCCCGCAGATCTTCGGATCTGCGGGGCTTTCTCGTTCTCCGGTGGGACTCGGTGGGACTCGGGGGGCCCGGGGAACCGGGCCCGTGCGCCGGCCCCGGGGGCTCCGGAGCCGGCGATCTGCGCCGGGGCCTCAGCCCCGGCTGGCGGGGAGGTCCGCGCGGACCTCGAAGCCGCCGTCGGCGGTCGGCCCGGCGGTCAGGGTGCCGCCGAGCAGCTGGGCGCGCTCGCGCAGGCCGACCAGGCCGTGGCCGCCGCCCGGCAGGATCTCGGCGGGCAGGCCCGGCGGGGCGTCGTTGCGGACCTCGACCCGCAGGCGGCGGCCCCGGGACCGGACCTTCACGTGCACGGCGGCTTCCGGGGCGTACTTGGTGATGTTGGTGAGCGCCTCCTGGACGGTGCGGTAGGCGGCCCGCTCGACCGCCTCCGGCCACGGCCGGTCACCGGGGGACAGCTCGGCCTCGGCGGCCAGGCCGCTCTCCTCGATCAGCCGGGGCAGGTCGGCCAGCCGGGGCTGCGGGGCCAGCGGGGCGTCCGGGCGCGGGGAGGCGGCCCGCAGCACCCCGACCATCTGCCGCAGCTCGTCGAGGGTGCGCACGGAGAGCTCCCGGATCGTCCGGGCGGTGGCCACGGCGGCCGGGTCGGTGGTGCTGACCTGGAGCGCACCGGCCTGGATGCTGATCAGGCTGACCTGGTGCGAGACCACGTCGTGCATCTCCCGGGCGAGCCGGCCGCGCTCGCTGACCAGTACCCGCTCGGCGAGCAGCCGGCTCTCCCGCTCCTGGCCGCGGGTCAGTTCGTCCAGCCGGGCCGCCAGCTCCCGCCTGGTCCGGGAGAGCAGTCCGGTGGCGGCCGGGCCGGCCGCCAGCATCACGGACTGGATGGCGTACAGCGCGGTCTCCCGGCCGAGCGTGAAGTTCTGCTCGGAGAGCGGCCAGTGGAAGAACTCGACCAGGGCGAAGAGGGTCGCGCAGGGCACCACCACGCGCGGGGCGGGGCGCTCGGCGGCCACGGTGTAGACGGCGGTTATCGGCGCCAGCCAGATGTCGTCGAAGTAGCTGCCGGGCATGGTCAGCAGCAGCACGGTGACCGGGAAGCGTCGGCGCCAGAGCAGGACGACGGCGGCGAGCACGGAGAGCAGCACCTGCCACCAGGGTGCGTCCCGGGCCACCAGCGCGGCGTCCACCAGGGAGTAGAGGGCCGGCAGGAGCAGCATCAGCCACGGTGCGGTGAGCCAGGCCGGCCACCGTCTGGCGGGGAGCGGTTCGGTCGTCATGCCCCGTCGCCGGGCTTCGGCCGGACCAGACCGGCCCGGTGGGCGATGACGGCGGCCTGCACCCGGTTGGCGGCGCCGAGCTTGCCGAGGATCGCGCTGATGTGGTCCTTGACGGTGCCGGTGCCGAGGAAGAGGCGGTCGGCGATCTCGGCGTTGGACAGGCCCTCCCCGAGCAGCGCCAGCACGTCGAGTTCGCGGCCGGTGAGGGTGCGGGCCAGCGTGGCGGCCTCGGCGTCCGGTCCGCCACCGTCCACGTAACCGCCGATCACGGTGCGGGTGACGGTCGGGGAGAGGATGTTGCCACCGGCCGCGAGCACCCGGACGGCGTGCACCAGCTGCTCCGGGGCGGTGTCCTTGAGCAGGAAGCCGGACGCGCCGGCGCGCAGCGCGGTGCCGATGTACTCGTCGGTGTCGAAGGTGGTGAGCATCGCCACCGCCGGCGGGTCGGGAAGGGCGCGCAGCCGGCGCAGCACGGAGATGCCGTCCAGGTCGGGCATCCGGATGTCGAGCAGCACCACGTGCGGGCGCAGGCGCTGGACGCACTGCTCGGCCTGGCCGCCGGAGCAGTCGCCGACCACGTCCAGGTCGGGGGCGGAACCGACGATGAGGCCGAGGCCGGAGCGGACCAGGATCTCGTCGTCCACGATCAGCACGCGGGTGGTGGTGATGGTCCCTCCTCGGTTCGGGCGGCCGGGCGGGCCGGTCCGCTCGATGCAGTCTCGCTGAGCTGTTTCGAGACTAGGGCGTGACGGCCCGGGGTGCCGAAACGCGCACGGCCGGGACCCCCGCCGTTCGGCGGGGGTCGGAATCGGCTACCTGGTTCACGCAATTCTCACTCCGGGTGGGGAACCATGGTGTTGGCTGCCCCTTTGCGGTTCTTCGGCCGCGGTGTCGGGCCGCTGCCCAGTCCGCCGGGCCTGTGCGGGCGCCCGGCGCCGGGCCGTGTGCGGATGCGCCCCACCACCTGATCGTTTGGAATTGAGCTGTGTCGTCCACTGTGAAGCCGGAGCCGTCCGCCGAGCCCGGATCCGCCGCGCTGAGCGAGCGCTGGCGGCCGCGGGCCGCCGCGGCCACCGTCTGGTACCTGCGGCTGCTGGCCCTGCTGAACCTGGTGACGGTGTTGCTGGCGCCGTTCCGGAACCAGGTGACCGAGCACAACGAGGGCGAGTACTTCACCCCGTACCTGCTGACCGCCGGCCTGAGCAGCGCGGTGCTGTCGGTGTTCCTGGCGATCGCGATGCGGCGGCGCAAGCGGGCTGCGTGGATCTTCAACACGGCGCTGGCCGGGCTCTTCGCGGTGCTCTACCTGATCGCCATGGTGCTGCCCGGCGAGCGGTTCAACCACCACGTGCTGAACTACGTCTCCACCGTGCTGACCTGCCTGTTCGTGCTGGCACTGCTGGTCGGGCGGAAGGAGTTCACCTCCAAGGGCGACAGCTCCAACCCGAAGACCGCGGCCGCCACCTTCGTCGGCGGCCTGGCCCTCGGCGGCCTGCTCGGCTCGCTGCTGGTCTGGCTGAACAACGACCTCACCGGCGCCCGGTTCTGGGACTACTTCCGCTACTCGGTCGGCCGGATGATCACCATCACGCCGTCCCAGCACCTGCGCTCGGTGATCGACGCGCCGACCTGGGTGAACGCCGTCATCAACGCGATGGGCGCGGTGCTCTTCCTGCTGGTGCTCTACGTGGCGTTCCGCAGCCCGAAGGACAAGGAGCTGCTGACCGCCGAGGACGAGGAGAGGCTGCGCGGGCTGCTCGACAAGCAGGGCGAGCGGGACTCGCTCGGCTACTTCGCGCTGCGCCGGGACAAGGCCGTGGTCTTCTCCCCCAGCGGCAAGGCGGCGGTGACCTACCGGGTGGTCGGCGGTGTCTCGCTGGCCTCGGGCGACCCGATCGGGGACCCGGAGGCCTGGCCGGGCGCGATCGACGCCTGGCTGTCCGAGGCCCGCGAGCACGCCTGGGCGCCGGCCGTGATGGGCGCCTCCGAGGAGGCCGGGGTGATCTACGCCCGGCACGGGCTGGACGCGCTGGAGCTGGGCGACGAGGCGATCGTCGAGCTGGACGAGTTCTCGCTGGACGGCCGGGCGATGCGGGTGGTCCGCCAGGCGTACAACCGGGTCAAGCGGGCCGGGTACACCGTGCGGATCCGCCGGCACGAGGCCATCCCGGAAGCGGAGATGGCCGAGCTGGTGGCCAAGGCCGACCAGTGGCGCGACGGGGCGACCGAGCGCGGCTTCTCGATGGCGCTGGGCCGGCTCGGCGACCCGGGCGACGGGCGCTGCGTGATGCTGGAGTGCCACGACGGGGACGGCGAGCTGAAGGCGCTGCTCAGCTTCGTGCCGTGGGGCGCGGACGGGCTCTCGCTGGACCTCATGCGCCGGGCCCGGGACACCGAGAACGGGCTGATGGAGTTCATGGTGATCGAACTCCTCCAGCGGGCGGAGGAGGTCGGACTGGCCCGGGTGTCGTTGAACTTCGCGATGTTCCGCTCCGTTTTCGAGCGTGGTTCGAAACTCGGTGCGGGGCCGGTGCTCCGGCTCTGGCGCTCGGTGCTGGGCTTCTTCTCCCGCTGGTGGCAGATCGAATCGCTGTACCGGGCCAACGCCAAGTACCGGCCGATCTGGGAGCCGCGCTACCTGCTCTTCGAGAAGAGCAGCGAGATTCCGCGGATCGGCATCGCCAGTGCGCGCGCGGAGGGCTTCATCACCGCGCCGAGCCTGCCCGCCCTGTTCCGTCGTCGGCACTCCGGAGCCGCGGTCGTCGCCGCTCCCCGGGTGCCGGTGACGGCGCGGGACGGGAAGGGGTAGTCCCTCCGCCGGGGGGCGGAGGGTGCCGGTCGTCCGGATGGGGGTGTTTCAGGGGTTTATCTCCCCCCAGAGGATGACGGCGATCAACATTTATGCCGATGTGGATTGATTAACCGGCTTCTAATGTTGGAGTGGTCGGGGAAGGCGTTCCGGCTTCGGGGATGGCTTCGGGGATTTGGAGAGACGGTCGTGATTCACAGGACCCACGCGGGGGGCGTGCGAAAGGGGCCGCTGGCTATTGCCGGTGCGGCCGCTGTCGCCGAGTGGGGAACGTTGTTCGGGATGGTGCACGAGCGGTTGCGGGCGAGGAAACTCGCCGCCGTTCCGCTCGCCGTTACGGCGACCGCCCTGATCCTGCTGTTCAGTATCGTGCAGCACCTGCCGGGCGGCGAGCGGTTCGTCACCCACATCGGTGTGGTGAAGGCGTCCCTGCCGCTGGACGTCTCGCTGCTGCGCACACCGCTGTCGCTGTACGTTCCGGCGCTGGACCTGCCGGTCTGGGGGGCGCTGGCCCAGGTCCTCGTGGTGTTCGGCATCGCCGAGATCGTGCTCGGGCGGCGGCTGACCCTGGTGGTGGCCTACACCTGCACCCTGGCCGGGACACTGTTCGCCCGGGTGGGGGTGGCGATCGGGCCGCACCACCTGTTCGGCTTCCCGAAGTGGGTGGCCTACGTCCGCGACACCGGCCCCTCGGCGGCCGTGGTGGCGCTGGCGATCTGCATCGCGTTCCGCTGCCGGGCCTGGTTCACGGCCGGGCTGGTGGTGGCGCTGATGGTCGGCGAGGCGGTCGTGCTGCCGAACCTCGCGGGCCTGGAGCACGTCGTCGCGGTGATCACCGCGCTGCTGATCGCCGTCTCGGTGGAGGTCTTCGGGGACTTCTGGCCGCGGGTGCTGGCCGGGGTGGGGGCGGCGACCTCGGTGGCCACGGCGGCCTCGATCGAGGTGGCGGCGGAGGCCCGGCGTCGGACGCCGGCGGGCGCGGCCATTCCCTGACGCGCCCGCCCGCACCACCGGGCCGGGTTCAGGCGGGCGGCAGTGGCAGCTCGAACCAGACCACCTTGCCGACCGCCTTGCGGGCGGTGCCCCAACGCTCGGCGAGCTTGGTGACCAGGGTCAGGCCGCGGCCGGTCTCGCCCAGCTGCTCGGCCGGCTCCAGGGACGGCAGGTTGTGGTTGTCGTCGCTGACCTCGACCAGCAGCTTGTCCACCCGGATCAGCTGGAGCTGGACGCGGTCCCTGGCCACCCGGACGGCGTTCGTCACCAGCTCGCTGACCAGCAGCTCGGTGGTGTCGGCGAGGGCGTCCAGGTGCCAGCCGGCCAGCTGCTCGCGGACCAGCGCGCGGGCCCGGCGGACCTCGCGGTGGTCCACGGTGAGGTCCCAGGTGGCCACCTCGGTCGGCGCGACGCCGTCGAAGCGGGCCACCAGCAGGGCGACGTCGTCCTTGCGGTCGTCCGAGTGCAGCCGCTCCAGCACCACGTCGCAGGCCTGCTCGGGGCTCTGCCGGGGGTCGATCAGGTTGCCGCAGAGCGCGGCCAGCCCTGCTCCTATGTCGCCGCCCCGGACCTCGACCAGGCCGTCGGTGCAGAGCACCAGCATCGAGCCGTCCGTGACCTCGATGGTCTTGGCGACGAACGGCACCCCGCCGACGCCGATCGGCGCGCCGGCCGGGATCTCCAGCAGCTCGCCGCTGCCGTCCGGGTGCACCAGGACCGGCGGCACGTGGCCGGCGCTGGCCAGCTCGCACGTCCGGTTGATCGGGTCGTAGACCGCGTACAGGCAGGTGGCGAGGTGGTCGTCGCCCAGCTTGTGGGCCAGGTTGTCCAGGTGCCGCAGCAGCTGGCCGGGCGGCAGGTCGAGGGCGGCCAGGGTCTGCATCGCGGTGCGGAAGCGGCCCATCGCCGCGGCCGAGTGCAGTCCGTGGCCCATCACGTCGCCGACCACCAGGGCGACCCGGCTGCCGGGCAGCTGGATCGCGTCGAACCAGTCGCCGCCGACCTCGGCCTTGGAGTCGCCCGGCAGGTAGCGGTGGGCGATCTGCACGCCGGGGATCTGCGGCGGCCGGGTCGGGATCATCGAGCGCTGCAGGGTGGTGGCGACCTTGGACTCGGCGCGGTGCAGCCGGGCGTTGTCCAGCGACAGCGCGGCGCGGGCGGCCAGCTCCTTGAGGGTGGCGGCGTCGCCCTCGTCGAACGGGGCCCGGTCGGGCAGCCGGAGCAGCTTGAGGATGCCGAGCACGGTGCCCCGGGCGGAGAGCGGCACCACCAGCATCGAGCGCCCGGTGACCACCGAGGCGAGCCGGGGGCCGCCCAGCGCGGCGGCGTAGTCCACCGCGACGTCCTGGCTGACCACCGGGACCAGGACGGGCTGGTTCAGCTGGAGGGCCATGCCGGGCGGGGTGCGGCGCGGCATGGCGACCAGGGAGCCCTCGGCGAGGACGTGGTCCCACTGGCCGGCGGACTCGTTGGAGACCAGGGCGACCCGGCGCAGCATCGTGTCGTCGTCCGGCCGGGCCTCGGGCAGCTCGGAGTCGGAGATCAGGCCGTCCACCAGGTCGACGCAGGCGAAGTCGGCGACCCGGGGGACGAGCACCTGGCAGAGCTCGCGCGCGGTGAAGCCGAGGTCCAGCGTGGTGCCGACCTTGCCGCCGACCTCGTTCAGCAGCGCCAGCTGTTCGCCGGCCTGGCCGTTGGTGAGGAACGGGCCGAGCCGCCCGGCGGGCGGGGCAGCGCCGTCCGCTCCGGCGGGGGAGGGGACGGTCGGGGGTGGGGTCTGGTCGCCCCGACGGGCCTGGTGGCCGTTGGCGGACGACTCGACGGCGGCCTGCTCGATGGTGGCGCCTCCTCTGGGCGGGGCCGGGACGGACGGGGCTGCCGCGGGCGTGCCGCTCACGGCGCCGGCGGGCCGGGCGGGCCGGTCGGCGGTCTCGCGCTGGGCGGGCAGGGGGCCGGGCGGGCGCCGGCCGGGCGCGGGCTGCTCGGGCTGCGGCGGTGGTCCCAGCCGGGCGGCGCGCTGCTGGGCGGTCGGGTAGCGGCGGCCGATCCCGGCGGCCGCGTGCGCGGCGCCGGTCGGCGGGTCGGCGGGCAGGACGGGCAGCACGGTGGCCGGGTCCAGCCGCAGGGCGGGAAGTCCGGCCCGGACCAGCCCGTCGAGCAGCTGCTCCCGGTGGCCGGCGGGCCCGGCCGGCAGCAGCCGGGCGAGCGGCTCCGGCAGCGGGCGGCCGGGCGGGGTCAGGGTGGCGGAGAGCCGGTGGAAGCCACCCCGGGCGGCGGGGGCGGCGGCGAAGGGCAGCAGGCGCTCGCCGAGGGCCAGTCGCGGGCCGGCCGTGCGCAGCGGGCGGGCGTCGGCGGCCAGGGCCAGCAGGCCGCCGCCGGCACCGGCCTGCGGGTAGGCCCACCAGAGCACGTCGCGCAGGTGCTCCTCGCGGTCGACGACCGGCATCTGCCCGGCCCAGGGACGGCCTTCGCCGGTCAGGGCGGCCAGGGTGTCCAGCGCGTCGCAGCGGCGGCGGGCGGCGGTGGCGGCCGGGACGGGGAGGCTGCGCGGTTCGACGGCGGGCAGCAGGCCGGTGGCGGGGCGGTCGCGGACGACCTCGGCGCGGTGCCCGAAGAGCTCCTCGGCGGCGCGGCTCCACTGCGAGATCCGGCCGGACCGGTCGACCAGCACGAGGGCGAGCCGCACCTGGGCGACCACGCCTGACGGCTGGTCACCCGGGGCGGCCGCGGGCTCGGCGGCGGCGGCCGCCGGAAGCGGTGTGGAGTTGGGCTCGTCCACCATGGATTCGGTCTGCTCCCGCCTGGCCGCCACGCCTGGAGGCGGCCGTCTCTCTGGAGGAAGGCACGCTGTTGCGCATACCAGCGAAGCACGGACAGGGTCGGGCTCGATAGCGAAACGGGGAGATTCATCAGTATCAGTTGCGCGTCACGGCGCGAGCGGGCGCGACGGGCCGACGATCTGGCGCACGGACACCGGTCCGCACTCCCCGTCCACCCGGTCGGAGCAGCGCGCGCGAGGGTAGGGTGGGCGGCCGGGCCGCCCGGGGCGCGGGTGCGCCGTACCGGGACGGTCGCCCGCGGGCGGGCCGGCCGTACGGGCCGCACGCCCCGTACGGGCCGGACCACCGGCACGACCAGGACGAGACAGAGGCGAGAAGTGACCGCGCAGATCCCCGTCCGCTGGACCGACCCGGAGCAGCAGGAGCTGGAGGAGCGGGTCGCCGCCTCCGAGCTCGCCTGGCTCACCATGGACGTCGACGTGCAGACGCTGCGGGTCGAGATCGACAACTTCGCCCTGATCCACCACCAGCTGCTCGGCCCGCTCTACGCCCGGCTGGACGAGCTGGACGCGCTGATCGCCGAGACGGTGGCCGCCCGGACCGGGCACCCGGAGGACCTCCGGCAGGCCGCCGAGGCGCGCCGGCGGGTGGACGAACTCCCCGACCTGGACGCCCTGTTCGACAGCGTGCAGGAGCAGGAGGCGGCGCCGCCGGCCGCGCCGGCCCGGGTGCGGCCCGGCCGGGAGGCCCAGCGGATCTACCGCGACCTCGTCCGCCGCGCGCACCCCGACCTGACCACCGACCCGGCCGAGCAGGAGCGCCGGGCCGCGTTCCTCGCCCGGGTCAACGAGGCCTACGCGTACGGCGACAGCGCCGCGCTGGAGGGCCTGGCCGCCGAGTGGTCCACCGCCCCGGAGGCGGCGCCCGCGCCGGACTCCCCCGACCGGCTCGGCTGGCTGCGCCGACGGCTGGAGTGGCTCAACGCCAAGATCACCGCGACCGCCACCGAACAGGTGCGGCTGGAGAACACCGCGATGGGCCAGCTGCTCGCCCTCGCCCCGCAGGACCCGGACGGGCTGCTGGAGGAGCTGGCCGAGCAGCTGCTCGCCAAGGCCGCCGCCCAGCAGGCCGAGCTGGAGCGGCTGCTCGGCGCGGCCGGGGAGCGGCCGCCGGTGGGGGACAATGGCGGTGCCGAGACCGAGCCCCAGGAGAGCCAGACGATGTTCGCCCAGATCCCCACCACCGACGCCGCCTCCGTGCCCGCCGACGCCGCTCTGCTGGACGTCCGAGAGCAGGACGAATGGGACGCCGGGCACGTGGACGGCGCGCTGCACATCCCGATGGGCCAGCTGGTCGCGCGGATCGGCGAGCTGCCGGACGAGAAGCTGTACGTGCTCTGCCGGGTCGGCGGACGCTCCGCGCAGGTCGTCCAGTACCTGGTGCAGAACGGCCGGGACGCGGTCAACGTGGACGGCGGCATGTACGCCTGGGAGGGCGCCGGCCGGCCGATGGTGAGCGGCGGCGGCCAGGACGCGTACGTTCTGTAGTCCCCGGCGGCTCCCCCGCCCGCGGTAGGGCAGGATGGGCGCGCGACCGACCCGGGACGGGACCGGCGGCGCCCGTCCGGGTGGGGACACCTCCCGGCCGACGGCTGGGGAGGGTGCATGGCCGAGGGTGCGCAGGCCCCGTCCGGTGGCAGGGCCTGGTCGACGCCGGCGCTGGCCGTGCTCGTCACGGCCGCCGCGGTGCTGGTCACGGGCACCGGGCTCTTCCTCGCGGCGGTGTTCCTGCACGTCGCCCCGGCCAACTCGCTCTCCCGCGAGTACCGGGAGCAGGTCGACGGCGTGGTGTACCCGGAGTTCGAGCAGAACTGGAAGCTGTTCGCGCCCAACCCGCTCCAGCAGAACGTCAGCCTGGACGCCAGGGTCCGTACCGTCGTGGACGGCGGCGCCACCCGGACCCACGACTGGGTCGGGCTGACCGCCCGGGACATCGCCGCGATCCGCGGCAACCCGGCGCCCAGCCACGCCGACCAGAACCTGCTGCGCCGGGCCTGGGACTTCTACGAGGGCTCGCACAGCGCGCAGGACGACTCCCTGACCAACCCGCGCGGCAAGCTCGCCGAGGAGTACCTCAAGCGGATCGCGCTGCAGCGGTTCGGCCGCGCTTGCGACGGCGAGCGGATCATGGAGATCGAGTTCCGGGTGACGGCCGCGACCGTGCCACCGCCGGGCTGGAGCGGGGAGGCCGCGCCGCCCGCGCCGAAGGTCCGGGAGCTGCCGTGGTGGCCGGTCAACGACGAGGACTACCGGGGGCTCGGGTGAACGGGACGGCGCCGGACGAACTGCTGCCGGCCGAGGTACCCGCGCAGCCCGAGCCCGCGCCCGCCCCGGCGGCGCCCGCACCGGGCTCCGGCCCCGGTGTCGGGGAGCTGTGCGCGCGTGCCTTCGGCGCGTTCACCGGCCAGGTGCTCGGGCGCCACCAGGCGGCGGCGGTGCGGATCGGCTTCGGCCTGGTCTGGCTGGCCCACCTGCTCCGCGAGTGGCCCAACCGCCGGCTGCTGTACGGCGACACCTCGCCCTGGTCGCTCGACCTGGCCGAGCGGCTGCTCGCCGACAACGGCGCGCTGACGGTGCTGCCCTGGTTCGGCGGGCGGCTCTGGTTCGAGCTGGTCTACCACCTGGCGGTGCTGGCCGCCGTCGCGGTGGTGCTCGGCTGGCGGACCAGGGCGAGCAGCGTGCTGTTCATGGTCACCGTGCTGTCGCTGCAGAACCGCAACGTCTTCCTCGGCGACGGCGGCGACAACGTGGTCCACCTGATGGCGGTCTACCTGGTCTTCACCCGCTGCGCCGAGGTCTGGTCGCTGGACGCCCGGCGCCGCGCGCCCGGCCGGACCGGGGTGGTGCTCTGGACGCTGCTCGGCGCGGTCCTGCTGGTCTGCCAGCTGGGCGGCTTCGCCGGGGCGGGCCTGACCTGGACGGCCGACACCTTCCCGTACGCCGGCTGGTCGCCGGTGTTCTGGGGCCTCTGGGCGGTGGCCGGGCTCTGGTGGGCGCTCGGTCGGCTGCGGCCGGACGGCGAGCCGCGGGCGGTGCTGGACGCGCTGGCGACCATGGTGCACAACTGCGCGATGCTGGTGATCGCCGCCGAGGTGGTGCTGATCTACGCCACCGCCGGCTGGTACAAGGTGCAGGGCTCGCGCTGGCAGGACGGCACCGCGCTCTACTACCCGCTGCACCTGGACTACTTCACCCCCTGGCCGTGGCTCTCCGGGCTGGTCGCCTCGGCCCTGCTGCCGGTCTTCCTGATCTCGTACGGGACGGTGATCCTCCAGGTCGCGTTCCCGTTCACGCTGGTCAGCCGGAGGGTCAAGAACGTCCTGCTGGTGGTGATGATGGCCGAGCACCTGGGGATCGCGGTGCTGCTCGGGCTGCCGGTGTTCTCGCTGGCCATGGTCGCGGCGGACGCGGTCTTCCTGCCGACGGCGGCGCTGGTCTGGGCGGCCGCGCGGGTCGCGGGCGCGGGGGCACGGGCCGGGGGCGTGGCCGCGTGGATCCGGGGCTTGCGGTCCCCTCGGGAGCCCCTCCCCTAAGCTGACCGTTATGTCCTGGTTCGCCGCACTCCGAGACACCGCGCGGACCGGACTGACGCTCGACCGGGCGCTCACCGACCCCAAACGGGCGGCCCGCGGCGCCGTCGCCGTCGCCCTGGTGCTCTTCCCGACCCTGGCGGTGGGCGGGCCACGGCTCGCCACCTCGGCCGCGATGGGCGCCTTCATCGCCGGGACGGCCACCTTCCAGCGCAGCTTCCGGCCCCGGGCCTCACTCGCCGTCGCGGCCGGGATCGGGCTCGGCACCAGCACCTTCCTCGGCTACCTGGCCGCCGGGGTGCCCGGGGCGTTCCCCGCGCTGCTCGCCCTCTGGGCCTTCGGCGCCGGCCTGGCCTGGGCGGTCGGGCCGACCGCCGGGGTGGTCGCGGCCAACACCCTGGCGGTGATGCTGGTCGTGGTCCAGCTGCCGGTCAGCGCGCTCGCCGCGTTCGGCCACGGGCTGGTCTGCTCGCTCGGCGGCCTCGCCCAGGCGGCCGTCATCACGCTCTGGCCGATCGGCAGCTGGACCGTCCAGCGCGAGGCGCTGGCCGACACCTACGCCGAACTCGCCGACTACGCCCGCCGGCTGCGCCAGGACCCGACCGCGCACGTCGACCCGGCGCCGTTCATGACGGCCCGGCGCGCGGCCGCGCTGACCCCCTGGCAGGACCGCCACCGGCCGCCCGAGATGCGCGGCCTGCGCGGCGTCGCCGAACGGATCCGCCCCACCCTCGCCGCACTCGCCGACCCCAAGGTGGGCGCCCCCGAGGAGGGCCCCGAACGCGACCGGGCGCGGGCCGTCCTGGCCGCCGCGGCCGAGGCGATGGACGCCCTGGCCAAGGCCGTCCGCACCGGCGATCCGCTGCAACTGCCGCGCTCGGCGCCCGCGCTCACGCTGGCCGTCCCGGTCGAGGGCCCGGAGCTCCGGGGCGCCGCCCGCCGGGCCGCCCGACGGCTGGCCGGTCTGCTCCGCAAGGCCGCCGACACCCTGGAACGCGGCGACGAGGACACCATCAGCACCCCCGTGGTCGGGACCGGTGGGGCGCTGCGCAAGCCGCCGCTCTTCCGGATGCTGCCGGTCGCCGCCCGCGCGCTGAGCCGCCAGCTCCAGCCGCGCTCGGCCGTCTTCCAGCACGCCGTCCGGCTCACCGCGGTGGTCACCCTCGCCTACCTGCTGGCCCGGCTGGCCGGCTTCGAGCACGGCTACTGGGCGCCGATGACCGCCGCCATGGTGATGCGGCCCGACTTCGCGCAGACCTACAGCCGGGGCGTGGCCCGGCTGGCCGGGACGACGGTCGGCGTCGCCGTCTCCACCCTGGTGGTGCAGCTCGCCCACCCCGGCGAGTGCGTGCTGGCCGCGCTCGCGGTGCTCTGCATCGGCGTCGCCTACCTGACGCTGCGCACCGGCTATGCGCTGATGACGGTCGGCGTCTCCTCGTACGTGGTCTTCCTGCTCGGGTTGCAGGCCGGGAACCCGCTGGTCACCGCCGTGGAGCGGGTCGGGCTGACGCTGCTCGGCGGGTCGGTCGCGCTGCTCGTCTACGCGCTCTTCCCGACCTGGCAGACCGCCCGGCTCGGCGAGCGGCTGGCCGAGTGGCTGGCCGCCGCCGGGCGTTACGCGGCCGCCGTGCTCGACGTCTACGAGCACCCGGCGGCGCCGCGCGGGCGGGAGGTCCGCGCGGCGCTGCTGGACTCCCGGGAGGCCCGCTCCGAGCTGCTCCAGGCGATGCAGCGGGCCGACGCCGAACCCGGCCGGCACGCCTCCGGGCTGCCCGGGGTGAGCCGCCGCCAGCTCGACCGGGCCCGCGCCGCGGTCGGCCACCTCGGGCGGGTCGCCGTGCTGCTGGAGGCCCACCTGCCGGTCGCCGACGCCGAACCGGTGCCCGGGACGGCCGAGTTCGCGGAGGAGCTGCGGCTGGCCACCGCGCTGGCGGCGGCCGCGCTGCTCACCGACCGGCCGGTGGAGTTCGGCGCGGTGCGGGAGGCGCACGTCCGGCTGGAGGAGCGGCTCGCGGCGGCGCCGGCGAGTGTGCAGCGGGACGTCGTGCGCTCCAGCGCCCGGCTGCTGCTCCAGGCACTGAGGGACCTGGAACGGGCGCTGCGCGGGGGCGGGACCGCCACGCCGACGCAGTACGGGCAGGAGTCGACGGCGCGTTAGGCGGCGAGCCGTCAGGTGGTCCGTCGGGCGGCCCGGCAGGTGGTCCGTCGGGCGGCCCGCCCGGGGGCGTGCGGGCGCCCCCGGGGCGGGGTGGCAGAGTGAGCGGCATGAACGACGAGCTGGTGCGGGCCTGGCGGGAGGGCGCCGGGGCGCCCGGGACGGTGCTGCTGGACGGCTTCCACGCGCTGAAGCACGCGCTGCGCTTCGGCGGGGACGTCCGGCAGGTGCTCACCGCCGACCGGGCGGCTCTGCTGGCGCTCGCCGCCGAGCTGGCCGCGGACGTGGTGCCCGCCCTGGACGGCCTGGCGGCCGAGCTGCCGGAGGCGGAGCTGCGGGCGCTGGTCCCGCGGCTGCACCCGACCGGCGTGATCGCGCTGGCCGCCCGGCCCACCACCGGCTCCAACCTGGCCGCGCTCGCCCGGCAGCCCCGGACGGCGCCGGTCGTGCTGCTGGAGAACCCGCGCAACCTGGGCAACGTCGGCGCGGTGATCCGGCTGGCGGCCGGCTTCGGGGCCACCGGCGTGGTGACCACCGGCGACCTGGACCCCTGGCACCCGACCGTGGTCCGGGGCAGCGCCGGCCTGCACTTCGCCACCGCCGTCGAGCGGCTGGCGCTGCCGGAGCTCCCGGACGGCCCGCTCTACGTCCTGGACCCGGAGGGGGCGGACGTGCGGACGGTGGCCTTCCCGGACGACGCGCTGCTCGCCTTCGGCACCGAGCGCCACGGGGTCTCGGACGAGCTGAAGGCGCGCGCCGACCGGCTGGTCGCGGTGCCGATGCAGCCCGGGGTCTCCAGCTTCAACCTGGCGACCAGCGTCGCGATGGGGCTCTTCCACTGGATGTCGGGACGCCCGCCGCGGTGACCTGCCGCCGCTGCGGCGGGCCGGACGCCGGGTCAGGCGGCGGCGGGCGGGTTGGCGGGCGAGTACTCGGGGTCGGTCCAGGTCAGCGGAGTGGCGTCGGCCAGTTCGAGGACGCCGGTGACGGTGAGGTCGACCACCCGCTCGGCGCCCGGCAGGCCGGCCGCGGCCTGCTCGGACCAGTCGGTCCGGGCCTCGCCGGTGATCAGCAGCGCCCCTCCGGTCTCGAAGTCCGGCAGTAGCAGCCCGGCGCGCGGGTCGAGCTCCAGGTTGCCGAGGGTCATGAACATGCTGTTGCCGGCGTACTCGGGCCAGCTGAGCCGGTCCGGTCCGAGCACCCGGAGGAAGCCGGGGTTGCCGCCCCGGTGAGAGGCGTCGACCCTTCCGTCCGGGCCGGCCGTGGCGACGAAGAAGGTGTCGGCGGTGGCCACCGCCAGCTGCTGGGCGGTGGAGAGGGCCGGTCCGGAGGCCACCGCGTGCGGGGTGCCCGCGGCCGGCCGCACCAGCGGGCTGCGGCGCTGGATGTACTTCGGGCAGTTGGCGTACACCTGGTCGGCGGCGATCACCAGGCCGCCCCGGCCGTCCGGTGCGGAGCGGCCGTTGAGCCGCATCCGGCGCCGGCCGGCCGGGTCCAGTGCGATGGTGCCGACCTCGGCCGGCCCGGCCAGGACGGCGGCCAGCGGGTCGTCCCCGGCCGGGCGGGCCGCCACCGCGAGGGTCCGCTCGTCGGGGGCCCGGAGGAAGCCGGGCTCGCCGGTGAGCTGGGTGGCCCACAGCCTGCCGTCGGCGTCGGCGGCGCCCACCACCAGGATCCGCCGCTCGGCCAGGAACCGGGCGGCCACGGCGGGGATGGTGCCGCCGATCGCACGGCCCGAGTGGTCGGCCCGGTCGCTGCGGCCGGCCCGGGCCTGCACCGCGCGCTCGCCCGGGTGGTACGGCGTGCTGCCGGTCATGGCGTGCCTCCTGTGCTGGCGGGGTGAGTGGCCCGGGTCGGGCCGGGTTCTAGAAGAAACCGCAGGTCGGGGCGGACTCGGTGGGGGCGGTGGCCTCGGTCTCGTCCACGCCCTTGGGGGTGTAGACCTCCAGTCGGATGCCGTCCGGGTCGGTGAAGAAGATCCCGCCGGAGGCCGAGCCCTCGCGGTGCGGAACGACGCCCTCGTACGCGAACTCGGCGCCCAGCTCGCGCAGCACCTGCTCGGCGGCGCGGACCTCGTCCAGCGAGTCGACCTGGAAGGAGAGGTGGTGCAGGCCGGGCGCGGAGCCGGCGAAGGTACCGGTGCTCTGCTGCCAGAGCGTGATCAGCAGCCGGCCGTCGCGGCCCAGGAAGGCGAAGCGGCGGTCCGGGTCGGTGCCCTCGTTGACCAGCTCCAGGCCGAGGGCGCGCCGGTAGAAGGCCACCGAGCGGTCGAGGTCGGTCACGTTCAGGCCCACGTGGCCGGTCTGCAGGGTGCTGGTGATGGTGCTGGACATGCCTGATCACTCCCGTGGCTCGGACGTCTGCGGACGCCGGGATCTAACCGTCTCCATTGAGGTTAGGGGTTAGATAATGAGGGCGTCAACCGATATGCGGGCACGAAGGGGTTAGGGGTGAAGTGTCGCTAACATGACAAGAAGGGCCGCGGACCCGGCGTCGCACGGGCGCTGGGGGCGCGGTCGGGACTACTCCCACTCCCAGCGGATGCCGACGAGGCCGGGCTGCTGGTCGGGGGCGAGCACGTGGGCACTGGCCGAGGCGCCGATCCAGAGCTGCTCACGGCGGCGGTCGACCTCCGCGCCCGGGGCGCGGTCGTAACGCTCGCAGTGGGCGGGCACGGCCGCCGGGTCGAAGTGCACCTGCAGCACGTACTCGCGGACCGGGACCGCGAAGCGGCGGCTGTACTCCATGGTCGGGGCACCGCCCGACGGGATCTCCACCTCGTACTCGAAGACCGTGCTGTCACCGAGCGCGAGCGGGCGGTCCAGCATGATCTCGCCGACCACCAGCCCGGCCTCCGGGCGGCGGCGGACCCGGCCGAGCCGGCCGTGCCGGACCGCGGTGATCTCCGGGCAGCCGGAGGCCTCCTCGTCGGCCATGTGCACGACCAGGCAGCGGGCCACCCCGCCGACGGTGGCGCGGACGACCTGGCGCATCCGCAGCAGGTTGCCGCGCCGCTCGGAGTCCACGTAGTACGAGTCGTGGATGGAGAGCCGCTCCAGCTCGCCGGCCGGCGGGGCGTCCAGCTCGGCGAACACGTCCGCGATCTTCTGCTCGCCCGGCCAGATGTCCTCCAGCCGCAGGTGTGCGGTGGTGGCGGCGGCGGCCCAGCGGCCGCGCGGGCGGGGCGGGCCGAGCAGCGCGGACAGGGTGGAGTGCGGCAGGCCGAGCAGCTCCTCCAGCAGGAGGACGGCGCGCAGCGAGCTGGCCCGTTCGGGCTGGCTGCGGCCGCGGCGCCAGTAACTCAGGGTGGTGACGCTGACCCTGACTCCACGTTGGGCGAGGGCGGCGCGGATCCGGTCCAGGCTCAGGCCGCTGGCCTCGATCGCCAGGTTCAGGGCGTCGGCGAAGCCCCCGGCCGGCGCGGGGCGGCCGGCGGCGGCTGCTGCTGCGGCGGGTGCCGGGACGGGTGCCGGAGCGGCGGGCGGGACCGGAGCAGCGGGCGGGACCGGCGCGGCGGCGGGTGCGGGCGCACCGGGGCGCGGGCCGACCAGCCGCAGCCGGGCGTCCTGGGGGTTTTGCGAGCCCATTCGGTTACCTTCCCCAGCAGGCGGGTTCGGCGCAACCGGTCCGGCGCCGAGGCGCGCCGTCAGCGGCTTCACCGAGCTGTGGGGAACCCTATGCACGGTCGAGAGGCTACGTCATCAGTCGTGCGTATGACAGTAGTCACGAGTGTTCGACCACAGGGTTAGCGATCCGGAAACACTGTGGAAACACGCCGCCGGGGCGGTCCCTCTGCGGGACCGCCCCGGCGGGGTGGGGGTGGGGTGGTCAGGAGACGTTGAGCGCGGCGTCGTCGATCACGAAGCTGGTCTTCAGCGAGGAGTCCTCGGTGCCGGTGAACTTGACCGTCACCGTCTGGCCGGCGAAGGCCGAGAGGTCGAAGGACTTCTGGACGAAGCCGGTGGCCGCGTTGGCGTTCGACAGGGTGGTCAGCGTGGTCGAGCCGGCCTGGACGGTCAGCTTGTCGTACGCGGTGCTGCCGGTCTCGGCGGTGTCGACGTGCACCCAGAACGAGAGGGTGGCCTTGCAGCCGGCCGGGATCGAGACGGTCTGCGACAGGGTGTCGGTGTGGGCGCTGCCGTAGCCGTCCATCCAGGCCTTCCAGGAGCCGCCGTGCGCGGCCTCACCGGTGCTGTTGTCGACCACGCCGCTGGACGCCGTCCACGGCGCGGCGGTGCCGGTCTCGAAGCCGCCGTTGCCGATCAGCTGGGCCGGGGTGCAGCCGCCGGACGGCGGCGGGGTGGTGCCGCCGAGCAGCGCGGTGTTCAGGGCGTCCGCGATCGGGCTGCCCCAGCCGGTGACCTGGTCGTACCCGGCCTTGGTGGAGAAGTCCTGGTTCTTGCCGGTGGTGACGTCGTGGAACGTCGTGCCGTAGCTGCTGCTGTTGGCGACCGCGTACAGCTTCGGGCTCGCCTCGCCGAGGGCCGGCTGCCCGGCGGCCTTGGCCTTCTGGTTGAACTGGGCGGCGTAGCCGGACCAGAGCGGTGCGGCGGCGCTGGTGCCGCCGTAGACCTGCCAGCCGCCGGTGGTGTAGATCGCGAAGCCGCTGGCCGGGTCGGCGTTGGAGGAGACGTCCGGGACGGTGCGCATGGTGCCGCTCACGCCGGTGCCGGTCTGCCAGCTCGGCTTGGCGAAGACGGTGGAGACGCCGCCGCCGGCGGTGCTCCAGGCGCTCTCCGAGGAGTAGGCGTTGCCGGAGACCTTGAGGTTGGTGCCGCCGACGCCGGTCTGGTGCGGGCTGGACGCCGGGAAGTCGACCGCCTTGACGGTGGAGCCGCTGGTGGAGCGGGTGCAGTCGCGGGAGCCGTCGTCGCCGGAGGCCGAGAAGATCGAGATGCCCTGGGCGGCGGCCTGCTTGAAGGAGTTGTCGACCGCCGTCATCGAGGAGGCGGTGGTGTCGGGCTCGCAGGAGCCCCACGAGATGGAGATGACCGAGACCCGGTTGTCGGCGACGATCTGGGCGGCCATGTCGATCTCGCCCTGGTCGCTGTTGGGGGCCTCGTAGACCAGCTGGGTCGCCTTGGGGGCGACACCGCGGACGATCTCGCTGTCCAGCTCGACCTCGCCCTGGCCCTCGCCCGGCTTGGCGTCGTAGTTGGCGCCGTCGACCGAGACGGTGGAGACGGCCGGGCCGGTCAGGCCGTACTGCGAGTCGTACGTCTTCAGGTTGGTGGAGCTGTAGCCGTCGAACTCCCAGAGGGCGACGGTGACCCCGGTGCCGTCGGCGCCGGTCTTGTCGAGGTTGTAGGCGCCGTTGTACTGGCCCGGGCCGAAGCCGCTCGGGGCGGCGGTGGTCGCGTTCGGCGCGGTGCTCGGCTTCACGTTCCGGGTGGTCCGGACGGTGTGGTTGTTCAGGCCGGATATGCCCTGCACCACGTCGGCCAGGTCCGCCGGGACGGACGCGGCGGCGTCGTTGGCGAAGAAGGTGCGCTGCTGCTGCGGGTCGACGTAGGCGCTCTCGTGGGTGCCGAACGCCTTGGCGATCTGCTCGGCGGTGCCGTGCGCGTTGACCACCTGGCGGTTGTCGCTGACGCTCCCGACGGTCAGGCCCTGGGCGGCGAGGTACGCCTTGACCTGCTCGACGCCCGCCTGGGTCGGGCCGAAGCGCTCGGTGAACTGCTGCGGCGTCAGGTAGCGGCCGTACTCCGGGGTGCCGGGGGTGGCGACCGCGGTGAGGAAGCGGTCCAGCTCGGCCGTGTTGCGCAGCTTGAGGCTGACCGCCACGGAGAGCTGCTGGTCGGCGGGGACGTCGCCCTTCTTCTCGGAGTGGGCCACCGCGGGGGTCACGGTGTTCGGCAGCGAGACGCGGGGCGCGGCGGCGTTGGGGGTCGGGGCCGCCTGGGCGGCGGTGACGCCGAGCGAGACGGCGGTCAGCGGCAGGACGGCAAGGGCCGCGGCAAGGGCAAGGGAGCGGGGGCGCACGGAATCCTCCTCTGGCCGGCGTGTGGGGGCCGGCAGGGGCCAGAGCGTCGCTGGGGTGAGACGCTGGCTAGAACATGTCAGAAGGAGTCCGGTAATTGGCTCATGGTCAAGCAATCCGTTGCTAAAAAACAGTCAACTGTGGAGAACCGAATGGAGGCTGCTCCATACAGTTAAAGGCCGGAATTCCGGCCGCAAACCTGAGGGCAAATCCTGACTGCATACCTGACTGCATGCCGGATCGCGTACCCGGCCGTGTGCCCGGCTGTATGCCCGGCGGGATGCCCGGCCGTATGCCCGGCCGGAACTCGGGCCGGGGTGGTCCGGCCCCTTCCGGGCGAATTCGGGACAGACCGGGCCGGACGTAGAATCGGGTACCGGGCGCGACCGAGGGAGAACCGATGACGGACCGGAAAGCAGACCCGCGGGACCCGCGCCCGCTGCTCGGCGAACCGCTCTCGCTGGACCTGCTGAACACCCGATGGGCGGGCACACCGGTCAACGACCTGCTGGCCGGACCCGACGGCTACGGGATCTGGCTCTCCTCCGCCGGGCTGGCCGGGCGCTGCGGGGCCGACGACTCCGGGCTCGGCCCCCTGCTGGAGGCGCGGGACGCGCTGGCGGCGGTCGTCCGGGACCTCGACGAGCACGGTGCGCCCGGGGCGGTGGCGGTGGCCGGGCTGAACGAGGTACTGCGGCACGGGCGGCTGCGGCGGGAGCTCGGTCCGCAGGGGCCGACCGAGCAGGTCGAGGTGGACCGGCCGCAGTGGCTGGCGGCCTGGCTGGCGGCGGACGACCTGCTCGGCCTGCTCGGCCAGGGGGCGCACCGAATCAAGAGGTGCGCGCACGAGGCCTGCATCCTGCACTTCTTCGACACGTCGCAGAACGGGCGGCGGCGGTGGTGCTCGATGGCGGTGTGCGGGAACCGGGCCAAGGCGGCGCGGCACTACGAGAAGGCGAAGGCCTGAGCCGGTGCGGGCGCAGGGCCGCCCCATGAGGGGCCGGGCCCCGCGCCCGCGGGCCGGACGTCAGGCGTCGGCGGGGGCGCCGAGCCACTCGGCGAGGGCGGCGCGGAGCTCGCCGAGGCCCGGGTCGACGGCGGCCCAGGCGGCGTAGCCGTCGGGGCGGATCAGCAGGACGGTGTCGCGCAGCTTGCCGTGCGGATCGGCCGGGGCGGCGGTGACCACGCGGTCCGCCCACGGGTCGGCGGCGGACAGCTCGTCATTGCTGACCAGTACGAACTTCCCTGCGCGCAGCGCCTCGTAGAGCCGCTCGGGCGCGGCGGGCCCGTCCTCGCGGGGCTGCTCCAGGCCGGTGAGCCGAAGGTCCGGGACGCGCCGGCCGACCAGCGGGTGGGCGTCCTTGGGGGCGCTGTACCGGATGCCGATGCCGGAGATGATCTTCGCGCCGCGCTCGGTGACCACGTCGAGGTGCTCGGCGACGGTGGTGAGGGCGCCGCGCAGGGCCCGGGTGGGCGCCGAGTGGGCGAGGGCGAGCCGGACCAGCGCACCGGAGCTGCGCAGCACCGTCTTCCCGACCGGGTGCCGCTCGGTCTGGTAGGTGTCGAGCAGGGCGTCGGTGGCCCGGCCCCGGAGGGCGGCGGCGAGCTTCCAGGAGAGGTTGGCGGCGTCCTGGAGGCCGGTGTTCATGCCCTGGCCGCCGGCCGGGGAGTGGCAGTGCGCGGCGTCGCCGGCCAGGAAGACCCGGCCGGAGCGGTAGTTGGGGGCCTGCCGCTCGTCGCTGTGGAAGGTGGAGCTCCACCGGGCGTCGTGCAGGCCGTAGTCCTCGCCGATGGTGTTGCGGGTGATCTCGGCGATCCGCTCCAGCGGCGGCGGGGTGCCGTCGGGGTGCCGGTCGTGCCGGTCCCAGGCGATCACCCGGTACCAGCCGTCGCCGAACGGCGCGAGGAAGGCGAAGCCGTCGTCGGTGGCGCCGACGGTGACCACCTCGTCGGGGGCGCGCTCCAGCCGGACGTCGGCCAGCACCACGGAGTTGACCACGGACTCGCCGGGGAAGGGGATGCCGAGCAGGTCGCGGACGGTGGAGTGGACGCCGTCGGTGCCGACCGCGTAGCGGGCCCGGTGGGTGGCGGTGGCGCCGTCCTCCACGGTCTCGATCGTCACGCCCTCGGCGTCCTGGCGCAGCCCGGTGACCTCGGCGCCGCGCAGGATGGTCGCGCCGGCCTTGACCGCGCGCTCCTGGAGCAGGCGTTCGGTGTTCGACTGCGGGGTGATCAGGACGAACGGGAACCGGGTCGGCAGGCTGCCGAGGTCGATCCGGAGCTTGTTGAAGAGCCGCAGCGAGCCGAGCGGGACGCCGGTGGCGATGAGCTCGTCGGCCAGGCCGCGGGCGTCCAGCATTTCGAGGGTGCGGGCGTGCACGGCGAAGGCCCGGGTGAGGTTGGACTCGGCGCCGCGCTTCTCCAGGACGGTGACCCGGATCCCGGCGGCGGCCAGGTCTCCGGCCAGCAGCAGCCCGGTCGGTCCGGCGCCGACGATCAGGACGTCGGTGACGGTCTGCTTGGTGGTCATGTGTCAGCTCCCGGTGGTCGGACGGAGGTTGGACGCCGATCTCGGCGTTCTTCCGGCCTCCATCATCGCCGCCCGGGGCGGGGCTGTGAATCTCCGGGCCCCGGCGTCGTGCCGCCGGGGCCCGGAGCCGGGCCCGTGGGCCCGGTGCCTCAGGCGTGGCGGCGGACCTCGACGGTGCGGAACCGGTTGGCGACGAACGCGCCGTCGCAGTACGCGGAGTTGGCGGCCGGGTTGGCGCCGGTGCCGTGCAGGTCGGAGAAGGCGGCGGTCTGGTTCGCGAAGACGCCGCCGGTGAGGTTGAGCGAGAGCGAGACGCCGGAGTCGAGGGCGGCCTCGACCAGGGCGGTCTCGACCTCGGGCGAGGTGGTGTAGCCGGAGGCGGTCATCGCGCCCTGGGTGCGGACCGTGTCGCGGAGCAACTCGACCGCGGCGGCGGTGGATTCGACCGCGACGGCGAAGGAGACCGGGCCGAAGCACTCGCTGCGGAAGACCGCCCGGTCGTCCGGCTTGTCGGCGTCCAGCTTGACCAGCGCGGGGGTGCGGACGGTCGCGGCGGGGAACTCGGGCGAGGTCACCACGCGCGGGGCGAGCGCGAGTTCGCCGTACTCGCCGCCGGCGGCGGCCACCGTGCGCTGGAGCACGCCGGGGTTGACCACGGCGCCGAGCAGGGCGGCGGCGCGGGCGTCGTCGGAGAGCAGGCCCTCGATCGCGGCGGCGAGGTCGGTCACCACCTCGTCGTAGGACTTGGTGCCCTGGTCGGTGTCGACGCCGGTGCGCGGGATCAGCAGGTTCTGCGGGGTGGTGCACATCTGGCCGCTGTACAGCGAGAGCGAGAAGGCCAGGTTGCCCAGCATGCCCTTGTAGTCGTCGGTGGAGTCGATGACGACGGTGTTGACGCCGGCCTTCTCGGTGTAGACCTCGGCCTGCCGGGCGTGCTCCTCCAGCCAGTCGCCGAAGGCGGTGGAGCCGGTGTAGTCGATCAGCTTGATCTCGGGGCGCACGGCGAGCGTCTGGGCGACGGTGCCGCCCTCGTGCTCGGCGGCCAGGCAGACCAGGTTGGGGTCGAAGCCGGCCTCGGCGAGCACCTCGCGGGCGATCGCGACGGTGAGGGCGAGCGGCAGCATGGCGCGCGGGTGCGGCTTGACCAGCACCGGGTTGCCGGTGGCCAGCGAGGCGAACAGGCCCGGGAAGCCGTTCCAGGTGGGGAAGGTGTTGCAGCCGATCAGCAGCGCGAGGCCGCGCGGGACGACGGTGAAGTCCTTGGTCATCACCAGCGGGTCGCGCTTGCCCTGGGGCTTGGTCCAGCCGGCCTGCCGCGGCAGCCGGGTCTGCTCGGCGTACGCGTAGGCGACGGCTTCCAGGCCGCGGTCCTGGGCGTGCGGGCCGCCGGCCTGGAAGGCCATGCCGTACGCCTGGCCGGTGGTGTGCATCACCGCGTGCGCGAACTCGTGCGAGCGGGCGTTGATCCGGCCCAGGATCTCCAGGCAGACGGCGGCGCGGTCGAGCGGGGTGGCGGCGGCCCAGCCGGGCCGGGCGGCGGTCAGCGCGGCGATCAGCGCGTCCGGCTCGGCGTGCGGGTAGCCGATGCCCAGCTCGACGCCGTACGGGGAGGCCTCGCCGCCGACCAGGTCACCGTCGGCGGGGTGGCCGTCGAGGGCGAACGGCTTGTTCAGCAGGGCCTCGAAGGCGGCCTTGCCGTCCGCGGCGCCGCTCTCGCCGTACGCCTTCGGGAACTCGGGGTAGGGCGACCAGTAGTCGCGCTTCGCGGCGGCGGCGAGCGCGGCGTCCAGGGTGGCCTGGTGGCGTTCGACCAGCTCGGCGACGAGGGGGTGGGTGACCGCTGCGGACATGGTGTGCGCTCCTCAGAGGGGAGGACGGGACACGTCACAGAGTAACCGAACGATCGGTCGGCTCAAGAGGGTATGCCCGACCGGAGTTCCGGACGGCTTCCGGGGCCGGGGCCGGAGTCGGGGAAACGGACGGGGGCGCGTCCGGAGTGGACGCGCCCCCGCAGGAGTCGTTCGGCCGCGGCCTACGGGATGCCCAGCTCGAAGATCACGTACCCGCCGTACCAGCCGGAGGCCAGCGCGCCGGTGCCGAGCACCGCGGCCAGCACCGGCCAGCTGAGCTTGCGCATCGCCACCGCCAGCGCGATGAGCAGCGGGAACGCCGGCAGCAGGTAGCGCGAGGTGTTGCCGAAGATGCCCAGGCTGCCGAGCACCGAGACGATGGTGGCCAGGGTGTAGGCGGTCAGCACCAGCGGCGGGCGGAGCCGGACCAGCAGCACGATCAGCACCGGCAGGGTGAGCACGATCAGGGTGGCCAGCAGGTCGGTCGTCGGCCAGGCGAACGGGTAGTCCGTCCGGCCCAGCAGCACGCCGCGGATCGCGTAGAAGGTGCCCTGGCCGAAGTCGAAGTAGTGCAGCCAGGCGTCGTGCTGGAGCTTGAAGTAGCCGCCCCAGTCGTCCACCCGCCAGCCGACCCAGCCGACGTAGCCGAGCAGCCCGACCGGGGCCAGCAGCATCGCGGCCAGCGGGCGGACGACGCCGCTCTCCCGCCGGAACAGCTCCACCAGCGCGGCCAGGCCGACGGCGCCGATCAGGGCCGCCGCGGTCGGCCGGTTGAGCCCCGCGACCAGGGCGATCAGGCCTGCCGCGACCCACTGCCTGCTCATCACGCAGTAGCAGGCCCAGGCGGCCAGCGCGACGAAGAGCGAGTCGGAGTAGACGGCCCACTCGGCGCCCGAGCCCGGGGCGATCGCCCAGAGCCCGGCCGCGATCACACCGGCCCGCTGCCCCGCCATCCGGTCCACCACGGCGTAGATGCCGACGGCGGCGAACAGCGAGGCCACCACCGAGACCAGCATCCCGGCGCCGTACAGGCCGAGCCCGGTGGTGTCCGAGACCAGCCGCATCAGGCCGGGGTAGAGCGGGAAGAAGGCGGCCGAGTTCTGCTCGATGGTGAAGCCGGGGAGGCCGTTGGGGACCGGGATCAGCGCCGGGTGGTAGCCGTTCTCGGCGATCTGCTGGTACCACCAGCCGTCCCAGCTGGCCAGCACGTCCCACGGGTTGGCGCCCCCGCCGAAGCGGGGGTGCTTCTTGAGGTAGTCGCCGGAGAAGGAGAGCAGCTTCATGAAGACGGTGAAGCCGAGCAGCTTGAGGACCGCGTAGCACCAGACGGCCGGCCCGAACCGGATGACGAGGGCGCGGACCCGCCCGCGCCAGCCGGCCGCCGCCCCGGTTCCCGGTTCGTCGCTGCGCTGCTCGGGCACGTCGGAGGCGACTGCCGGTATTGCGCTCATGCTCCCACCCTGCTGGCCTTGGACGATCGTCCGCCGAATTCTAGAGTGTGCGGCCGTCCGGTTGGTGTGGACCAACCCGGTGCGGCGTCACCGCCGCCCGGTACCGGCCGACCCGGGCGCACCCGGCCGGGAGGGGGCGGGGATACTCGGAGGATGGCCGATCACACCACGCGCACCGCCTACACCGTGGAGTCGCTGCTCGCGGTGACCGTCGACGTCTTCAACGAGCGCGGATACGACGGGACCTCGATGGAGGACCTGTCGCGGGCGGCGGGCATCTCCAAGTCCTCGATCTACCACCACGTGCGCGGCAAGGAGGAGCTGCTCCGGCTCGCCGTCGGGCGGGCGCTGGACGGGCTGTTCGGCATCCTCGCCGAGCCGGCCGCGGTGGCGGGGCCGGCCGTGGAGAGGCTGGAGCACGTGGTGCGGCGGACCGCCGAGGTGCTGCTGGCGGAGCTGCCGTACGTCACCCTGCTGCTGCGGGTGCGCGGCAACACGGCCACCGAGCAGTGGGCGCTGGAGCGCCGCCGGGAGTTCGACCACCAGGTCGCCGAGCTGCTGCGGGCGGCCGTCGCGGACGGCGCCCTGCGGGCGGACGTCGAGCCCCGGCTGGCCACCAGGCTGCTCTTCGGCATGATCAACTCGATCGTGGAGTGGTACCGGCCGGGCCTCAAGGCGGCCGACGGCGTCGCCGACGCGGTGGTCCACCTGGCGTTCGACGGGCTGCGGGCGCGGTAGGCCCCGCTCAGTCCGGGGGGACCTGGTCGGTCTCCTCGAAGACCAGCATCGTGCGGGTGCCGAGCACCTGCGGGATGGACTGGATGCTGCCCAGGACCAGCTCCCGCAGGGCGTGGTTGTCGGCGGTGTGCACCAGGAGCAGCACGTCGAAGTCACCGCCGACCAGTGCGATGTGGGCGACCCCGGGCAGCGCCAGCAGCTGCTCGCGGACCGTCCGCCAGGAGTTCTGGACGATCTTCAGGGTGACGTACGCGGACGCGCCCTGACCCGCCTTCTCGTGGTCGACCCGGGCGGTGAAGCCGCGGATGACGCCGTCCTCGACCATCCTGGATATCCGGGCGTACGCATTCGCCCGGGACACGTGCACCCGCTCGGCCACCGAGCGGATCGAGGCGCGACCGTCCTGCTGCAACAGCCGCAGGATCGCCCGGTCGACACGGTCGAGTCTGGACGTCTGTTCAGCCGACATGACCCCCCACCCTCACTGATTGGACGCACTGCCACCAGTCGACCGCCGCCCGGGCCGATTGTCCAGCACCTTGTCACGCTTCTGGTCAAGATGAACAGACGACCGAACAATCGGTAGGGAGCCCCCGCCACTCCTGGAGGTGCCCCGAGATGACCGTTCTCGACCACAGACACCGCACGGCGGTGCCCGGCTGGCTGCCCGGGGCGACCGCCCCGCGCACCGACCCGGCGCCGCTGCTCCCGGACGCCTCACCGGTCCGCGTGCTCGGTACTCCCGAGCTGGAGAAGTACGACCCCGCGCTGCTGCGCGAGCTGTACCGCCGCCTGGTGGTCGGCCGCCGCTACAACCAGCAGGCCACCACCCTGACCAAGCAGGGCCGGCTCGCCGTCTACCCGGCCTCCACCGGCCAGGAGGCCTGCCAGGTCGCCGCCGCGCTGGCGCTCGGCGAGCGCGACTGGCTGTTCCCCAGCTACCGCGACACCCTCGCGGTGGTCTCCCGCGGGGTCGACCCGCTGGAGGCGCTCACCCTGCTGCGCGGCAACGCCCACACCGGGTACGACCCCCGCGCGACCCGCACCGCCCCGCTCTGCACCCCGCTGGCCACCCAGGCCCCGCACGCCGTCGGGCTGGCGCACGCCGCCAAGCTCGCCGGCGACCCGGTCGTCGCGCTGGCGCTGCTCGGCGACGGCGGCACCAGCGAGGGCGACTTCCACGAGGCGCTGAACTTCGCCGCGGTGCTCCGGGCCCCCGTCGTCTTCCTGGTGCAGAACAACGGGTACGCGATCTCCGTCCCGCTCACCGCGCAGTCGGCCGCGCCCAGCCTGGCCCACAAGGCCGTCGGCTACGGCATGCCGGGCCGGCTGGTGGACGGCAACGACGCGCCCGCCGTGCACGGCGTGCTCGCCGAGGCGGTCGAGCGGGCCCGGACCGGCGGCGGCCCGACCCTGGTCGAGGCGCTCACCTACCGGGCCGAGGCGCACACCAACGCCGACGACGCCACCCGATACCGGGACGACGCCGAGGTGGCGGCCTGGCGGGAGCACGACCCGATCCTGCTGATGGAGCGCGACCTGCGCGCCCTCGGCGTGCTGGACGACGCACTGGTGCAGGAGGCGGCCGACGAGGCGGAGGCGCTGGCGGCCCGGATGCGGGCCGAGTTCCACGCCGACGCCGAACTGGACCCGATGTCCCTGTTCGCCCACGTGTACGCCGAGCCCACCCCGCAACTGCGCGAGCAGGCCGCCCAGTTGTCCGCCGAGCTGGCCGCCGAGGCCGAGGTGCACGACCGATGAACCAGACAGCTGTCTCCTCGCGCACCGCCACCATGGCGCAGGCGCTCAACGCGGCGCTGCGCGACTCCCTGCGCGAGGACCCGGCCGTGCACGTGCTCGGCGAGGACGTCGGCGCGCTCGGCGGCGTCTTCCGGATCACCGACGGGCTGACCGCCGAGTTCGGCCCGGACCGCTGCCTGGACACCCCGCTGGCCGAGGCGGGCATCCTCGGCACCGCGATCGGCATGGCGATGTACGGGCTGCGCCCGGTGGTCGAGATGCAGTTCGACGCCTTCGCCTACCCGGCGCTGGAGCAGCTCTTCTCGCACGTCGCCAAGATGCGCAACCGCACGGCCGGCAGGCTCCCGCTGCCGATCACCGTCCGGATCCCCTACGGCGGCGGGATCGGCGGCGTCGAGCACCACAGCGACGCCTCCGAGGCGTACTACACCGCCACCCCCGGCCTGCACGTGGTCACCCCGGCCACGGTGGCCGACGCGTACGGGCTGCTGCGGGCCTCGATCGCCTCCGACGACCCGGTGGTCTTCCTGGAGCCCAAGCGGCTCTACTGGGGCAAGGACGGGTTCGACCCGTCGGCGCCGGTCGAGCCGATCGGCAGGGCCGTGCTGCGGCGCACCGGGACGTCCGCGGTGCTGATCACCTACGGGCCCTCGCTGCCGGTCTGCCTGGAGGCGGCGGAGGCGGCGAAGGCCGAGGGCTGGGACCTCGCGGTGCTGGACCTGCGCACCCTGGTGCCGTTCGACGACGAGACGGTCTGCCGGGTGGTCCGCTCCCTCGGCCGGGCCGTGGTGGTGCACGAGGCGAGCGGCTTCGGCGGCACCGGCGCGGAGATCGCCGCCCGGGTCACCGAGCGCTGCTTCCACCACCTGGCCGCCCCGGTGCTGCGGGTCACCGGCTTCGACATCCCCTACCCGCCGCCCATGCTTGAGCACCACCACCTGCCCGGGGTGGACCGGATCCTGGACGCGGTCGCCCGGCTGCAGTGGGAGGACTGAGGATGATGCCCGTCGTGCGCGAGTTCACCCTGCCCGACCTCGGTGAGGGCCTCACCGGGGCGGAGGTGGTCCGCTGGATGGTCGAGGTCGGTGACGTGATCGCGGTCGACCAGCCGGTGGTGGAGGTGGAGACCGCCAAGGCCGTGGTCGAGGTGCCCTGCCCGTACGGCGGGGTGGTCACCGCCCGGTACGGCGAGCCTGGCGAGGAGGTGGCGGTCGGCGCGCCGCTGGTGACCGTCGCGGTGGCGCCCGGGGAGGGCGAGCAGCCGCTCGTCGCGGGGACGCTCGCCGGTGGGGTGGAGCGGCCGCTGGTCGGGTACGGCGTCGCGGAGCCGGACCGGGGCGGCCGCCGGCGGCGGGTGGGGGTTCCGGCCGGTTCCGCCGCCGTTGCCGCTGCCGTGGCTGCCCCGGTGGCACCTGCGGTTCCTGCGGCTCCCGTGGCCCCGGCGGCTCCGGTGGTCGTGCCGGTGATCTCGCCGCTGGTGCGGCGGGCGGCCCGGGAGCAGGGGATCGACCTGCTGTCGGTCACCGGCAGCGGCCCGGACGGGCTGATCCTGCGCGCGGACGTCGAACGGGCGGTCGCGGCGCGGGCCGTGCCTCCGGCCGCACCGGCACCGGCGGCCGCCGTGGAGGGCGTCGTCCCGCTGCGCGGGCTGCGCCGGGCGGTGGCCGAGAAGCTCACCCGCAGCCACCGGGAGATCCCGGCGGCGACCTGCTGGGTGGACGCCGATGCCACCGAACTGATGGCGCTGCGACGGCAGTTGAATTCCACCCCGGGGCCGAAGGTGAGCGTGCTGGCGCTGCTGGCGCGGATCTGTACGGTCGCGCTGGCGCGCTTCCCCGAGCTCAACTCCAGTGTGACGGAGGACGGTTCCGGCATCCTGCGGCACTCCGCGGTGCACCTGGGCTTCGCCGCGCAGGGTGAACGCGGTCTCGTCGTCCCGGTGGTGCGGGATGCCCAGCTGCTCTCCACCGAGCAACTCGGCGCGGAGCTTGGCCGGTTGACCGAGGCGGCCCGGGTGGGATCGCTGACGCCGGCCGAACTCACCGGCGGGACGTTCACGTTGAACAACTACGGGGTGTTCGGTGTGGACGGCTCGACCCCGATCCTCAACCACCCCGAGGCGGCGATGCTCGGGGTCGGCCGGATCGTCGGCAAGCCCTGGGTCCACCAGGGCGAGTTGGCGGTGCGCGAGGTGACCCAGCTGTCGTTCACCTTCGACCACCGGGTCTGCGACGGCGGCACGGCGGGCGGCTTCCTGCGCTTCGTGGCGGACTGCGTCGAGCAGCCGGGGATGCTGTTGCGCCAGCTGTGACCTGCGGATGATCGCCTTGCGTGGCCGTGACGCCACGCAAGGCGACCGCAGATCGAGCGAGAGTAGCGCGTGCGGAGGGCGGGTGTCCGGGCTTCACGCGATTTGTCGGATGAGTACTTCGGGCGTGCCACGCTGCCTAGGCGTCAGTGGAGACAAGCCAGGTGGTGGCGCAGGCCGGCCGGAGGCGAAACGATTCTCTTGGGTACTCGAAACGCTGCGGTGAAGTCCCGCAGAACACTTCTGGTCCGTAGCGGGCACGGCTCGGCGGGCGTCGCGGCCGTCCCCGGGATGCCGGGCCCCGTGTCGGAAACCACGCCGGGCGTCGCAGGGGGCATCGCGCAGGGCCCCGCACAGGACACCCCGCAGGCCGTTGCACCGGGCGGTCTGCCGGACGTCGCGCCGGACGGCGTGCCGGAGGCCGCGGCCGCGGATCTCGCGTCGCTCGGGGCCCGGGGCGCCGCGCCGGCGGCTGCGCCGGCTCCCGGGGCGGGCGCCGTGACGGTGCTCCCGCCGATGCCGCTGGACCCGCCGGACCTCCCGCCGCCGTCCGGGCTCCCCGCCCCCGTCGGCCTGGCCGCCCCGGCCCCGGTCGCCGCCCCGGCCCCGGTTGCGGCCCCGGTGAGGGCGGCGATCCCCGACCCGCCGGCCGAGCCGCCCGCCGTTCCGGCGCCGTCCACGCCCGCCGGGCCGCCCACCCCCGTGATCGAGCCGCTGTTCACCCACGCCCCCGGCCTCAACTGGGCCGGACCGGGCGACAACTGGAGCCGGGCCTGGGCGCTGCAGACCCTCGGCGACACGCGTCCGGCGCAGGCCACCACGCCCGTGCCCGACCTGCGCACCGCCGCCGAACAGCCTCCCACCGCACGGGACATCGAGCTGATCCGGGCCAGTCTGGCGGTGGTCGAGCCGGTCGCCGACCGGGCCACCGCGCACTTCTACGCGCTGATCTTCCTGCACCACCCCGAGGTCCGCGCGCTCTTCCCGGCCGCCATGGACGTCCAGCGCGACCGCCTCTTCCGTGCGCTGCTGATGGCCGCCCGGAGCGCCGGCGACCCGGAGGGCCTGCGGACGTACCTGAGCGCGCTCGGCCGCGGACACCGCCGGTACGGCACGCTGACCGGCCACTACGGCCCGGTGGGCGAGTGCCTGGTGCAGGCGCTGGCGCGGTACGCGGGCGGCCGCTGGGACGCCGACACCGAGCTGGCCTGGCGCCGGGTGTACCGGCTGGTCTCCTCGATCATGATCGAGGCGGCCGAGGACGCCGCCCGCACCTCGCCGCCCTGGTGGCAGGGCGAGGTGGTCGGGCACGAGCGCCGCACCGGGGACGTCGCGGTGATCACCGTCCGGCCCGACCAGGCGTACCCCTACCGGGCCGGGCAGTACACGAGCATGGAGACGCCCTGGTGGCCCCGGATCTGGCGGCACTTCTCCTTCGCCACCGCGCCCCGGCCGGACGGCCTGCTGACCTTCCACGTGAAGGCCGTCCAGGCGGGCTGGGTGAGCAACGCGCTGGTCCACCGGGCCGCGCCCGGGGACGTGTTGCGGCTGGGCCCGGCGGCCGGCGCGATGACGGTCGACCACGCGTCCGGCGCGGACCTGCTCTGCCTGGGCGGAGGGACCGGGATCGCGCCGATCCGCGCGCTGGTCGAGGAGGTGGCCGAGTACGGCGCGGCCGGACGGTTGGTGGAGGTCTTCTACGGTGCCCGGCAGGCCGCCGAGTTGTACGACCTGGAGGCCCTGCGCGCGCTGGCCGGGCGCCATCCGTGGCTCTCGGTGCGCCCGGTGCTGTCCGGCCACGGGGCCTCGGGCGGCGGGGCACTGACCGGGGAACTGCCGGAGGTCGTCGGCCGGTTCGGGCCGTGGACCGGCCGGGACGCGTACCTCAGCGGGCCGGCCGCGATGGTCCGGCGCGGGGTCGGCGTGCTGCTGCGGGCCGGCGTGGCGGCGGAGCGGATCCGGCACGACCTGGTGGGGGACCTCGCGGCGGGCTGAACGACGGGCTGAACGGCGGGCTGAACGGCGGGCTGAACGGCCGGCTGGACGGGCCCGTTGGACAGCCGGCGCTGAACGCCGGGCGGGGCGCCGGGCCGGGCGACGGGCGTGCCGCCCGGCCGCGCGGGGCTCAGCCGAGGTCCGGGGCCAGGAGCGCCCGGACGCCCTCGATGTTGGCCGCCAGGTAGGCGCGCAGACTCGGCGGGACGACGTTGACCGAGGTGACGCCCTCCCGGGTGAAGGGCAGCCGGACCACCTCGTACTCCCCGTTGGGCTCCTCCACCTCGGGCCCGTGCCGCCGTGCGAGGTCCATCGAGGCGAGCCGGCAGGCGAAGAAGTGCTGCACCTTGACCCCGTGCGGGTGGAGCAGGGTGCCGTCGTCGTGGTGCGTGTGGCTGACGGTGTCGACGAAGGCGGGGACGACGTCCACCACCTTGCCGCCGAGCTCCTCGTCGACCTCGCGGTGCAGGGCGTCGACGACGGTGCGGTCGCCGCGCTCGACGCCGCCGCCCGGGGTGATCCAGTACGGGTGCGGGGAGCCGGGCCTGGTGCGCTTGATCAGCACGATCGAGGCCGGGCCGTGCGGGTCGTCCGGGTCGAGTTCCAGCAGGATCGCCCGCGCGGTGCGTTTGACGACGGGGCGGGGCGGGGTGCGCATGGCGACCTCCGTGGCCGGAGCGTTGTGCGGGAGTCTCCCGCAGGCGGCCGGGGCCGAAACACCGGTGCGGCCGGGTGCGTCCGTTCGGGTGGTGCTCGGAGGGGGCCCGTCCCGGTGGGGAACCGGGTGCGGGCCCCCTCCGCCGGGGTCGTTCGCTCGGGCCGCCGCGGGGCGCGGCGGCTCAGTCGTCGTCGCCGAGCGCCAGGTTGAGGCCCCAGGAGACCAGGCTGATGATCAGCGCGCCGAACAGCGCGGCCCAGAACCCGTCGACGTGGAAGTCCAGGTTGAGCTTGTCCGAGGCCCAGGAGGTCAGCCAGAGCATCAGGGCGTTGATGACGAAGGTGATCAGCCCCAGGGTGAGGATGAACAGCGGCAGCGAGAACAGCTTCACCACCGGCTTGATCAGCCAGTTCACGACGCCGAAGACCAGCGCCACGGCGATCACCGTCAGGCTCTTCTGCTGCCAGTCGTCGCCGGTCAGCGTGATGCCGGCGACGATCCAGGCGGCCACCCAGATCGCGGCCGCGTTGATAAGTGTCTTGATGACGAAACCCTTCATGGGGCCAGCGTCGCAGGCCCGTCGGGGCGGGGGAAGCTCCTGACGAGCAAGTTTGGTGTTGAATGCCCCAGGACCCGGACCCGGAGGAGGAAGGCGCCCCGATGAAGCTGTTCCGGCTGGACGAACTGGACGCCGAGCGCGCCGCCAACGACGGCGCCTACCTGCGATTCCTGCGCGAGCCGCGGATGTCCGCCGGCCTCTACGCGCTCTCCCCCGGCGACACCGACCCGCAGACCGCGCACACCCAGGACGAGATCTACCAGGTGGTCAGCGGACGGGCCGAGTTGACCGTCGGCGACGAGACCACGACGGTGGCCCGCGGGACGGTGGTCTACGTCCCGGCGGGTGTGCCGCACCGGTTCCACCACGTCACCGAGGAGCTGCGGGTGCTGGTGGTGTTCTCCCCGCCCGAGGACTGAACGGCGCCGTGGCCGGCGGCGGCCGCCCGGTTAGGGTCGGGGTATGAGCCTGAGCCTGACGGAAGAACTCTGGGCGGCGATCGAGCCGGTCTACGCCAAGATCCTCGACCACCCCTTCATCGGCGGCCTCACCGACGGCACCCTGCCGCGCGAGGCGTTCCGCCACTTCGTCGTCCAGGACTCGCACTACCTGCGCGACTACGCCCGCGCGCTCGCCGTCTGCGCCGCCAAGGCGCCCGGCGAGGAGGAGGTGCGGGCCTTCGCCGACGACGCGGTCGGCGCGCTGGCGGCCGAGCAGGGCATGCACGCCGACTTCATGACCGCCTTCGGCGGCAGCGCCGAGGAGGCCGCCGCCGAGCCGGTGCTGCCCACCACCCGCGCGTACACCAGCTACCTGCTGGCCACCGTCTACGGCGGCTCCTTCGCCGAGGCGGTCGGTGCGGTGCTGCCCTGCTACTGGATCTACGCCCGGGTGGGCGACGAGCTGCTTGCCAAGGGCTCCCCCGACCCGCTGTACGCCAAGTGGATCGCCACCTACGGCGACGAGGCCTTCCAGTCCGTGGTGCGCCGGGTGCTCGCGCTCACCGACCGGCTCGGCGAGGAGATCTCCCCGGCCGAACGCCGCCGGGTGGTGGAGCACTTCACCACCACCTCGCGGTACGAGTGGATGTTCTGGGACGCCGCCTGGCGCGGCGAGACCTGGCCGGTCTGACCGGAGGGCCGTTCCCCCCGTGCGCCCGCACGGGGGGAACGGCCCCGGGGCGTCAGCCCGCGACGAAGACGCCGGTGAGGTCGGCGATCACGTGGGTGTAGCCGTCGTTGTTGTAGATCGAGACGCGTCCGTCGTCGGTCCTGGTGGTGACGGAGTTGGCCACGGTCAGTCCGGCGGTGAAGTTGAGGTTGGACGTGTCCGGCCGGGCCGCCGCGGCGGGGTACACCGTGAGGTGGCCGTCGGTGGTCGGCTCGGTGGCGGTCACGTTGAGGGCCGCGCCGATGACCTGGCCCTGGACCACCGGGACGGTACGGGTGCCGCCGGGCTCGACGGCCGCCGAGCTCCGGGTGTCGTAGGCCCGGACCGGGGTGCCGAGTGCGCTGAACAGCCCGGTGCCGGAGGGGCCGTAGTAGCCGACGAGGTCGACGACGACGTCCACCGAGCCGACGTGGTTGTAGACGTCGATCTTCCCGTCGGCGCCGACCGGGACCACGACCTGGTTCGGAACGGTCTTCCCCGCACCGAAGTTGACGTTCGAGCCCACGAAGGGCCGCTCCGTGCCGGTCGGGTAGACCGCCAGGAAGCTGTCCGCCGTACCCTCGGTGGCGGTGACGTTGAGGATCACCGCGCGGGCGTCGGCCGTGCCGAGCTCGGGCCTGGCGACCTGGACCGAACGGACGCCGTCCCAGCCGAGCCGGCCGCCGTCGCTGCGGCTGTCGACCAGCCGTGAGGGCGTGAGCGGGGCGTACTTGTCGGTCGCGCCGGCCCGGTAGTAGCCGACCACGTCGAGGACGACGTCGGTGGTGCCGGCGTGGTTGTAGACGGTGATCGCCGGAGTGGTGCCGGGGAGCACCGCGACGGTGACCAGGTTGGACACCGTCTTGCCGGCCTTGAAGTTGAGGCTGGAGGTGGCCGGGACGGTACCGGGGTGGCCGGCCGCGCTGAGCGTGAGGTAGCTGTCGGCGGTCGGGCTGGTCGCCGTCACGTTGACCACCACCGCCGTCGTGTCGGCGGGCACCACGGGGTGGGTGGTCGGCGGCATGTGCGAGGTGAACGTCACGAGCGGGGTCGTGTAGTACTCGTCGGGGTTGAGCGGCCGCTGCTGGCCGTTCGGGACGAACATGGCGTTCCGGGTGTCCAGGACCCGGGTCGGGCTCATCCCGGTGAAGCCGCCCGGGGTGGTGAGGTCGCCGGCCGTGGCGGCGGCGGGTGCGGCCGTGGCGGCCACGGCGGCCGGGGCCGCGATGACGGCGGGCCCGGTGAGGACCAGCGCGGTGATCGCGGCGAGGGCGGCGGGTCTTGCGTGCATGTGTTCTCCCCGTGTGACGGTAGCCTCCGGCACGGGCCGGAGGTCTCTGTCCTGGTAGACCGCCAAGTGGGGCAAAGGTTGCGGGACTTGACCGAACATTTGCCCGACCGCGCCCGGCGGTCCGGTCCCCCCCGTGGGATCGGACCGCCGGAACCGGTGCCGCGACGGTCAGCCGGTGGTGAAGTAGCCGGTGGCGTCGACGAGCAGGTGGGTGGAGCCCGCGTTGTTGCGGAACCACACGGCGCCGTCGGAACCCTGGACCGCGGCGGTCTCGGTGGTGACGCCGTTGGCGACCGTCCGGCCCGGCGTCCAGTTGAGGTTCGACGTGCCGGTCGAGGTGGAGTCGACCCCGTTCGCCTCCAGGTGGCCGGCGGCGGTCGGCTCGGTCGCGGTCACGTTGAGGGTGACCACCCACGGGTGCGGCGGCATGAAGCCGATGCCGGACACCGGCACAGCCGTGGCGGAGTACGGCAGGAGGCCGACCCCGCGGCCCCGGGTGTCGAACAGCCGGCCCTGCTCGCGGAGCGCGCTGTACAGGCCGTGGCCCGAGGGGCTGTAGAAGCCGATCAGGTCGACCACCACGTCGGTGGGGCCGCCGATGTTGGCGAGGTCGACCTTGCCGTCGCGGCCGACCGGGACGACCACCTGGTTGGCGACCGTTCGCCCCGCCGCGTAGTTGAGGTTGGAGCCCTCGGCCGGGCGGGCCGAGCCGGACGGGTACGCGGTGACGTGGCCGTCGGTGCCGGGCGTGACGGCGGTGACGTTCAGCAGCACCGCCTTGGCGTCCCCGGCGCCGAGGTCCTTGCGCGCGGCGTCGACCGAGAGGACGCCGCCCTGTCCGACCTTCCCGCCGGTGGTGCGGGTGTCGGCCAGCCGGGTCGGCCTCACCGGCTCGTACTTGTCCGCGGCACCCTGCCGGTAGTAGCCCACCACGTCGACCACGACATCGGTGTTGCCGGCGCTGTTGTACACGCTGATCTGCGGCGATGCGCCGACCGCACGCTCGTCGACCGCCACGCTGATCATGTTGGAGACCGTCTCGCCGGCCTTGAAGTTGAGGGTCGAGGTCAGCGGCGCGCCCGGCTGCGCGGCGTCCCGGCGGACGGTGAGGTGGCCGGCGGTGCTGGGGTTGGTGGCGGTCACGTTGACGATCACGGCGGTCGCGTCGGTGGGGACGACCGGGCGCTCGCGCGGAGCCTCGTCCGCCCAGGCGGAGAGCGGCACCGAGTAGTTCTCGCCGGGGCCGAGCGGACGCCGCTGGAGGTCCGGCGTCCGCTGGGCGTCGCGGGTGTCCAGGACGCGCTTGAGCCCGGTGGGCACGAAGGCGGCCGGGGTGGTGTCGGTCGGGATCATCGCCGGTGCGACGGCCGGTGCGACGGCCGGCGCGGCGACGGCCGGTGACATGGCCAGGAGCGGTGCGGTCAGGGTCAGGGCCGTGAGGGCGGCGACGGCGGTGGCAGTACGGACACGCATGCTTGGTTCCCCCCAAGTGATGCTGGTGCACCGGTAGTTCCGGATACCCCTGTATCTCCAGGACGTCTGGACCCGGCCGGGGTTGCAGGCGGGACGAAGGAATTCCCGGGGGTTTTCCCGGGGGGCCGGGTCAGGGCGATCTCCGGGTTCTCTCCGGGCCGTTGGCTCTCGTTCCGGCACGTGCGCCCCCGTACGATCGAAGTATCGAAAGCAAGCGGGATGCGGCACCGGACGGCAGCCGGCCCGAGGGGAGAGAAGGAACGGACATGGCTGAGTTCTGGAAGTCGCTGCCCTCGTGGGTGCGCAACATCGTCGTCCCGGTGCTGGTGCTGATCCTGGCCTGGAACATCGTCGGGTTCGTCTTCGGCGTGGTGGGCGCGCTGCTGAGCCTGGCCTTCAAGCTGCTGGTGGTGGTCGGGATCGCCGCCGCGGTGGTGATCCTGGTGAAGAAGGCCGCCAAGAGCTGACCCACCGGCCCCACGGACGCCCGTACCCCCTCGCCGGGGGTGCGGGCGTCAGTCGTCCGCCGGGGAGCCGGCCCGGGCCGGCGGGTGGAGCGCCACCGTGTCGAGGTCCCAGCGCGGCTGCCACTGCTGGGCGCGGGCCCGGGTGAGGTCGAGGGTGACGCTGTTGGCGAGCTGGTCGACCGCGTAGGGCGTCAGCCCGGGGAACCGCCCGGTGCGGGCGGCCAGCCGGGCGAGCGGCACGGGCACGTGGCCGATCCGCGCCCGGACGCCGTGGGCGGCCAGCACCCGGCGGACGGCGTCGTCCCGCCGGTAGGACCGGCCGTCGGCGATGTTGTACGCGCCCGGGGCCCAGGGGGCCCGGCCGGTCAGGCCCAGCGCGGCCAGGCACGCGTCGGCGAGGTTCTGCACGGCGGTGAGGCTGATCCGGACGTCGCCGCCGGGGAGCAGCAGCAGGCCGCGCCGGGCGCGGGCCAGCAGCTGCGGGGCGAGGTGCGGGTCGCCCGGACCGTAGACGGCGCGCGGGCGCAGCACGACGGCGCCCGCCGCCAGCGCGATCCGTTCGCCGGCGGCCTTGGTCCGCCCGTACGCGTTGAGGTGGCCGCCCTCGGTGGGGTGGCGCTCGGTGACACCCTCGCGGCTCGTCCGGGGGTCGTAGACGCTGGCGCTGCTCACCCAGACGACCGGGCGGCCGGCCGCGGCGCGCATCAGGCGTTCGGTGCCGGTGACGTTGACGGCGTACTGGCCGGCCTCGCCGGGGGAGCCCGGGGGCAGGTCGGCGACGGCCGCCGCGCAGTGCACCACGAGGTCGGTGCCGGTGAGGTCCGGCGCCCCCTCGGTGGCGTCCCAGCGGACGTGCCGCCCGACCGGGCCGGGGGAGCGGCCGTAGCAGTGCACGTCGAGGCCGAGCGCGTCGGCGGCGAGGGCGACGTGCGAGCCGCAGAAGCCGCCGGCGCCGGTGACGGCTATCCGCATCGGCGGGCTCCCGACCGGACGGCGAGTTCCGCGTAGCCGGGCAGGGCGGCGCGGCGGTCGACGCGGGCACGGGTGACCACCGGCCGGTACGGGGCCAGGGCGAGCAGGACATCGGCGAGCTGGGCGCGGGCCAGGCCGGCACCGGGGCAGGCGTGCGGGCCCGCGCCGAAGACGGCCTGGGCGGCGGCCGGCCCGGGGGCGGGGGTGGTCCGGTGGGCCCGGGCGGCGTGCCGGGCGACCAGGACCAGCCGGTCGCCGGCCCGGACCGGGCGGCCGGCCACGGTGGCGTCGGCGGCGGCCACCCGGGGGAGCAGCGGCGAGGGGGCGGTGAGCCGGAGCAGTTCGGCGGCGAGCCGGGGCGCGGTCGAGGCGTCCACCGTCGGCCAGAGGGCGGCGTCGGCGCACCAGGCGACGGCCCGGGGGAGGGCGGCCACCGTGGTGTTGACAGCGGCGACGGCGAGCATGGCGTCGAGCGGGTCGGGGAGCAGGGCGGTCAGCCCGGTTGCGGCCGTGGTCGCGTCGGTCCGGCGGCCGGGGCGGCGCGGGCCGGGCAGGTGGTCGGCGGCGGCCGCCGCGGCGGTCTCGGCGGCGGCCCGGGCGAGGGCGCGCGGGCAGGCGTCGGAGTCGGTCAGCGCGGCGGTCGTCACCCCGGCCAGTTCCAGGGCGAGGTCGACGAGTTCGAGCCGCCCGGTGGCGAGGGCCGGGACCCGGTCGGCGAGGACGGCCTGCCAGTGCGGCCGGATCCGGTCGAGCGCGCCGGCGCCGAGGTCGCCGGCCAGCACGCGGCGGGCGGCCCGGTGTTCGCTGCCCTCCTGGTCGAACAGCAGCCCGCCGTCGGTGAGTTCGGCGGCTGCCCCGCCGGTGGTGCCGGGCGCGGTGCGGTCGAGCGGGACGCGGGTGAGCACCTCCCGGTAGGCGTCGGTGTCGTGCACCAGGACGGTGCGGCCGAGCCGGACGACCGGGCGGCGGCGGGTGGCGCAGAGCAGCGCGAACAGGACGGGGTGGCTTCGCAGGTAGACCCGGCGGTCGCGGCGGCGGGCGGCCCGGGAGGCGGCGGCCGGGGCGGGGACGGCTCGGGTCGGCGGGCTGGTCACGTGGTCAACTCCCGTGCGCAGTGGGCGGAGGCAGCGGCCCGGTCGGGCTTGCGGGACCGGCCGGCCAGCGGGACGGCGCCGAACAGCAGCGCGTCCGGCCGGGCGGCACCCATCCGGTCGAGGGGGCCCTGCAGGGCGGTGCGCAGCCGGTGCGGGTCGGTGCCGGGGCGCGGCTGGACGAGGGCGACCAGCCGTTCGTCGCCCGGCGCGTCGGTGCGCGGGACACCGACCAGGACGGCGAGTTCGACGCCGGGCAGGTGCAGCGAGGGCTCGTACAGGCCGGGGTAGATGTTCTCGGCGCCGCGCAGCACCATGTCCTTGAGCCGCCCGGCGAGCACGATCCGGCCGTCCGGGGTGAGGGTGGCGCGGTCGCCGGTGCGGACCCAGGGGTCGGGGTCCTCGCCGAGGTAGCGGTGGCGGGCGCCGGGGCCGGTGAGCAGCAGCTCGCCGTCCGGCGCCAGGTCGGTGCGGACGCCCGGCAGGGGTGCGCCGACCAGGTCGCCGGGGCCGCTGAAGGCGCTCTTCGCGGCCTCCTCGACGGCGGCGGCCGGGAACAGTTCGGTGAGCGCGTACACGCCCCAGGCCTGCTCGGCGCCGGCCTCCTTGACCCGGCGCAGCAGGGCGGCGTCGGCGGGCGCGGAGCCGGTCCAGACCCGGCCGGAGAAGCGGGCCCCGGAGTGCAGGGCGGCGCGCAGCTGGGGCGGGGTGAGGTAGGTCTGGGCCGGTGCCAGCCGGGCGAGTTGGCGGGCCAGTGCGCCGGGCGTCCGGGCCGGGAGGGCGACGGTGGCGCCGGCGGCCAGGGCCGGGACGAGGACGAAGAAGGTGCCGCCGAGCACGGTGGTGCCGGGGCGGGGCCCGACGAGCTCGGTGACGGTCCGCAGGCCGGCCGCCAGCCCGTCCCGGGTGTGCACGACGGCGCGCGGGCGGGCGGTGGTGCCGGAGGTGAAGACGATCACGGCGTCGGTGTCGCGGCCGCCGGTACGGGGCGCGGGTACGGCGGCGGCGTCGGTGCGCAGCCGGGGCGCGCAGCCGGGCAGCCGGCGGCCGAGGGTGGCGACCGGGCCGAGCGCGTCCAGCCGGGGCAGTGCGAGGTCGGCGCGGCGGGCGAGCGGGCCGGCCCAGCCGGCCACCGCCTGGGCGGCGGCGTCGGCGAGCACCAGGTCGGGCCGGGCCAGGGCGAGGCGGGCGGCGAGCACGTCCGGTCCGGCGGTCGGGTCGAGGACGGCGGTGCGCAGGCCGAGCCGGTGCGCGGCGAGCATCACGGCGAGCGCCCGGGGGCCGGGGCGGACGGCGACGCCGAGGGTGGCGCCTTCGGTGAGGCCGCGGGCGTGCAGGGCGGCGGCGTAGACGTCGGCGAGGTCGGCGAGGTCGCCGCGGCGGATCCGGACCCTGGTGGCGCCGGTGCGGGTGTGGTGCAGCACGGCGGGCCGGTCGGGGTGGACGGTGCGCAGGGCGTGGGCGAGCCGGTCGAGCACGGTGTGTCCTCAGCGGGGCGGGGTCGGCGGGCGGGTCGGCGGCGGGAAGTCGGGCGGCGGGCGGCGGGTCGGCGGGCGGGCTCAGCGGACGTCGGCGGAGCGCCCGCCGGGGCCCCGCTCCAGGTACCAGCGGGCGGTGCCGGCCACGCCGTACGCGCGGATCCGGCGGGTGGAGTTCTGCACCACCATGTCGCGGCGGTGGACGATGGCGGTGGTGTGCCGGCGCACCCGGTTGATGAACGCCCGGTCGGTGGGCGAGGGGCGGCGCGGCATCCCGCCGACCGCCTCGTACAGTTCGGCGGTGATCGCCATGTTGTTGCCCGCGTGCATCCGGTACGGGGTGAGGTAGCCGTGCCGGCGGCGGTGGGCGGGCCGGATCCGGCCGAAGAAGGCGCCGAGCGCCACCAGGACCAGGAACACCGCCCGCCCGGCCGGCCCGTGCTCGTCCCGGCGGGCGGTGACCCGGCCGCAGACCAGGCCGCGGGACTCGGTCATCCCGGCGCGGGCGGCGGCCGTCCAGCCGGGTTCCGGCAGGCAGTCGGCGTCGGTGCGGGCGAGCAGGGTGGCGCCGCGCGCGATGGCGTGCCGGAACCCGGTGTCGATCGCCGAGCCGACCCCCTTCTCCGGCTCGACCAGGACCTCGACCGGGAACGGCGCCCGCTCGGCGAAGGCCCGGACCTTCGCCACGGTGCGGTCGGTGGAGCCGTTGTCGGCCACCAACAGGGTGAACTCCCGGTCCCGCTGGGCGGCGAGGGCGTTGAGCGTGCCCTCGATCCGGGCCTCCTCCTGGTAGGCGGGGACGACCACCCAGAGCTTGGTCGGGGCGTTCACGACGCCTCCCAGACCATCGTCATCAGGCTGACCCCGCCGCCGAGGCCGATCAGCAGCACCTTGTCACCCGGGTTCAACTCAGGCCGTATTCGGTCCAGTTGGACACCGATGGTGGCACTGGCGATGTTGCCCAGTTCCGGGACGGTGAGCACCAGCTTCTCCGCGGGCACCCCGGTCAGCTCCACGAACCGGTCCAGGTAGGGGACGGTGACCTGGTGCACCAGCACCCGGGCGTAGTCGTCCCAGCCGAGGCCCGTGCGGGCCGCCACCCTGGTCAGGATGGCGCCGCCGATCTTCTCGAAGACGCCGCGCAACTCCTTGCCGCCGCCCCGGAAGTAGCTGTACTCGTCGCCGCGCGGGTGGCGCGAGCCGCCGCCGGGGATGCCGCCGGCCTCCCAGTGCTCGGAGGCCGTCTCGGTCTCGACGTCGAGGATGCCGCCGCGCTCGACGGCCTCGACCACCACGGCCGCGCCGGCGTCCCCGAAGGTGTAGCCGGCGAAGCCGTCCCGGAAGTCGGCCAGGCCGCCCGGGTCGCGGCGCATTGCCCGGCTGGGCGTCTCGCCGGTGACCACCAGGGCGCGCCGGGCCCGGCCGGCCAGGATCATCGCGCGGGCCAGGTCGATCCCGTTGAGGAAGCTGTTGCAGGCGTTGCTGACGTCCAACGCATGGGCTCGCGAGCCGAGTTCGGCCTGGACGAGGTGTGCGGTGGCCGGCTCGCAGATGTCCCGGGTGGCGGAGGCGTACAGCAGCAGGTCGACGTCGGACGGGTCCAGGCCGCGGGCGTCCAGGGCGCGCCGGGCGGCGCCGACCGCCAGGGTGGAGGCGTACTCGCCGTCGGCCGCGAAGTGCCGGGTGACGATGCCGGTCGCCTTCTCGAACATCCGCTCCGGGAGGCGGAGCCGGCCGCCCGCGGTGACCTCGTCCTGGAGCTGCTGGGAGGTCAGGCGGCGGGCGGGCAGGTGGGATCCGACGGCGGTGATGCCGATCCGTGCGGTGGCTGCTGGGTGCATGCCCCCATGCTCCGGCGGACGGCGCCGCGCCCACCTGAGTACGGGTACTCAGGTGGGCGCGGGCGGGCTACTCGATCGGTGCGGGGGCCGGGTTACTGGTTGCGGTAGTAGCCGAAGAGGTCGGCGACCACGTGGGTGGAACCGGCGTTGTTGGCGATGTCGAAGCGGCCCTGGGCGTCCACCGGAATGGTGCCGTGGCTGGGCACGTCCAGGCCCGGGGTGGCGTTGAGGTTGCTGGTGCCGGGCTTGGCGGTGCCGGTGGCCCAGGCGGTGAGGTGGGTGGCCTCGGTGGTCTCGGTGGCGGTCAGGTTGACGGCGGCGGCGGTGGCACCGGCGGGGACGCCGACGACGGTGCGCACCGAGCCGGCGCCGAGCGGGGCTCCGCTGCGGGAGTCCAGCAACCGGCTCGGCAGGACGGGCGTGAACAGCCCCTTGCCCTCGGGGCCGAAGTAGCCGACGACGTCCACGACCGCGTGCGAGCTGCCGCTGTGGTTGTAGATGTCGATCGAGCCGTCCGTGCCGAGGGGGACGACCACCTGGTTGGTGATGTTCCGGCCGGGGACGGTGTTGAGGTTGGAGCCGGCGGCGGGGCGCGGGGTGCCGGCCGGGTGGACGGTGACGTAGCTGTTGGCGGTGGACTCGGTGGCCGTCACGTTGAGGATCACCGAGCGGGCCGTGGCGGGCACGCCGCCGTTGCCGGCCACCTTCAGGCGGCGGGTGGCGTCCTGGCCGACCGGGCCGCCGGCACCGCGGGTGTCGAGCAGCCGGGCCGGGGCCAGGGCGGTGAACCTGTCGGCGGCGGAGGGCTGGTAGTAGCCGAGGATGTCGGCGACGACGTCCAGCGAGGCGCCCTGTGCGCCGATGGACACCTCGCCGTTCAGGCCGACGGGGACGGTCACCAGGTTCGAGACGTCCTGGCCGGGCGCGAAGTTGACGTTCGAGGTGGTGGAGGTGCCGCTGCCGGACGGGGCGGCGCTGAGGAATCCGTGCCCGGAGGCGCCGGTCGCCGTCAGGTTGAGCACGACGGCGGTGGCTCCGGCCGGAACGCCGCTCGCGGCGCCGTCCGGGGTCTTGCGGACCTGGAGGTAGAGCGTGCCGCCCGCCTCGACGTGGCGGTAACGGGTACCGGGGGTCCGGGTGTCCGCGACGCGCACGGGCGGCAGGGCCGTGAAGCCGGACGGCGCGTACGCGGCGGTGACCTTCTGGACCCAGGAGGTGGAGTTGCCCTTCTCGTCCTTTGCCACCAGCGTCACGTCGTAGTCGCCGGGCCGGGAGTAGGTGTGGGAGAAGGTGTTGCCGGGGCCCCACTGGGCGCCTCCTCCGTCGCCGTAGCTCAGGATGCCGTACTCGGTGATCCGGTACGGGCCGGTGGCGCTCGCGGTGAAGGTGAAGCCGAGCGGCTCCTCGGCGGACGGGGTCACGGTGAGCCGGGCGCTCAGCGGGCCGGGGGCGGAGGCGATGACGACCCGCTCGAACGGCTCCCCGCTGACCGTGTCGCCGGTCCCGTCGGCGGCCGTCACGGTCGGCTTGAAGGTGCCGGCGGCGGTGTAGGTGTGCCGGACGGTGGCCTCGGTGGTCACCAGGGGGGCGCTGCCGTCCTTGAAGTTGTACGTGTAGGTGAGCGCGGTGGGCCAGCCGTTGGACGCCCCGGCGGACATCTCGACCGTCAGCGGGACGGGCCCCTGCGGGGACGGCGTTTCGGTACCGGTGATCACGGGGTTGACGCCGGCCAGGCCGTGGATCTCGGTCGCGCCGCGATCGCGGGCGCTCGCTCCCGGGCCGGAGTTGGCGATGTGGGGCGCGTCCACGACGGCCCGGCCCCACATGTCGGAGTCGAGCACCCCGGGTGCGTCCGGGTCGGCGGAGTCGATCAGCGCGTCGGCGGTGGCGGTCGGCCGGTGGTAGCCCCCGATCATGGCGTCCCGGAACCCGATGTCGGAGTCGAGGTCGTGCGAGCCCTGCCCGGTGGCGGCGGTCAGTTCGGCGGGGCCGCGGTGGGCCGTCCCCGCCCAGACGTAGGCCGGGTCGGTGCCGGTCGGGTGGACGACGTTGTAGTCCACCTTCGTCCCGGCGACGGCGCCGGCCTCGACGACGATGAGGCCGTGGCCGTTGCCCGGGTTCCCGAGGTTCGGGATGACCACGTTGTTCTCGACGGTCGCGCCCGTGGAGGCACCCGCCAGCCGCACACCCGGGCCGATCGGCAGGGTGATGGTGTTGTTGACGACCACGGTGCCGACGGCGTCGGTGGCCTTGACCGCGCCCTCGGTGTTGGAGCTGAGGTCGTTGCCGACGACCGTGGTCCCCCGGGTGCCGGCGTCGAGGACCACCCCGCGGCCGTAGCCGATCACCGAGCGGCTGATCGTGGTGGAGTCGCTGGTGCCGGTGACCCTGACCGTGGCGGCGCCGGGCACGACCGGGGGCTCCGCGGAGCCGGTCGGCCGTTGGAACAGGTAGAGCTGGTCGACGGTGACCCGGCTGGAGTTCTCGATCAGCACCGGCTCGGGGGTGTCGAGGACCGCGAGGCCGCGGACGACCACGTCGTGGGCGCCGGAGAGCCGGATCGCGTGTCCGGCGGTGTTGCGCAGGACCGGCTGCTTCGGCCCGCCGTCGGGGGCGAGGGGGGAGCCGTTGATCACGATCGGCCGGCCGGGCTCGCCGGAGCGGGTGATCCGCAGCTCGCCCTTCCAGGTGCGGGCGGCCAACTGGACCGTCTGACCCGGCCGGGCGGCGTCGACGGCGGCCTGCGGGGTGCAGAACGGCACCGCCTGGCTTCCGGTGCCGGAGTCGTCGCACGGCTTCGACGGCGTGTTGTCGACGTACAGGACGGCCGGCGGTTCGGCGGCCGCCGCGGAGAACGGAAGGCCGACGGCGGCGGAGGCTATGGCGGTGCCGAGCACCACGGAATGACGAAGGCGCACTGGTGTTTCCCCCGGAACGGGCACGGACAGGTCGGTTCAGGTGCTTCGCCCGGCCGCCCTGCGGGATGGACGGGACGGACGAGGCGGACGAGGCTGACGCGCAGGCTATCGGCACGGTGATCACCGTCGTGGAGCGGGGATTGACGTGCCGTCCGGTCCGGTCGGGCGGTTGAGGACGTACGCGGACGAAACGGCCCACCGGTGTCCGCCGTGCTCCGGCGGACAGCACCGCGCCCGCCCGAGTACGGGTACTCGGGCGGGCGCGGGCGGACTGCGCGGACGGACGGGTCACCCCGGAGGGTGCCCGGGTGTCACCAGGCCTGGTAGTAGCCGAAGAGGTCGGCGACCACGTGGGTGTTGCCGGCGTTGTTGAACAGGTCGAACCGGCCCTGCGCGTCCACCGGGACGGTGGCGTGGTTGGGCACGTCCAGGCTCGGGCTGGCGTTCAGGTTGCTGGTGTCGGGGCGGGGCGAGCCGGTGGCCCAGGCGATGAGGTGGGTCTTCTCCTCGGTCTCGGTCGCCGTCAGGTTGACCGCGGCGGCCATGGCGCCGGCCGGCACGCCGTTCACGGTGCGGGTGCCGCCGGGGCCGAGCTTGGCGCCGCCGTTGTCACGGGAGTCCAGCAGACGGGTCGGGACGACGGGGACGAACCGGCCCTTGCCGTTCGGCGTGTAGTAGCCGAAGACGTCCACGACGGCGTGGGCGGTGCCGACGTGGTTGTAGATGTCGATGGACCCGTCACCGCCCAGCGGGACGACCACCTGGTTGGGGATGTCCCGGCCGGGCACCGTGTTGAGGTTGGAGCCGTTGACGGGCAGCGCGCTGCCGGCCGGGTAGGCGGTGAAGAAGCTCTTGGCGCTGGACTCGGTGGAGGTGATGTTGAGGACCACCGAGGTCGCGTCGGCGGGGACGCCGCCCTGGCCGGCGATCTTCAGCCGGCGGGAGGAGTCCTGCCCGAGCGGCGTGCCGGTGGTGCGGGTGTCCAGCAGCCGGGCCGGGGCGACCGGCTGGTACCACTGGTCGGTGAACGGGGAGTAGTAGCCGAGGACGTCCCCGACGACGTGCACCGTGCCGGCGTTGTTGCGGATGGTCACCTGGCCGTCGGGGCCGACCGGGACGGTCACCAGGTTGGCGACGTCCTGGTTGGGGCCGAAGTTGACGTTCGAGGTGATCGGCCGCGCCCCGCCGGTCGGGTAGGCGCTCAGGAAGCTGTTCTGGGTGCCCTCGGTCGCCGTCAGGTTGAGGACGACCGCGGTGGCGCCGGGCGGCACCACGGTCGCGCCGCCGGTGGCGCTGGGGTAGCGGACGTTGAGGTTCCACGTCTCGCCGGGGCCGAGCTTGTGGTTCTGGGCGCCCGGCCAGCGGGTGTCGAGCACCCGGGTCGGGGAGAGCGCCTTGAAGCCGGCCGCGTCGTAGTTGACGGTGACCGGGAGGTCGCCGCTGCGGGTCTGGCCCGAGTCGTCGGTCACCGTCACCTTGACGGTGTGCGTGCCGGGCTCGGCGAAGGCGTGCTCGGCCTTGCCGACGTTGTTGGTGGTGGGCGTGGTGCCGTCGCCGAAGTCGAACGTGTAGCTGGTGATCGCCCAGGGCGAGGTGGTGCCGGTGGCGTCGACCTGGAAGCCGAGCGGGTCCCGCTGGCTGTTGGCGTGGCCGGTCAGCGACAGGGTCATCGGGCTGTCCGTGGTGACGGTGACCGGGGAGTCGACGGCGTCGGACTTCCGGCCTCCGCGGCCGTCGATCACGGTGACCTTGGGGACGAAGCCGCCGGTCTTGAGGTACGTGTGCCGGACGGTCTTCTCTGGGGTGGTCAGCGGCGCGCTGCCGTCCCCGAAGTCGAAGGTGTAGGTGAGCGCGCCGCCCCACTGGTTGAAGGCCTCGGCGGTGAGGTCGACCGTGAGCGGGCCCGGGCCGGTGGGGGCCGGGTGGACGGTGCCGGCGGCCTTGAGCTCGACCGACAGCAGGCCCTGCACCTCGTAGGAGCCGCGGTCGCGGAAGCTGCTGTTCGGGCCGCCGTTGGCGACCAGCGGGTGGTCGGTGGGGGCGTTGCCCACCAGGTCGGTGAAGGAGCCGCGGACCGGCAGCGGGTCGGCGGAGTCGATCGCGGCGTTGCTGTCCAGCGTCGGGACGGCGAGCGGCAGGAACGCGTTCTCGAAGGTGATCGCGTGGTCGATGTCGTGGGCGCCCTGGCCGGTGGCGGAGTTCAGCTCGGCGGGCGACTGGTAGCCCCGGTCGGCCCAGGTGTAGGCCGGCAGGCCCTGGACCGGGTGGACGATGTTGTAGTCGAGCCTGGTGCCGGTGGCGGAGGCCGCCGAGACCGACACGCTGGACCCGTTCACGATGTTGTTGACGATCGCCGAGCCCGCGGAGGCGCCCTTCAGGGCGAGGCCCTGCGTGAGGCCGCCGGTGAGCGTGTTGTTGTTGACGACGGTGTCGGGGGCGTCGGTGACGTCGATCGCGACGCCGGCCGACATGCTGAACTGGTTGGCGGCGATGGTGGTGTGCTGGGCGCCGGCACCGATGACGAGGCCGCGGGTGTGGTAGAAGACCGACCGCTCGATCGTGATCTGCTCGACCTGGCCGCTGACGGCGACCGCGGGTCGCAGACTCTCCCCCACCTCCTCGTACCAGTTCTGCGACAGCTCCACCCGGGAGGAGCCGGAGAGCTCCACCGTCGGCAGGCCGAGGCCGGTGACGACGACGTCGTGGACGTTGGTGAGCCGGATCGGGTTGCGCGACTTCGGGCTGATCGACGGCTGGGTGTAGTCGTTGATGCCGGTGAACGGGCTGCCGCGGAAGGTGATCGGCTTGCCGATCTCGCCCGAGCGCGTGATGACGAGGTCACCGAGCTGCTCGGTGTTGGGCGCGAGCTGGACGGTCTGCCCGGGCAGGGCGGCGTCGGCCGCCGCCTGGACGGTGCAGTAGGGCTTGGCGGCGGTACCGGTGCCGTGGTCGTCGCAGCCGACGGACGGGCTGTTGTCGACGTACACGACGGCGGCGGGCTCGGCCGCGACCGCCGGGAGCGGCAGTCCGACCACTGCTGAGACCACGGCGGCGCTGAGGCCGACGGCATGACGAAGGCGCACTTTGTGCTTCCCCCCGGTTTGTGAATGTCCATTGCTGCTCGACGCGGGCGCCACCCGTTGCGGTGAGGCGCTGGGGGAGTCTCTGCGGAGCAGTTGTGAGCATTATGGTGCCAGGAGGGATCGTTTCAGTCACTGGGTTGGCTGATAAAGATCGGTGACGCACGGGTGCCCGCCCGCCGTCGCGGCGGGCGGGCACCTGGGAGACGTGCTCAGTCCTCCACCGGGATCTGCTGGACGGGTACCGCGGCGGCCGCCGGGGCGGCCGGGGCCGGCTCCTCCTGCCCGCTCATGGTGCCGATGATCTGCCGGGCCAGGCCGAGGCCGGTCCCGCCCATCGTGAGCGCCTTGGTGAACAACTCCCCCACGCCGTCCGCACCGTTGAGCAGCACCATGTGCTCGACGTTGGCGAAGGACTCCGAGGCGGCCAGCACGATGTCCGGCCACTTCTCCGCCAGCTCCTGGGCCACCACCGAGTCCGGGTTCTCCGTCAGGGCCTCCGCCCTGGCCTTGATCCCCTCGGCCTTGGCGAGCCCGATCGCCTTGGCCGCCGCCGCGTCGGCCAGACCGCGGGCCTCGGCGGACGCGGCCTCGGCCCGGCCGGTGGCCAGGGTCGCCTCGGCGGACGCCAGCCCGCGAAGCTTGGTGGCGTCGGCCTCCGCCTCGGCCGCGACCCGGACCTGGCTGGCCTCGGCCGCCGCCTTCAGTTCGGTCTCCCGGGCCTGCGCCTGCGCGGCGGAGATCCGGGCGTCGCGGTCGGCCTCGGCCCGGGTCCGGGTCTCGTAGGCCTTGGCGTCGGCCGGCTTGCGGACGTCGATCTGGAGCTGCTGTTCCTTGCGGCGCGCCTCCAGCTCGGCGACCCTGGTCTCCTGGACCACCACCTCCTGCCGCGAGGCCGCCTCGGCCAGCGGACCGGCCTGCTGGGCACGGGCGTTGGCGGTGTCCCGCTCGGCCTGGTAGGCGGACTGCTGGATCGCGCTGTCGCGCGTCGCCTCGGCCTTGCGGGCGGCGGCCTCCTGCTCCGCCTCGGTGGCCATCCGGTCGGCCACGGCCTGCGCGATCCGCGCGTCCCGCTGGACGGCGGCGGCATGCGGGATGGCGAGGTTCTTGATGTAGCCCGTCGGGTCGATGATCTCCTGGATCTGCAGGGTGTCGATGATCAGCCCGAGCTTCTCCATCTCCAGCCCCGAGGCGGCCCTGGTCTCCCCGGTGAGCCGTTCGCGGTCGCGGATCATGTCCTCGACGGTGAGCCCGCCGACGATCGAGCGCAGGTGGCCGGCGAAGACGTTGTGGACGCGCTGGCTGATCAGCTTCTGCTGGTCCAGGAAGCGCCGGGCGGCGTTCGCGATGGAGACGTCGTCGTCGCCGATCTTGAAGATCACCACGCCCTTGACCCGGACCGGGATGCCCTGCGTGGTGACGCACTCGACGTCCAGCTCGGCCTCGTTGAGGTCCAGGGACAGCCGGCGGACGCCCTGCAGGCCCGGCGTCACGAAGGTTCCCCGGCCGGTGACGATCCGGAAGCCCAGCCCGTCACCGACCCCCTCGGTCTTGTGCCGGGAGCCCGAGATGATCAGCGCCTCGTTGGGCTCGGCCACCCGCCACATGAGTTTGAAGAGTGTGATGCCCAGCAGCAGCACCGCGGCGGACGCCCCGATGATGATGAACAACATGGTTCAACTCCCCCTTCCGGCGCATGAGATGCACCGGTTCGGATTGTCCGCTCGGTGCAACCCGAAGAGAAGGGCGAGAACATGACGGACTGTCACAAGCTCGTCACGGCGGTGACGTGGCCCGTCAGGGAAGCACCGGGGCCACGTAGACCGTCCTGGGCGGCTGGTACTCGATCACCACCACCGGCGTCCCGACCGGCAGTCGGTCACCCGGCACGGCCAGGTAGGCGAGGAACGCCTCCGTCCCCTGGCGCTCCGGAACGTGCACCATCACCTCGCCGACCAGTCCCGCCCCGACCGCCCCGGACACCCGGCCCGTGCTCCCGACCACTACGCCCTCCCTCGTCGCCCCGCCCCCCGCGTGCAGCCAGTCTGCCCGGCCGGGGCCCCGGCGGTGGCCCCGCGGCCGGAATCGCCCGGCCGTGGACCCCCTCTGGACCAGCGGCGATCCGCTCGCTACGGTGTTGGACGTCATGCGCAGGCAACACCGCCTGCGGACACGGGAGCTCGGAGCACCGGGCTGAGAGGACGCTGACCGGTACGTCGCTGGACGTGCCGACCGCTGCGTCGACCGCAGGAACCTGACCGGGTAATGCCGGCGTAGGGAGTAGAGGTCTGATGACCACGTTCGACGCACAGCCGCAGTCTGCCCAGAACCCCGCCGTCAGCAGCGCGGGCACCGGCTACCCGACCCCGGCCTGGCGCAAGGCGTACCGCGACGGGTCCCGCCCCGACCTGCGCGTGCCGTACCGCGAGGTCGTGCTCACCAACGGCAAGAGCGTCCCGCTGTACGACACCTCCGGCCCGTACACCGACCCGTCGTACGAACCCGACGTCCGGCGCGGGCTGCCCGCGCTGCGCGACTCCTGGATCCGCCAGCGCGGCGACGTCGAGGAGTACGACGGCCGCGAGGCCCGCCCCGAGGACGACGGGATCAAGCACACCTCGCCGCGCGGCGGGAACCTGCGCAACCTCGACGCCGTCTTCCCCGGCCGCCCCCGCCGCCCGCTGCGCGGCCGCGACGGCGCCGCCGTCACCCAGCTCGCCTACGCCAAGCGCGGCATCGTGACCCCGGAGATGGAGTTCGTGGCCCTGCGCGAGGGCCTCGCCCCGGAGTTCGTCCGCGCCGAGGTGGCCCGCGGCCGCGCCGTCATCCCGGTCAACGTGAACCACCCCGAGGTGGAGCCGGCCGTCATCGGCACCAACTTCCTGGTGAAGATCAACGCCAACATCGGCAACTCCGCCGTCACCTCCTCGATCGAGGAGGAGGTGGAGAAGATGACCTGGGCCACCCGCTGGGGCGCCGACACCGTCATGGACCTCTCCACCGGCCGCAACATCCACACCACCCGCGAGTGGATCCTGCGCAACTCCCCCGTGCCGATCGGCACCGTGCCGCTCTACCAGGCGCTGGAGAAGGTCGACGGCAAGGCCGAGGAACTCAGCTGGGACGTCTACCGCGACACCGTCATCGAGCAGTGCGAGCAGGGCGTCGACTACATGACCGTCCACGCCGGCGTGCTGCTGCGCTACGTGCCGCTCACCGCTCGCCGCAAGACCGGCATCGTCTCCCGCGGCGGCTCGATCATGGCCGCCTGGTGCCTGGCGCACCACCAGGAGAACTTCCTCTACACCAACTTCGAGGAGCTCTGCGACATCCTCGCGGGCTACGACGTCACCTTCTCGCTCGGCGACGGCCTGCGCCCCGGCTCCACCGCCGACGCCAACGACGAGGCGCAGTTCGCCGAGCTCCAGACGCTGGGCGAGCTCGGCCGGATCGCCCGCGACCGCGACGTCCAGGTGATGATCGAGGGCCCCGGCCACGTCGCGATGAACAAGATCAAGGAGAACATGGATCTCCAGAAGGAGATCTGCGACGAGGCCCCCTTCTACACCCTGGGCCCGCTCACCACCGACGTCGCGCCCGGGTACGACCACATCACCTCCGGCATCGGCGCGGCGATGATCGCCTGGTGGGGCACCGCGATGCTCTGCTACGTCACGCCCAAGGAGCACCTGGGCCTGCCCAACCGGGACGACGTGAAGACCGGCGTCATCACCTACAAGATCGCCGCCCACGCGGCCGACCTCGCCAAGGGCCACCCCGGCGCGAGCGAGTGGGACGACGCCCTCTCCGACGCCCGCTTCGAGTTCCGCTGGGAGGACCAGTTCAACCTGGCCCTCGACCCGGAGACGGCCCGCGCCTTCCACGACGAGACCCTCCCCGCCGAACCCGCCAAGACCGCCCACTTCTGTTCCATGTGCGGTCCGAAGTTCTGCTCGATGAAGATCTCCCAGCAGATCCGCGACGAGCACGGCGACGGATCGACGGCCGTCACCTCGGCCGCCGCCGGCTACGACGCCGAGGCGCTGGCCGGGATGCAGGCCAAGTCGGAGGAGTTCGCGGCCCAGGGCAACCGGGTCTACCTGCCGCTGGCGGACTGAGAGCACCGCACGCGCCGCGCCGCACCGGGAGGCAGGAGGGGGCTTCCCGGCGCGGCGCGGTGCCCCGGTTGATGCCGTCGGCTGGTGGCCGCCTACTCTCGCCAAGAATCGAGTGAGACGCTAGGGCCGTCATGGAGGTAGCTGATAAGGGCTGCCCCCGTGGTTGACACGAACTCCCGGGGAATGGCGTCGGTGCTGACCCATGAGACCTCCGAGTGCTTCTCGGGCTCTCCATTGCTCAGGCTTCCCGACCACTCGTGCGCGACGAACACCACGGTCAGGAAGCCGTTGGGGGCCTCGACGCCTCGGGCGCCGTGGATGACGTGCACCAGCTGCAAGTCATCAGGTGCGACTACGAGACCGGTTTCCTCGTTGAGCTCGCGCACGGCGGTCTGGGTGATGGGTTCGCCGGGCTCGCTCTTGCCGACGGGCAGGTCCCACATGCCTTGCGCGAACTTTGCCTTGGGGCCGCGTCGCAAGAGGGCCACCCGCTGCGTCTCGCGGTCATGGACGATCACGGCGGCAACCAGCAGTGTCATCGACTCCGTGGCGGGCTTGAGCGCGGTGGACTGGTCGGCGGTTGTCTGGGCCACGTACTTCGGTCCCTTCCGGCGGTGCGGCTGTTAGGTCAGTGCCTCGCGTGCGCGGCGTTCCAGGTCAGTCGCTCCTGGGACTCCGCGTCTACGGTAGATCGCTAACTGGGGGCGAATCGACCCGATCGCCTTTCTGGTTCGGTCCGAGGCCATGCCCTCCATGAGGTCGATAGCGCGTCCCCAGGTAGACACGGCTTCATCGGCTCGGGCTTGCGCCGCGAGGCTGTCCCCCAGGTCGGCGTAGGTGAGGGCGTGGACCCGCTTGTACTTCTCGGCGTCCCAGCGGATCAGCGCGGCGCGGTGCTGCTGTTCGGTCCCGGTGTGGTCTTCCAGGTCCGTGAGGGTCCGGGCGGTGTGGCTGGCGACGGTGCCGGCGGCCGGCCCGCTGACGAGTGAGAAGGTCGGCTGTGGGTCGCCATGCCGGGTGAGAGCGTCCTCTGCTGCAAGTAGTGCTCGGGCCGCAGCCGGCTTGTCACGGGTGGCGGCGAACGCCCTTGCATGGGTGATGTGGAGAAGCGCCTCGGTCTGCCCGTCCACGCGGCCAAGGCTGCGGGCCAGGGCGTTTTCGATCAGCGCTGCACAGTGCTGCGGCTGTTTGAGGCTGAGTGCCTGGTGGGCAAGTGCGCGCATCATCCAGCCCGCGTGACCGTGCGGGTCAGCCTCGACGGCGAGTTGGTAGCCGACGCGGTAGTAGTGCTGGGCGGCGCCTTCTCGGCCCAGGTCGTGGTTCTTCCATCCAGCCAGGTAGGCAAGCTCGGCCACGGCTCCGAAGGCCTGCCTTCGGGTGTCCTCGTCCGGGAAGCGGCTGTGGAGCATGGGGGCTGCCGTATCAGCGAGGTAGGCGGTCACGGTGGTCAGGCCGTGCCCTCCGCCCAGCCGCTCGTCCGCCACGCTGAACACCGCCGTGATCTGCCGGACCACCTCGATCTCTTCGACACCGACCCGCGCGGTGGTGGTGCGGGCTCGCATTAGGCGAGAGATCGGCTCGGGGTCGTAGATGAGGGGCACGGCGACCCCAGCGGTGGTGAACGCCGCGATGGCAAGGAAGTTGTGGCGCTCGACGTCCGCGCGACCCAGGATCGCAGCCGCTTCGATCGGATCGGCGCTGCTGGCCAAGGACTCCTCGGGAGCGGCGAACCCGATCTCGGCCAGCGTGATTCGGCGTCCGGCCCGCCTGGAGAGTGCTTCTGCGACGTACTGGCCGACTTGGCCCTCTGGCTGCTGCCTGCCGCTGACCCAATGAGCCACGGCGGACTTGTTGGTCCGGAGGACTTCGCCGTTCTCTGCCCCGATCCGCTTCACCGCGTTGGCGAGCGCCTCGTAGGTCCAAGCTGTGGTTGAAATCGCCTCTTTGAGGCGGCTGTTGGGATCTTTGCGCGTATCCAAGATCAATCCCCCGGCTGGCGCTGTAAACCGCGTAAACCACTCTACGTGCAGGCAGGCATACCGATCGTAGTGCTCTACGGGTTCACTGAACGAGGGAACCCCCGACGGCCTGGGCCGCCGGGTGCGGCTGGTTCGGCCCGGTCGTACATGCCGGTTGACGGCCGCCCGTTCCTGACTCGCTCGCAGATTGGAGGCCCGCATGTCCGTAAGCGTCATCGCAACGCCGGCCGGCAGCTCGGGCGCCGTGCCCATCGAGGTCCCGGCAGTACGGCCTGACGATCTCGGCTGCCTGATGGAACTACCGTGCGTCCCTCAATCTGCTGGGGCGAGACGCGAGTTGGTTCGCATCGCTCTGGCCGCCTGGTCGCTCACCGAGTTGGACGATACGGCCGCGCCGCTGGTGACCGAGCTGGTGGCGAACGCAGCCAAACGCACGGGCTGCACGAAGATCGCCATCTCCGTAACACGGCAGCGGGAGTCCGTGCGGGTTGGGGTCCGGGACTCCTCCAGCGAGGTGCCGCGCCGCACGGTTCCTGCACCCGAGGCGCAGTCCGGGTACGGCCTGGGGCTGGTAGACGCCTTGTCCTCTCGGTGGGGACTGGCCTGGGCGCCATTCGGGAAATGGGTCTGGTTCGAGTTGCGGACGGTGAAGCCGTGACTGCCGAATTCAGCACGGCGCGGGGCTGTCACCGAGGCGAGCACCGTGATCCGGTCGGAGCGGTACTGGCCGGCCTCTGGGCACTCGGGCACGTGATCACCGTGCTCGTCCTCGGCGTCTCCGCTGCACACCAGTTGGACCCTGATCACCTCGGCTCGGCGCAGACTGCCCAATCCGCTCCAGACCGCGAACCGTCGGCCTGACTATCCGCGCCCCAGGGCGCTCACGAACCCCCGGCCCGTCGGAAGGACGCTTCCGGCCGGCTGGGCTGCACCACCCTGCGCGACTGCCCGTCCATCTCCGGGCGAACAGAGCAAATTCGATGGGAGAAGCACATGAGCAGCGACACCAAGCGGGCTCCGGAGGTCACCGCCCTGACGCGGCGGCTGGACCACTCGGTCCCGGACGGCGACTTCGCGCCGGAGGTCACCGCCCTGACGCGGCGGCTGGACCACATGGTCCCGGACGGCGACTTCGCGCCCGTGACCGCGAGCTGATCTCGGCCCTGAAGTGACGCCGCCTCGTTGGGCGGCCTGGCGGGTCGGCTCGGTGTGCACAACCGAGTCGGCCTGCTCTCCTCCTTCCCTGCCTTCTGCACATTCCGTCCAAGGAGAGTCCACCGTGTCGACCACGATTTCCGCCCGCGTTCCGTCCGGTTCCTTCTTCGACCTCACACGCAGTGACCCGGAGTTGGCCCAGCTCCGAGAGACAGGAGCCGAGTGGGCCCTCCCGTTCGCGCTGATGGGCCGCATCCTGCGGTCGGGCACCCGCTACGCGGAGCACGCCCGCGCCCTGCGCAGCGAGCAGCTGACGGTGGCCGGGGCCGCCTTCGACTGGTTCGACGCCGAGTTGCCCCGCGAGATCGCCGCCGACGTGAACCTGGTGAACTACCGGATCGTGGAGCACACCGACGAGCGGCGCACGACGCTGACGGCCGCGCTGGACCGCCTGTCACTGGTCCACCCCGAGGGCTTCGAGCGCATGCGCGAGTTCGTCCGTGGCATGCTCTGGGTGGGCCTCAAGCCCGGCGTCCGCACCTCCTCACTGACCAGTTCCAGTGACCCGGCGCTCCCGTACGTCATCGTGTTCTCCGACAAGGCCCGACACCACATCCCGCCGAACACCGTCAGCACGGCGCCGTCCCCCTTCTTCCTCGCGGAGAACCTGCTGCACGAGGGAACGCACCAGTCGATCGCCCTGCACATCCATCAGCATCAGGTCTTCGCCGACGGGTACTCGTCCGAGACCTCCCCCAAGATCGAAATCGCGTGGCGAGCCGGACAGGGTGTCGCGCGCAACCAGGCGTGGGAGATCGACCGCGCCTTCCACGCGATCTGTGTCTACAACCAGTTGTTGCGGTTCCGCCGCACCGAGCTGGACTGCGACGACCTGACCGCCAACGAGCGCGCGAGCTTCCAGAGCGCCTACGACGAGGGGCTGCCGGCCGCCCGTTACCTCATGCGCGAACTCGAACTCCTGGGTGGGCACTTCACCCCGCACGGGGTGGACCTGCTGACCGGCCTGCGCCAGCAGATCGACCAGCTGTAGTGCCAGGCTGACCGCAACCGAACGAGGGAAGGCCCAGTGCTCCAGAACCTCATCACGCAAGACGAAGACCTGCGGATGGTCCCCACCGACCGGGCCGAGCTGATCGCCGCGGTGGCCCGGCTCCGGGAGGAGTTGTCCACCGGGCCCGAACCCGACCGGACCCGCGTCCTGACCCGGTGGATCGGCATCGCCCAGATGAGCCTGGGGGACCACGGCGAGGCCCACACGTTCCTTCGCCGGTCACTCGAACTCGCCATCGCCAGCGGGAACGTCCGGGCCGTCGTCGCCACGGAACTCAACTTCGGCGACGCCCACCGCTATGCCGGTGACGTCGAGACTGCGGAGACGTTCTACCGCAGCGCCCTGGACACCGCGCGGGACAGGTGCCGGGAACTCCTCGACTTCACGCTCCAGCACTTCGGCAAGCACCTCATGGAGCGCGGCGACCTCGCTGGTGCCCGTGCGCACCTGCAAGAGGCGCTGCGGCTGCGGATCGCCAAGGGGAGCACCGAATTGGTCGAGTCCACGCAAGCCGCGCTCAACCGGGTCGACGCGCTGATCGGCAGCACCCCCGTGTCAGCGCCGGTCGTCGTGGCACCCGAGGAGTGGAGCCGTCGGTGGACGGCTTGGCTCCAGGCCCGCACCACCGTGGGCGACCCGACCCGGTGGCACGACGACCTCGATGTCGTCCGGGACGCGGTGCGGAGCCTCGCCGTGCACCAGCGAGTGCAGCCCCGCCATCTGTGGGACCAGCCGTTCCCCGCCGATCTGATCACCGTCATGGCGGCGGAAGCCGAGAGGGCCCTCAGCGCCGACGGCTACCGACACAACGGCAAGCGCAACGCGGCCGTCGGCGACGCCGCGAACCACTTCGCCACCCAGGTCGACCTTGCCGCGCTCGTGGCCCGCTCCACCGGCCTGGACGTCGAGCAGCCGCACACCGGTGTCTACATCGGCTACACGGAAGGGCAGTCCCTCGACTTCCACGTGGACGAGGCCGGGTTCGGCGAGGCCAATTTGATCATCTGCCTCAAGCGCACCTGCCCCATCGAAGCGGACAAGGCCAGCACCACCGTTTTCATCAGCGCCGCCGGCTACCTCGAATGCGACCTTGGAGTGGGCACCGCTGTCGTCTTCGACGGAGCGCTCACGCCGCACGGCCGGACGCCCCTCGGCACAGGGGAGGGCATCACCCTCATCAGCCTCGGCTTCCGCGCGCGGGACCAGGCCAAGCGCGCCCTTACGGACCTTCCCCCGGTTCCGGCGTAACCGCGCCTGGTCAACCGCCACTCAACGGGCGGCGGACATACCCCTGACCGCCCTCGTCCCCCGCTGGCATCCCCCTCCGGCGGGCTCGACCCCCGCCCCGCAGCCTCGCCAGGCGTTTGCGGGGCGGGGGCTTTTCGCCTCCGGCGAGACGCCGTGTGCGCCGGTACGGAGCCTGCGCCGCTACTCCACCACCCTCGGCACCCTGCGCGGAGCCCGCCGCACCTGGCAGACCGAACAAGCCCGCATCCGCGCCGGACACATCGCCGTCGAGATCGTCTCGCCCTGGAACCCCGAGAACGACTGGGTGGGCAAGCTCCGCGACTATCCGCTGATGGGGATCCCCTGTACCTGCTGGTGGATGCCACCCGGAAGAGCGTCACGCTGTTCGGCGAGCCCGAGGCCGGGCGGTACCGGCTGCGGGAGGAGGCCGATTTCGGGGAGACGGTCCACATCCCGCATCCGTTCGGCTTCGTCCTCGGACACCTCGGTGCTGCTCCCCTACTGAGCCTTCCTACTGGTCGTCCGCGTCCTCGGCGTACCAGCGGAGCTCGACGGTGTTGCCGTCCGGGTCCTGGACGTAGAGCGAGGAGCCGGTGCCGCGGGCGCCGTAGCGGGGGCCGGGGCCGTCGAGGACGGTGAAGACGCCCGAGTCGATGACCTCCTGCCAGTCCAGGGGCTCGACGGTGAGGCAGATGTGGTCGACGTTGGACTCGCCGCGGGGGCGGGAGAACAGGTCGATGATGGTCTCCGCGTTGACCCGGACCGAGGGGAAGGAGACCTTCCCGGCCCGCCACTCGTCGACCCGGACCGGCTCCAGGCCGAGCGGGCCGGTGTAGAACTCCAGCGAGCGCTCGACATCCTGGACGTTGAGGACGAGGTGGTCGAAGGCCTTGATGCGGACGGCGGCCATGCTGGGCTCCCGGGAGGTGGAGTGGTGGTTCCTGGTGACGTCCTCCACGATCCGCTGTTCGGGGGGAGTCATCAACGTCGTTCTGCAATAAGATCGTTGAGTCGGACTCAACGATCGGATGTCGGGGCATGTGGGAGCGGCACGAGATCGAGGCCTTCCTGACGCTCGCCGAGGAACTGCACTTCGGCCGGACCGCCGAGCGGCTGGGCGTCACCACCGGGCGGATCAGCCAGGTGATCGGAAAGCTGGAGCGCCGGGTCGGCGCCCGGCTGTTCGAACGTACCAGCCGGTCCGTCCGGCCGACCGCGATCGGGCTGCGGCTGGCGGACGACCTGGCGCCGTTGGTGGCCGGGATCGGGGAGTCGGTGCGGCGGGCGGTGGAGGCGGGCCGCGGGGTGAGCGGGGAGCTGCGGGTCGCCTTCCTCGGCGAGTGGACCGCACCACTGCTGCTCAAGGCCGTCCGGCTGTTCGGGGAGCGTCACCCGGGCTGCCGGGTCGAGGTGCGCGAGGTGCAGCTCTTCAACTCCCGCCCGAGCCTGCTGGACGGCTCGGTCGACCTGCTCATCGCCGCCTACCCGTTCGAGGGCGACGGCCTGGTCTGCGGGCCGGTGCTGCTCTCGGAGCGGCGGGTCCTGGCGGTGTCCGCCGGGCACCCGCTGGCACGGGAGGAACAGGTCTCGGCCGAGGTCCTCGGCGACCACGCGGTGGTGCAGTACCCGGAGGTGACCTCGGCCGGGTTCAAGCGGGACCGGACACCCGACCTCACACCGTCCGGCCGGCCGGTGCCGAAGGGGCCGGTGGGCAACACCTTCTCGGAGATGCTCACCCTCGTCGCCCTGGGCCGGGGCGTGCTGCCGGTCGGCGAGCACTCACGGCGCTACTACCCCCGGCCCGACCTCGTCTACGTGCCGATCCACGACGCGCTGCCGATCGTGCGGGGGCTGGTCTGGCGGGAGAGCAACACCACCGAGCGGCTCCGCGCGTTCGTCCGCGCGGCCACGGAGGCCGCCGCCACGGAGGATGCCGCGACGGAGGATGCCGCGGCGGCCGAGTACAGCTAGCGCGGGCCGGGGAGGAGCCGGCCGGGGAAGATCCTCGCGGGCCGGCACGTTCGGACGGGGGACGTCGGGGCCGAGGGGCGTCGACGACGAGGGACAACGGGGACGAAGGGGGACGGGATGTCTCAGCGGATCACGGCCGTCGCGGTGCTGCGGGCCAGGGCGGGGCGCGAGGAGGAGATGCGGGCGCAGGCCCGGTCCATGGTCGAGCCCAGCCTGGCGGAGCCGGGCTGCCTCTCGTACCGCAACTACGTGGACCCGGACGACCCGCGGGCCTGGGTGGTGCTGGAGGAGTGGGAGTCGAGGGAGGCCTTCGAGGCGCACCTGGCCAGCCCGCACCTGGCCCGCTCCCTGGAGCGGACGGCGGAACTGCTCGACGGCCCGCCCGAGGTGAAGGTGCTGACCGCAGCGGAGTGAGCCGCGCCGGGGCGAGCCGCGCCGGAGTGAGCCGCGCCGGGGCGAGCCGCGTCGGGGTGAGCCGCGCCGGGGCGAGCTGCGCCGCGACCCGGCCGCGGAGGGCGCGGGCCCTCCGCGGCGGTGCCGGGCCGGGCCGGGGTCAGACGTCGTCCGGGCTGGTGAAGGCCGGGCCGGTGTAGCCGGGGCCGGTGAAGTCCGGGGTCGTGAAGGTGGCGGTGCGCGGCTCCCGGCCCTCGGGGTCGGTGAGGCCCTCGGCACCGGGGCTGCTGAAGCCCGGCCCGGTGTACCCGGGGCTGCTGAAGTCCGGGCTGCTGTACTCGGGCCGGGGCGCGTCGGGCCCGGGTGTGTCGGGCCGGCGTGCGTCGGGCCGGGCCGGATCCCCGGCCTGTGCGGGGACGGCGGCGGGCGTCGGTGGTGCCGGCTCGGCGCGCAGGGCGGCGTGCAGGTACGGCAGCAGCGCCCGGTCGCGCAGCGCGCGCTGCCACTCGCGGCGGGCGTCGGCCAGCTCGGCCGCGAGGTCCGGATCGGCCCCGGCCGGGGCCGGCACGGTGGACCCGTCGCGCAGGGCGGTGAGGATCAGCCCGACGATGCCCACCACCATCGCGACCACTCCGGCGGCCAGGGCGACCCAGCCGGCCGTCAGCAGCGAGCGGGCCAGGGCCGGCTCGGGGTCGGCGGCGCGCAGGACGTACCCGAGGAGCAGCAGGACGAGTGCGGCGGCCCAGGCGAGGATCGGGGTGAGGACGGTGAGGACCGGGAAGAGCCCGGCGCCGCCGCTCCCGGAGCGCAGCTGGGTCAGCAGCCCGGGTGCGCCGGGTTCGCCGTCGTGGGCGGCCGGGGGTGTGCTGCGCAGGCTCTCGCGCAGCCGGAGGTAGTGCTCGTACTCGGTGGCGGCCGCGGCCGCGACGCCGTCGGCGGCGCGCAGGGCCTGGATGCGCAGCTGGTCGCCGGTGAGGGCGCCGGGCGTGCGCAGGGCGGTCAGGATGGTGCCGTCACGCAGTGCGTCGTCGAGGATGCGCTCGAAGTCCGGGCGGTCCTCGGCGAGCAGGTGCGGGGCGTTGTTCATGGGGACCCCGTTCATGCGGAACCCGGTTCGCTCGGGCCCGCGGGGTGCGCTGGTGCGGGCACGGAGACGGTCCGCCACACGGGCGGCCGGGTGTGGTGTGCCTCGATGGTAGGGGCGGGTGCGGTCGCGCTGACAGTAACTTTCCGGAATTTCGCGCCCCGGGCCGCGCGTGCGGCCCGGGGCGAGCGCCGGGAACGGGTGTTCAGTTGACGGGCAGTCGGGCCACGAGCAGGCGTCCCTCCATGGTGACGCCGCCGTCCATCGCCACCGCGAGGTCGTCCGCGTAGATGTACGGGCCGGGGATGTGCGGCGGCGCGCCGTCGTCCGCGTGCACCGCGCCGGTGAGGTACGGGATGGGGCTGTGACCGTGCACGACGCGCGAGCCGCCGTAGGTGTCGAGCAGCTCGTGGACGGCGGTCGGTCCGCCGTCGCCGCGGAAGGCGAAGCGCTTGGTGAACCGGCGGAAGCAGTCCCACCACTCGTCCACGCCCTCGTCGGCGAGCAGGTCGTGGACGGCGTCGTTGACCTCGGCGATGGACTCGCCGTACTCCAGGTACGCGGTGGTGTCGGAGTGCAGCAGCAGGTGGCCGTCCTCCAGCGCGATGGCGGGGAGCCGGGAGAGCCAGCTGACGTGGTGCGCCTCCAGCCGGTCCAGGTCGTGCTGCTGTCCGCCGTTGAGCCGCCAGGCGGCGAGGAAGGAGGCGGTGCCGGCGGTGGACTGGACGGGCTCGTCGCCGTACCGGGCGGCGCCGAGGAAGAGCAGTTCGTGATTGCCCATCAGGGCCCGGCAGTAGCCGCCGGCGGCGGCGGCCTCGGCGGCGAGCTGCATGACCAGGTCGATGACGCCGATGCCGTCGGGGCCGCGGTCGGTGAAGTCGCCGAGGAACCAGATCCGGGAACGGCCGGCGGACCAGTGGCCGTCGGCGTCGATCAGGCCCTGGTGGCGCAGCTCGGCGAGCAGCTCGTCGAGGTAGCCGTGCACGTCGCCGACGACGTAGAGCGGGCCGGGCGGCTCGTTCGGGGCGGGCGCGGGGTACGGGTGGTACGGCAGGCCGGGCTCGGGGAGCGGGGGGCCGAGCTCGATGGTCGGCGGGTCGTCGACCTGGTGCGCGGGCGAGGGCATGTCGGGGAGCGTCGGCTCGTACCCGGGGTGTGCGGCCTGCGGGCCGTGGGCGCCCTGCGGGTCGTGGTGGTCGTGCTGGACGTGGTGGTCCTGCTGCGCGTGGGCGCCCTGCTGGGTGTGGCCGTCGTGCTGGGTGTGGCCGTCGTGCGGGTGTCCGGTGGCCGGCCAGTGCTGTTCGAGGTACCGGGCGCCGCCGTAGCCGCTGTACGTCTCGGACTCGTACGCCGCCTCGGCGTACCCGGCCGGCTCCGGTTCGTAGTAGGTGCCGTAGGGCAGCACGTCGAGGTCCGGCTGGTGGCGGGGGCCTGAGTCCGGGTGTTCAGGCCCGGGGAAGCGGTCCTCGGGTGTCATTCGCCCATCATAGGAAGACCACTCTCCCGGCGTCGTCACCTGGTGGGTATCCAATCCTCCGGAGCGTCAGCCAGGTGGTCCGTCAGGTCCGATTTGTCCCGGCTGGGTATGGTCTAGACCCCCGTTGGGCCCGTCACGGCGCGGGGTACGGGCGGCCCGCCCCGGCGTGCACCCCGGGCGGGTCCGGGACACCCGCACGCGGGCCCGGGGCACGCCCACCAGGGCCCGCGGCGCACCTACACCTCGCCCGGCGGGCGCGGCGGGCTGACCGTGGTGCGCGGGCTCCGGCGCTGGGAGGAGGCGCGGACGATCAGCTCGGTGGGCATCAGGGTGCCGGGCGGCGGGCCGTTGCCGGCGGTGCGGAACCGCGGCGGGAAGAGCCGGGCGATGTCGACGCCCGTCCCGGAGTCCACCCCCTCGATGGCGTCGATGAGCAGGTTGACGACGGTGGTGCCGATCCGCCGGGGCTTGAGCGAGAGCGTGGTGATCGGCGGCTCGGTGGCCGCGTACACGTCGCTCTCGCTGCAGCAGACCAGCAGCAGGTCGTCCGGTACCCGCAGGCCGTACCGGCGGGCGGCGGCGAGCAGGTCGGTGCCGTTGGGGTCGAAGAGCCCGTAGACGGCGTCGGGCCGGTCGGGCCGGGCCAGCAGCCGGTCGGCGGCGACGGCGCCGGCGGCCGGGTCGTGCGCGGGGTAGGCCTCGTAGACCGGCTCCTGGCCGACCTTGGCGCACCAGCCGAGGTAGGCCTCGGTGGAGAGCCGGGTGTAGGTGTCGGTGCTGGTGCCGGTGAGCAGGCCGATCCGGCGGGCGCCGGCCTCGGAGAGGTGGTCGAGGATGCCGAGCACGGCGGCCTCGTGGTCGTTGTCGACCCAGGCGGTGACCGGGCAGTTCCCGGGCTTGCCGTCGCTGACCACCGGGACGCCGGACCGGTACAGCTCGCTGACCAGCGGGTCCTGGTCGGGCGGGTCGATCACCACGGTGCCGTCGAGGGCGATGTTGCCCCAGACGTCGTGCCGGGAGGAGGCGGGCAGCACCACCAGTGCGTAGCCGCGGCCGAGGGCGGCACTGGTGGCGGCGCGGGCCATCTCGGCGAAGTACGCGAACTCGGTGAAGGTGAACGGCTCCTCGCCGTAGGTGGTGACGGTCAGTCCGATCAGGCCCGAGCGCCCGGTGCGCAGGGTGCGGGCGGCGGCCGAGGGGCGGTAGCCGAGGCGCTCGGCGACCTCGCGCACGCGGCTTCTGGTCTCGTCGGGCAGGCGGCCCTTACCGTTCAGCGCGTCGGAGACGGTGGTGATCGACACTCCTGCGGCTGCTGCCACATCCCGGATGCCGGCCCGCTCCAGACGCCGTGAGGTGGTGGGTCGCCGACCGCTCTGGTTGGCTGCTGCTGTCATGGCGGACCGATCGTATGGCTCCTGACAAGGGTCTGTGACCGGCGCATCGGGGGGCCTTGGAGATACGTTTCTCCATGAGTGAGCCCGTGTGCGCCCCTTCGATACCCGCACGAAACCAGCCGTCTTACCTCTGACATGTGCCAAAGGAACCCGGCAGAATGGCTGATCTGCGCCCGTCACCCGACCGGGCATCTCACTCCTACGGGTGAGCGGCGGTCGGTATCGTTCAGGGCACCCGACCGGGGTGGTCCGGGTGCGTCGCGAGTTCCCGGGTACGACGGCGATCCCGTCCGAGCCGGGCGCGGACGCACCGGAGGCAGCTCGAAGCGGCGAGAGGGCCGCGAGCTCGACCGAGTGGAAGAGAAGGAGCAGGACCGTGAGTGGAACGGCACCGCAGGGGCCCCGGCTGAGGCCGACCCTGGATGGCATCCCCACCTACAAGCCCGGCAAGCCGGCCGGCGCCGACGCCTACAAGCTGTCCTCCAACGAGAACCCGTACGAGCCGCTGCCCGGCGTGCTCGACGCGGCGGTGAAGGCGGCCGGCTCGTTCAACCGGTACCCGGACATGGCGGTCACCGGGCTGACCGCCGAGCTGGCGCAGCGCTTCGGCGTCCCGGCCGAGCACATCGCCACCGGCACCGGCTCGGTCGGCGTCGCCCAGTCGCTGATCCTCGCCACCGCCGGCCCGGGCGACGAGGTGATCTTCGCCTGGCGCTCCTTCGAGGCCTACCCGATCATCACCCAGGTCGCCGGCGCGACCCCGGTCCCGGTGCCGCTCACCGCGGGCGGTGACCACGACCTGGACGCGATGCTGGCGGCCGTCACCGACCGGACCCGGCTGATCTTCGTCTGCAACCCCAACAACCCCACCGGCAACGTGATCCACCGCGCCGAGCTGGAGCGCTTCATCGACGCCGTCCCCGCCGACGTCCTGGTGGTCGTCGACGAGGCGTACATCGAGTTCATCCGCGACCCCGAGGTCCCCAACGGCATCGAGCTCTACCGCGACCGCCCGAACGTGTGCGTGCTGCGCACCTTCTCCAAGGCGTACGGCCTCGCGGGCCTGCGGGTCGGCTTCGCGATCGCGCACGAGCCGGTGGCCACCGCGCTGCGCAAGACCGCGGTGCCGTTCGGCGTCACCCAGCTCGCCCAGGACGCCGCCGTCGCCTCGCTGCGGGCCGAGGAGGCCCTGATGGTCAGGGTCGAGGCGCTGGTCGAGGAGCGGACCCGGGTGGTCGCCGGGCTGCGCGCCCAGGGCTGGGAGATCCCGGACTCGCAGGCCAACTTCGTCTGGCTGGCGCTCGGCGAGCGCTCCCAGGAGTTCGCCGCCGCGTGCGCCGAGGCCGGCGTGATCGTCCGCCCGTTCCCCGAGGGCGTCCGGATCTCGATCGGCGAGGCCGAGGGCAACTCGATCTTCCTCGCGGTGGCCGAGGCCTTCCGCAAGACGATCGAGGGCTGACCCGGCCCGCACGGTTTCACGAAGGGGCGCACCGTTCGACGGTGCGCCCCTTCGTCGTCCCGTGGCGCCCCCTGCGGCGTCCGCGGTCGGGCCGTCCCTGCCGTCCCTGTTCCGTCGAGTCGTGCCGCCTCCGTGCCGCCCCCGCGCCGTCGTGCCGCGCGGCCCCCGCGCCGCTCTCGTTCCGTCCTTGTTCCGGCTTGTGGCGGCAGGGCGCCGTCCGGTGCCGGTCCGGCGCCGTCGTGTCCGGATGCTGTCCTGATCCGGTATCAGGTGATGCTCCAGGGGCGGTGGGGTCTGTTGAGTCGCTAATGTGTGCGACCGTCAGCCCGGGTGGCCGTCCGGCCGCCCGCCAAACGGGGGAACCATCATCATGTCTTCTCGTCATGTTCTTCTGGCCGTCGTCGCCGCTGCCGCCGCCGTCACCCTGACCGCCTGCGGCCCGGACAACCCGGAGCCGGCCACCACCGCCGCCGGACCCACCCCGGCCAACACCGCCGCGCCCGCGCCGACCGGCGGCGCCACCGCGACCGGCAAGCCCACCGGTGCCGCGCCCGCCACGAGTGCCGCCGCGACCGGCAAGCCCTCCGGCGGTGCGACGGCGGGGGCCGGCCAGGCCGGCGCCGACTGCAAGCCCGGTGAGATGAAGCCCGTCCCGGCCGGACACAAGGTGGTCGTCCTCACCAAGGCCACCACGGCCACGGCGGTGGTCGCCAAGGACGGCGAGTTCACCTGCCAGATGCCCGACCGCGGCTGGTGGCCGAAGGGCGACGACAAGACCTACACCTTCGCGCCCGGCGCCAAGGCGGCGCTGACCACGCTGGACGGCCAGAAGCCGGTCTCGCTGGCCCAGCTGGCCGACCACACCACGCACTGCGTGAACCACGTCAACGACGCGGCCTCCCCGTGCGACCCGGGGACCGATTACGACCTGGCCCTGGACGCCTCCGGCAAGATCACCGCGATCACCGAGGTCCACACCGGGTGACCGTCCGGTCCGCCCCGTCCCCGCTCCCCGACCACTCGCCCCAAGGATCGACCGTGTCCTCTCGCAGAGCCCTCCTGGCCGTCGCCGCCGCTGCCGCCGCCGTCACCCTGACCGCCTGCGGCCCGGGCGACCCGGAGCCGGCCACCACCGCCGCCGGACCCACCCCGGCCAACACCGCCGCGCCCGCGCCGACCGGCGGCGCCACCGCGACCGGCAAGCCCACCGGTGCCGCGCCCACCTCGCCCGCCGCCGCGAGTTCGGCCGGCAAGCCCACCGACGGCGCGACCGGCGGCTGCCTGCCGCCCGGCATCCCGTCCAACCACCGCATGGTGAACCTGTCCAAGGCGGCCACCGCCACCACCGTCCACGCCAAGGACACCACCTACCTCTGCGGCAAGCCGACGGGCGGTTGGATCGACGCGGGCGAGGAGAAGACCTACACCTTCGCGCCCGGCGCCACCGCCAAGCTGAGCGACCTCAACAACATGCTGCACGCCGTCCCGCTCGCACAGTTCGCGGCGCACACCGACTTCTGCCTCAACCACACGTCGGCCCCCGACACCGAGCCCTGCTACGACCGCGGCACCCACGAGATCGTGCTGGACGGTTCCGGCAGGATCACCAACATCGTCGAGGTGGGTCTCGTGAAGCAGGTCGTCACGCCGTAGTACGGGGTCACGCCGTAGCGCGGGTCACGGCAGACGGAGTGGGAGGTCGGCCGGTCCGACTTCCCACTCCGTCGACTTCCCATCCGTCGCCCTGCGGGCGCCTCACCCGCGCCGCAGGAAGAGCGCCGAGGCGAGCGCGGCCAGCAGCACCAGGGCGGCGTTGACGGCGACGGCCCAGGTGACGCCGGTGAGCACGGTGCCCCCCGCGGCCGCCGTGGTGGCGACCGCGCTCATCACCGGGGTGCCCAGGGTGATGCCGACCTGCTGGGTCATCGTGGCGACGCCGGTGGCCAGGCCCTGCTCCTCGTCCGGCAGGCCCGAGGTGGCGGTCACCATGAAGCCGACGATCGCCAGCATGTTGCCCACCCCGCCGACGAAGGTCGCCGCCAGCAGCAGGCCGAGCCAGGCCCGGTCGGCCCCCAGCAGGACGAGCGCCGCCGTCGCGGCCGCCTGGACGAGGAAGCCGGCCAGCAGCGCGCCCCGGCTGCCGAGCCCGCCGATCACCCGGGGTGCGAGGACGCCGCCCAGCACCGTGCCCGCGCCCAGCACGCCGAAGGCCAGACCGGTGGCCAGCGCGGAGAAGCCGAGCACCCGCTGGAGGTAGAGGGTCAGCAGGAAGACCAGCGAGGTCTCGGTGGCGAAGGCCAGCAGCCCGGCTGCGTTGCCCCAGACCACCGTGCGCCGCCGCAGCACCCGGACCGGCACCAGCGGGGCGGCGGCGGACCGCTCGACGAACCAGAACGCCGTCAGCAGCAGCGCCGCCACGGCGAGCGCCCCGAGCGCCAGAGGGTCGCCCCAGCCGTGCTCGCCGGCCGTCGTCAGGCCGTAGACCAGGGCGAGCAGGCCGCCCGTGACGGTGACCGCGCCCGGCACGTCCATCCGGGTCCGCACCTTGGGCCGGCTCTCGGCGATCAGCCGGGGCGCGACCAGCAGCACGGTCAGCGCGACGGGCACGTTGACGAGGAACGCCCAGCGCCAGCTGAGCAGGTCGGTGAGCAGCCCGCCGAGGACGGCCCCCGAGGTGAAGCCGGCCGACATCAGCGCGCCGTTCAGGCCCAGCGCCCGCTCGCGCAGCGGACCCTCGGGGAAGGCCGTGGTGAGCAGCGCCAGCCCGGCCGGGGTGACGGCGGCGGTGGCCAGCCCCTGGGCGACCCGCGCGGCGAGCAGCAGTTCCGGGCTGGTGGCCAGGCCGCCCGCCAGCGAGGCGACGGCGAGCACGGCCAGGCCGAGCAGGAAGACCCTCCGCCGCCCGACCAGGTCGGCCACCCGTCCGAACAGCAGGGTGAAGCCGGCGGCGAAGAGAGCAAAGGACGTGGCGATCCACTGCAGGCCGCCGAGCGTGAAGCCGAGGCCCTGGCCGATCACCGGCAGGGCGACGTTCAGGATCGAGAAGTCCACGGCCAGCATGAACTGGGCGGCCAGCAGGACGACCAGGACGAGGCGCTGCCGGCCGGTCATGCCGGCCGCCCTCACGGCGGGTGGTGCTTCGGACAGGGTGGCGGTCATGGCTCCGCTGCCTTTCGACGGTGGGGGTTCCTCCGGGTACGGCAGCAGCCTGCGCGGCTTCGCGGGGCCTACCCAGACCCCCGCGAAGGGTGGCACTGACAGGGACAGGCTCGGCGGGGCCCGGCCGTGTTCACTGGACGCATGGACAATCCGGCAGAGCTGAGCGAGTTCCTGCGCACCCGCCGCGCCCGGCTGCAACCCGAGGACGTCGGCCTGACCGCGTACGGGACGAGGCGGCGGGTGCCCGGCCTGCGACGCGAGGAGCTGGCCCAGCTGGCGGGCGTCAGCATCACCTACTACACGCGGCTGGAACAGGGACAGGGCCGCAACGTCTCCGACGAGGTGCTGGACGCCGTCGCCCGGGCGCTGCGCCTCGACGCCGACGAGCACGCCCACCTGCGGAACCTGGCCCGCCCGGGCCGTCCGGCGAAGGGCCGGGGCGCCGCCGAGCGCTTCGAACGGGCCCGGCCGGCCGTGCGGCAGCTGATCGCGGCGATGACCGACGTCCCGGCGGTGGCGGTCGGGCGGCGCAACGAGGTGCTGGCCTGGAACCCGCTCGGCCACGCCCTGCTGGCCGGGCACCTCGACGCGGCCGCGCCCGAGCGGGCGGCGGACCGGCCCAACCTCTCCCGGCTGCTCTTCCTCGACCCGCGCACCCGGGCGCTGTACCCCCGGTGGGAGACCGAGGCCCGGGCCCAGGTGGCGTTCCTGCGGCTGGCCGCCGGGCGCCACCAGGAGGACCGGCAGCTGGCGGAGCTCATCGGCGAGTTGTCGATGAAGAGCGCGGAGTTCGCGGAGCTGTGGTCCCGCCACCCGGTGCACGACTGCCTGTTCGGCCGCAAGGAGTTCCGGCACCCGGTGGTGGGGGAGCTGGCGCTGGACTTCGAGGCGCTGCCGCTGCCGGAGGCGTCCGGACACCGGATGCTGCTCTTCAGCGCCGCCCCCGGCACGGCGTCCGAGGCGGGCCTGCGACTGCTGGCGGCCGGTGCGATGGCGGCCTCCCGGATGGCCGTGGACGGCTGGGAGCCCGCGGGGAGTCCGGTGGGTGACTGATCCGGGGTCGGTCCGGGAACGGTGAAGGGGCCCTTCTTCGCACCGCCGTGCGAAGAAGGGCCCCTTCGGGTTCCGTGCGTGCCGGTTAGCGCTGGGGACGCAGCCGGCGCACGGCGATCAGGGCGCCGGCGCCGAGGGCGACGAGGGCGGCGGCGGTGGCGGCGAGGAAGCCGTTGGAGGAGCTGGAGCCGGTGTGGGCGAGCTCGGGGGTGCCGGCCGGCGCGGTGGTGGCCGGGGCCGAGGGGGTGGCGGTCGGCGTCGCGGCCGGGGCCTTGGTGGCGGTGCTGGTCGGGGCGGGCGTGGTCGGGGCGGGGGTCTTGTCCTCGACGGGCTTGGCCGGGGCGGGCTTGGTGCTGGGCTTGGCCGCGGTGGTGGGCTTGGTGTCCGGGGTGCTCTGGGCGCGGGTGACGTTGACGGTCTTCATGTCGGTGGCGCCGTTGGCCTCGCCGCCGGGGCGGAAGGCGTCGGTGACGAGCTGGATCTTGGTGACGCCCTTGGGGGTGCTGGGGGCGAGGGAGTAGCGGAACTTGAAGGTGATGGAGGAGCCGTTGTCCAGGCGCTGGCGCTGGGTGAAGTCGGCGTCGACGGTGTTGGAGCAGCCGGGGGCCGAGGCCAGGTCCTTCCAGGTGTTGGTGTAGTCGAGCCACTGGATGTGGACGTCCGAGGTGCGCAGGGCGGCGGTGCCGGGGGCGTGGATGCCGAAGGTGGGCTGCACGCCGTGGGCGTCGATGCCGGTCTTGTTGGTGACCTTGACGGCGACCTCGTTCCACTTGCCGTCCGCGGCGACGCTGGACTTGCCGGAGACGAAGGCGGCGTCGGGGTTGATCTCGGTGATGCCGGGGCCGCTGGCGGCGGCCTGCGGGCCGCCGAGGCGGGTGTCGCCGCAGGCCCAGGAGCTCTCGGCGGTCATCAGCTGGACGGAGCCGGCGAGGACGACGGTGGCGGCGAGGGTGGCGAGGCGGCGGCGGCCGGAGATCGAGCGGACGTTCTTCGCGATCGAGGGCATAACGGACTTGCGCATGACGTGAATCCCCAGGGTCATGGTGCGGATGGTGTGGTGAAGACGGCCGGCTGCCCGCTGTCGTCCAGCGGTAGCTCCCCCCGGCCTTGCGTTTGCCGGTCTCGCTCTCCGTGCCTTCATCCGTATAGACGTGCATCCCCGCCGGGGGTTGCAGGTGGTTTCAAAACTTTTTTCGGAACCTTCCGGAGGGGCCCGGCAGCGGGGTGGGGTGGCCGGTCGTCCGGCGGGTTGCGGCCGGGGCCGGGGACCGGCGAGGCCCCGGCCCGGGGTGGGCGGGGGCCTTCGCGTGGGCTGCTCAGCCGGGTATGCGGTGCCGGCCGCGGCCGGGGGTGGTGCGGTGCCGACCAGGGGCGGGGCCGGGGGTGGTGGGTGGTGGGGGGAGTTCGGGGCCGTAGTGGCCGGCCTGGCGGGCGATCCAGGCGTACTCACGGGTGCCGTCGGGGAGCCTGCGCAGTTCCCAGCGGCCGTGGCGGGTGATCGGGGACGGGGGCCCGGCGGTGTGGGTCTGGTCGTTGACCTTGAGGGCGGTGACGACGCCGAGGGCGACGGTGGCGATCGCGAGGGCGAGGAGGGCGGCGAACGCCGCGCCGACGAGGAAGCTCGCGGTGCCGGTTCTCATCGGCGGATGCCGATCACGCGGTGGCCGAGGTGGGCGGCGAGGGTGTGGAGGAGCTCCTCGGCCTGCTCGCGGGTGAGCGGCAGGGCGAGCTGCTCGCCGGGTGCGGCGTGGACGTCGAGGTCGACGGCGGCGCGGAGCTGCAGGGCCGCGTCGGGGACGCGTTCGACGGCGAGGTAGTGGACGGTGGTGCGCTCGGTGCGGACGACGGCCTGGCCGGCCCTCGGGATCAGGACTCCCACGACTGCTCCCTCCCCGTGTCGGACAGCAGGTGGAGGAGGTTGAGGAGGGTGGCGACGGGGGCGTGGCCGAAGTTGACGAGGATGCGGCCGTCGACGGTGCTGTGGTGGGTGGTGGCGGAGCCCCACTGGATGCCGAACCCGGCGCCGCGTTCGTGGAGTTCGCGCAGCAGGGCGGTGACGTGGGCGTCGGTGTAGTCGTGCATGCGGGGGTCGTCGGGCGAGAGCGGGATGCGGGGGCCGGTCACGCGGCCACCTCCAGCTCGAACCAGACCACCTTGCCGCCGTGCTTGCGCGCCTCGGCACCGAAGCGGTGGGTGAGCGAGCGGACGAGGCGCAGACCGCGCCCGGACAGCTCGTAGGGGTCGGCGGACGTGCGGGGTTCGGGCAGGTCGGGGCTGTCGTCGGCGACCGAGACCCGCAGGGTCCGGTTCAGCAGCAGGACGACGACCAGGGGCGCCGGGCTGCCGCCGTGGCGCCAGGCGTTGACGTACAGCTCGCACAGGGCGAGTTCGGCATCGTGGATGAGGTCCGGCGGCCAGGACGCGGCGGCGAGCGCGTCCCGCAGCTCGGCGCGGGCGGCGGACCAGTCGGGCGGGTTGAAGGCACACATGAGGAACCTCCGGACGAGGCTGAGTGGAGTGGGATTCGGTGTTCACCGGCGGAATCGTCGCCGTGAGCCAGGCCAGGGCGGGGCTGGTGGATGCCACGCGTGGCTGCTCTGCGGTGCGCGGGCAGCAGGCGCCTACTGCCCCGGAAACAGGCGTTACTGACGATCCATCGGATCGACCTGGGACGACCATAACGCACCAGAACTTAAATTTAGGTAGCCTTCGGTGAAGTTACCTCTCCCGTGGGACCGGTGGCTCGGCTTGAGGGCCGCACGGCACACTGATCCCACGGAAAGCTGAGAGGACGTCATGCCAGGTCGCCAGAACCCAACCTTTCGTCAGCGCCGCCTGGGCGCCGAGGTGAGGAGGATGCGAGAGCAAGCCGGCCTTGGTGGAAGCCAGCTCGCTCGCGCACTCGGCGTGAGTGCCGCACAGGTGACCCAGATGGAGAGCGGGAAGACCAGCGTCAGCGCAGAGCGGCTCCGCACGATCGCCGAAGCCTGTGGCTGTACCAATCAGTCGCTCATCGACGCGCTCGGCAGCATGACGCAGGGCCGAACGAAGGGATGGTGGGAGGAGTACCGAAGCCACCTGCCCGGCATCTTCCTCGAATCCGCGGAGCATGAGGACTTTGCCGCAGGGACGATCAGGGTTTGGACGTCAGCGTTCCTGCCGGGATTGCTCCAGACCAGTGACTACGTGAAAGGGATGTTCGGTCGGAGGATCCCCAGCCTCACGGCCGACGAGATCGATCTACACACCGCCTTCCGCACTCAGCGCAGAAGCGCCTTTCTCCGAAGTCCCCAGAAGAAGTTGGAGGCGTACGTGCACGAGTCCAGCCTCCTCACCCGATTCGGCGGCACCGAAGTCCTGCGCGACCAGCTTCGACGCATGATCGATGACTCCCTCCGGGGCAGCATAAGCATCCGCGTGATCCCCTTCAATGTGCACACCCACCCAGGGCCGATCGAGAGCATCATCTACAGCTTCGGTGAGGTTCCAGAGCTCGATACGGTCGAGATGGAGTCCTCGCGAGGTCCCGTCTTCTTCGACGATCCGAGCGAGCTTGCGTCCTATCGCGCCATCTTCGACCGTATCGAAAAGGCGGCACTCACCGAGGAAGAGTCGCGAAGCATGATCCACGAGACGGTTCGAAACTTGAAAGACTGAGATGTTTCAGAATAAATGGCAGAAGTCGTCCTTCAGTAGCTCCAGTGACAACTGCGTCGAGGTGCGTACAGCCAACGGCCTGGTCGAACTCCGCGAGTCCGACGACGGCGACCTCATCCTCCGCACCGCCCCCGGCAGGTTCGCCACGTTCCTCCAGGGCATCAAGGCCGGCGAGTTCGACCACCACGGCGATCTCGCCTCCTGAACCCCGCTGCGGCCCCTCGCGCGGTTCGTGCGAGGGGCCGCGGCACATCATGATCAGTCGCGTTCGCAGTGACTCGCTCCTTGCGCGCCCCTAACGGGCCGAGAGCGGCAACCTTCTGCCCGGGCGCAGTGCAGCCACCAAGAGTTGGTTCGACATCGGACTCACCGGGGAGACCATGTTTCGTAGGGCTTCCGGGTCTCCGGCTATCCGTTGCTGCTCCAAGGAGGGCGCTCATGTCTCAGCACACCTGGCAGAAGTCGAGCTTCAGTAGCTCTGGTGGTGACTGCGTCGAGGTCCGCACACTGGACGGCCTGGTCGAGCTCCGCGAGTCCGACGACGGCGACCTCATTCTCCGCACCGCCCCCGGCAGGTTCGCCGCGTTCCTCCAGGGCATCAAGGATGGCGAGTTCGACCACCACGGCGATCTCGCCTCCTGAGCCCAGTTGCGGCCCCCTCGCGCTTACCGCGCGAGGGGGCCGCAGTGCACCCTGATCAGCCGCGCTCCCAGCCCTCGACTGGGCCTCGTGTCACTTTCGCCAGAACAGGTGGTGCGTCACGCCGCTCGGGCTGGGCACGACCTCAAGCTGGAACCGGTCGAGCAGCTCGTCGGGTGACTCCCAGAGCCGCAGTCCGGTCCCGAGCTTCACCGGCGAGACCGCCACGTGCATGGTGTCGACGAGGTCGGCGTCGAGGAACTGCCGGATGGTGCTGACCCCGCCGCCGAGCCGGACGTCCTTGCCCTGCGCCGCCTCCCGCGCCTGTTCGAGGACCGCGGCCGGGTCGCCGTCGACGAAGTGGAAGGTGGTGTCGGAGAGCGTGAACGAAGGACGCTCGTGGTGGGTCATGACGAACACCGGGGTGCGGAACGGCGGCTCGTCCCCCCACCAGCCGCGCCACTCGTGGTCCTGCCACGGCCCGCGCTGGGGACCGAACTTGTTGCGGCCCATGATCTCGGCGCCGATGTTGCGCGCGTAGTCCCGCGTGAAGTGGTCGTCGAGGCCCCGGCTTCCCCCGGGGTCGGTGCGCATGGGCCAGCTCGCCGTGGCGCCGGCCCAGGCGAACAGCCTCTCGGGTCGGATGTGGCCGAAAGGATTCTCCAGGCTCTGGTCCTCGCCGGCACCGATTCCGTCACTGGAGACGTTGAAGTTCTGAACTCTCAGGAGCTGAGCCACGTCGTTCCTCCTGCGTTGTCCTGGCCGGGGAACCCGTCCGCGTCCGGCCAGGGGTCGGGTGGACGTCCACCTGCATCCAACCGGTGCGGACGTCACAACTGCCAACCCGACGCACCTTCTCGGCCACCGATTTCCCTCCGGCCGCAGTCATCGCCGGCGGTTCGGGCAAGGACGGCGGAGGGGCCGCACTGGTCGGAGCCTGGTCGTTCTCCGCGCGGCCGACGACGGTGGTCTCATCGACCACCACGCTGCGAACCCGCGCGCCGAATCGTTCCTGCGGCCCTCGCCGAGTGAGCGGCGTGGCGGTTCATGAACTTCCGAGTACCCGTTCGAAGTTGGGCCTGTTTCCAGTATCGGAAACCTGAACCCCTTGCCCGCGCCCCGGTCGCTTCGGGAGCATCGACAGGAGACCGAGCGAGGAGGCAACAGTGGAGCTGACACGGCTCGTAGGGTCCTGTGATGAGGGTGAGTGCCCGACTCTCTACCTGACGGACCGGGGCACGCTCGCCGTCCAAGGCGAGCGGGTGACAGAGCACGATCTCCGGATTCCGGCTCACGAGACGCTGGTGGAGATTCCCGTCGAGCTCATCCGAAAGGCCGTCCGTGACAACCTCATCTAGGACCCTCGGAGAATGGCTCTCGCAGTTCAGTCGAGAGGCGTTTCGGCTGGAAACGTTGGACGACTACAGCCAGTCCGGCGGAGTGGACGCTTACCGCGCATTCCTTGCGGGTGAGGAGCAGCCGGAGGACTACAGGACCGCCGGCTGGGTCAAGACGGTGGCGGACGCCACGCGAGCCGGAAAGCGCATGTACCGCGTTCACATCCTTTCGCGCCCGCTCACCGACTATCTGCGATTCGAACTTGCATGGGGATATCACCGGAACATGGCGGCCGGAGAAGAGTTCTTCATTCTCGACACCACCAGCCGGGAGAATCCAACTCCGGAGGCGACGGACTTCTGGCTCTTCGACGACGAGACTGTGGCCGCGATGAGCTACGAGGGCAACGGCAAGTATCTTGGGGCGGAATTCCTCGGCGGCAGCAGGGTCGACGAATTCAGAGCGTGTCGTGACACCGTGATGGCGCATTCCGTGCCGTTCACGGAGTGGTGGGCAGAGTACGGCAAGTGAACAGGAGTCGGCTCGGGACGGCGCTGCGGGAACCTCCTCCGGAGCAGGAAGTCGGTGGGTCCGACTTCCTGCTCCCGAGCAGCGGCCGGGAACGACCGAAGTGTCCGGCTTTGACCGAGAACGGGGATGTTCGAGTCGTGCGGCGATGCCTGCACCGGGCCGCCCCGGGTGCGGCGGCTGCCGTGGCGCCTTCGTGTGATCTGGCTATCAACTGACCTATCGTCTACAACCAATCGGCGTCCGGACGGTCTAACCGACGTCCAACCGGTTCACTCTGGCCCCACCGGTCAGAGAGGGAACCTTCCTTCACTCGGAAAGAGCGAAAACGCTGATGAACCTCCGCCGTGTCTGGGCGTCGGCCGCGACCGCGGTGGTCCTGGGTTCGGTCGCGCTGGCGACCGCCCCGGCCGCCTCCGCGACCGCGACCACCGGCCCCACCGCCACGTCCAGCGCGAGCCCCTCCGCCTCGGCCACGTCCGCCGCCCCGGCCTCGCCGGCCGCGTCGGGCTCGCCCTCGGCCGCCGCACCCACCGGATCGGCCTCGCCGTCCGCCTCCGCCTCCGCCTCCGCGACCAAGCCGCCCAAGGGCACCCCCTCCGCGGGCGCCTCCACCGGCTCGGCCTCGCCGTCCGCCGGGCCGTCCACGCCGACCTCCGGCGCGACGCCGTCGGACCTCAAGACCGCCTTCCCCAGCGAGTGCAAGAACTGGCCCGTCGCCGACAAGCGGCCGATCGACACCTCGCTGCCCGGCCTGCCCTCCAAGCTCGAAGCCGGCTCCGGCTGGCACGAGTTCACCTACCGCGCGAGCAACACCACGTCCCAGACCCTCACCCAGGTCGACCTGGACCTGCACATGGGCACCGACGGCCTCGCGGTCAAGGACGTCAGCGAGCTGCTGGTCACCGTCGAGTGGTACGACTCCGCCGCCAAGCAGTGGAAGAACGCCTACCGCTACGACGAGTGGGGCTTCTTCGCCACCGCCCGCACCATCAAGGCCGGCGAGTACGTCGAGGCCAAGATGCGGATCAAGGCCGACGCCAAGGCCCCCACCGCCAACGGCTTCTTCCTCACCAGCGGCTACTCGCTCAGCGAGAACGGCGACTGCGACTTCGGCCACGTGAACCTCTTCAAGTTCACCGTCAACGCCGCCGGCACCCCGGCCGGGAAGCCGGAGGACGCCAAGCCCACCCCGGTGACCCCCGCGGACGCGGCGGCCCTGCCGGGTGTCACCAAGGCGGGCAAGGACGTCCCGCGCAACGAGCGGACCCAGCTCCCGGTCGCCGGGCGGCTCGCCGAGACCGGGTCGTCCTCCGCGACGCCGGTGATCGCGGGCGTCGGCGCGGCCACGCTGCTGGCCGGCACCGCCGCCGTCGTGCTGCTCCGCCGCCGCAAGGGCGGCGCAGCCGCGTAGCGGGGGCGGGGCGGTGGACGCCGGCCGGACGGTCGGCGTCCCCCGCCCCCGTGCTGTGCGGCGAGGCGCCGTGCGAGGCGCACCCGCCGGGCCGGTCGTTCACGCGGGGGTTCGGCCCAGGAACCCCGTCAGCTGCTGGCCCACGTGGAAGTCCTGCATGTGGATCCTGCAACTCTTCGTTTCGGACACGGCCTTGATCGCATCGCAGTAGGCGTTCAGCTCCAGCGCTCCGGCCTCGGGGAGGCCCGTGACGCCGAAGTAGATGGTCAGGCCGTTGATGCCGCCACCCGTCACGCGTTCGTTGAACCGCCTCAGTCGCAGTCGATCCGTGGGCGGTCGGGCCGGCTCCTTGACGACCCACTGGCCGCCCTCCCAGACCGACCATTCACCGACGGTCGCGTTGCCGTCGGCAGCGCCGGGGGCCAGCTTCACGCCCGCCGTCAGGATCTCGACGTAGAGCGAGACCTCTTCGAAGTACGTGGTGCTCCAGTGGTCGGGCGCCACGACGTCGATGTACATCTCCACGGTGTCGGGGTGGCCGGTGGGGTGTCTGAGCCCGGTGGTTCCGATGAACAGGATCTCGGACTCGCAGGTGGACGGCTCTTTGGCGTACGTGGCCATGAACGGCTCCCTTCGGCACCCCGGGGACCGGTATGCGTTCCGGGGTCTCCCGCAGAGAAAGCCGGACCGGACGGAGATCGGGTGGCAAGGGATGAGCGGTCCGGCCTCGGGCGCATTCACGAGATGCACGGTCACTGCGGCACGTTTCATGGAAGCACCGGTCCGACCCGGCTGCCAGTCGGGTCGCCGCGCCGGCGCCGGTGCCGGCCCTGGTGTCGGTGCTGCTCCGGGACGACCTGTCCGCGCACCCGGTGCCGCTCTGCGGGCGCCGGACGGGGTCCCGGCGGTCTGCCCGGGGGTGTGGGCCCGTCGACCCGGTCGCCACGGCTCAGGCGGCCTGGTGGTCGCGGACGGCAGCGAGTTCGCGCACCGCGTCGGCGACGGCCCGGAAGTCGTTGCGCAGGATCTTGGAGTGGTTGCTCGCGACCTTCGCGCTGACCCGGATGTTCGGGTTGCGGGCGAGCACCGGGTCGAGGTTGGCGCGGATCTGTTCCATCAACTTCGCGTCGCCGCCCAGGTTGCCGCCGGTGGCGAGCACGTAGCGGGCCGGTGCGGTCAGACGGTCGAAGACCGGGTCGAGGGCGGCGGGCGCGCAGAGCTCGTTGGCCTCGATGTTGATCTCGGCGTGTTGCGCGGCGCTCATCCGCGCGGCCAGGCCGAGCGGGCGGGCGATCGGGAACAGCGGGCTCATCCGGCGGAACAGCCTGCGGATCTGTTCCCGGGCGGCGTCGTCGAGCCACTCGTGCGGCAGGGCGCCGTCCACGGACACCACCCCCGAGGCGCGGTCCGGGTGCCGGGCGGCCCAGTGCATGGCGAGCATGGCGCCGTAGGACCAGCCCACCAGGATCGGCCGGTCCACGCCCCTGGCGGTGAGGACGGCGTCGAGGTCGCGCATGCACGCCTCGAACGAGTAGTCCGTGGCGCGCCTCGACCTGCCCCGGGCGCGCTCGTCGTAGGTGATGTGCCGGTAGTCGCCGCCGAGGTCGGCGATGACCCGCCGCCAGTGCGACTGGTCGGCGTAGGAGCCGTTGAGGTAGACGACGGGACGGCCGGGCCCGCCGGTGTCGGTCACGGCCAGCGCGGTGTCGTCGATCGCCACCATGCCGGTCCAGGCGGACTGCTCGCTGGTCATGTGTTGCCTTCTTCCGGTGTCAGTGCGTGATCGGGGATGGTGGGCGGTGATGTCGCCGCAGGAGGTGCGGCCGCGCAACCTGGCGCTCTGGCGGGCCTCTTCGGTCCGGGGGTGCTTCAGAGGCTGCGGGCGGTGATGTCGCCGTAGGAGGTGCTCGCGTGGATGTTCAGCCCTGCCGCGCCGTCGGTGTTCCTCAGCGCGTTGTGGATGCGGCCGTGGGCGGTGCCGGCGTCCAGGGAGGCGGAGGCCTCGGGGGCGGCGCCGACCGTGATGTCGCCGGCCTCGGTGCGCAGTTCGACGGTGCCGCGGACGGCCTCGGCGATGTCGATGTCGCCCTGCCGGGTGGTGATGCGGGCGGGGCCGCCGAGCCGGCCGATCCTGATGCCGCCAGCCTGGAGGGTGACGGTGGCGTTGTCGGTCTCGTCGAGCTCGACCGTGCCCTGGGCGCTGTCGAGGGTGACGTCGCCGAGGCGTCCGACGCCGCGGATCTCGGCGCTGGCGGTCTTCGCCTCGACGCGGGAGCCGGCGGGCAGCTGGACGGTGACCGCGACGGCTCCGGAGTTGCCGAGCATCCGGTCCCTGGCCGCGGGGGCCTCGATCCGCAGGACGCCGTCGGCGTATTCGACGGTCATCTGCTCGGCCGCCTTCACGTCGCGGCTCTTGGCGGCGTTGGCGGGGAGGATCTCGACGGTGGTGTCGGCCCGGTCGGCGGCGACGAGGCGGATGCGTCCGGCGGGGACGTCCAGGACGACGGCGATCGGGGCGGCGGTGTCGAACTTCTGCATCGGACTGTCCTGTCTGATCGGGCTTGGCGTTTCTGACTTCGCAAAAGCTACGTTGCGTTCATGGATCTGGCAACAGGTACGTTGCGAAAGATTCATATCAGCGCAGGTCAAGACATGATAATCGTTGCAATGAAAGTCGAATTAATGCAATGATGGTCAACTAGTCGTTGCAATGAAATGGAGGTGAGCGCCAGGCCGGGGTCTCCCGGGGCGCCTGTCGCGGCCTCCCGGATGGCTGGGGGTGGCTGGGAGTCTGCTGGGAGTCCGGTCAACGGACGGCCAGCGGCACGCCAAGCCGACCGTGTGAGCAGGGTGGATCATCCCGGGATGCCCGGATTCGGCCGGTCAGCGTTCTCCCAGCGCGCGCCCAGGACTCCGCAAGAGCGCCCCTGGAAGCTGTCTGCCATGAAGGTCCTCCCGCGACGGCGTGGTGCCGTCCTCCTGAACTCCGCGCTCGGCGTGGCCCTGGTGGGCGCCGTGGCTCTGGCGTACACCACGTTGGACAGCGGTACCGAGAAGTCGTCCGGAAAGGCCCAGGTCCGGACCGCGACCGTGGCCAAGGGCACGGTCCTGGCCACGGTGTCCGGAACGGGCACCCTGGCCTCGCCCACCGACGCGGCCCAGGACTTCACCACGGGCGGGAAGCTCACCGCCGTCAAGGTCGCGGTGGGCGACAGCGTCAAGAAGGGGCAGGTGCTGGCGACCGTCGACACCACGACCGCCCAGCAGCAGGTGGACGCCGCGCAGTCCGCACTGAACACGGCGAACGCCAACCTCACCAAGGCCCAGGCCGGGGTCACCACCACGACGACCCAGCAGATCCCGGCGACCGCGCAGCCGTCCAGCGGTGGCGGCGGCGCGGGCGGTGGGGAACGCGGAGCGGGCGCGAGCAGTGCGCCCGCTCCGCAGACCACCACCATCACCACCACCAAGGTGGACGACGCCGCGGTGGCCCAGGCCCAGCAGCAGGTGGCCACCGCGCAGACCAACCTCTCCAACGCCCAGGCGGCGCTGGCCGGGACGACGCTCACCGCCTCGGTGGACGGTACGGTCGCGTCCATCTCGGGCAAGGCCGGCGACACCGTGGGCGGGGGGACCTCAACCGCCTCGGGAAGCGCCAAGTCCACCGGCAGCAGCACGACTTCGGCCGCCCCGAGCGGCTTCATCGTGCTGACCAACCCGACCGGGATGCAGGTCAGTGCCAACTTCTCCGAGCTGGACTCGCTCAAGCTGAAGAAGGGCGAGGCGGCCACCGTCACCCTGAACGCGCAGTCCGACACCAAGCTCAACGCCACCGTGCTGTCGGTCAGTTCGCTCCCCGCGAGCAGCGGCGGCAGCGGCGGCGCGGCCGCCGTCCAGTACGCGGCGACGCTGCAGATCACCGGGGACACCAGCAAGCTGCGGACCGGGCTCAGCGCGACCGTCTCGGTGGTCACCGGCGAGGCCGACAACGCCCTCTCGCTGCCCACCGCGGCGCTGGCCGGCACCGGCAGCAGCCGGACCGCGACCGTGGTGCACCCGGACGGGACGACCGAGCGGGTCGACGTCGGCGTGGGCGTCGAGGGCGACACCACCGTGCAGGTGGTCTCCGGTCTGAAGGAGGGCGACAAGGTCGAACTCGCCACCACCAGCGGCACCAACGGCTTCCCGAACGGCTCCTTCCCGGGCGCGAACGGCGGCCGGGGCGGCGGAGCGGGCGGCGCCGGCGTGGCCGGGATCGGGGGCGCCGCCGGCGGTGCCGGTGGCGGCGGCGCGGGCCGAGGCGGTAACCGCGGATGAGGCGCCACGTCATCGACAACCGGGTGCCCTCCGCACCACCGCCGGTCATCCAGATCCGCAGCCTGACCAAGTCCTACGGACACGGCGACGCCACCGTGCACGCGCTGCGCGGCCCGTCCGACCCGGCCACCGGGGAGCCGTTGGGCGTCGGCCTGGACATCGAGCAGGGCGACTTCGTCGCGGTGATGGGCAGTTCGGGCTCCGGCAAGTCCACCCTGATGAACATCCTGGGCTGCCTGGACGTCCCGACCTCGGGCCGCTACCTGCTGGACGGCATCGACGTCGGACACCTGGACGAGCAGCAGCTCTCCCTGGTCCGCAACCGCAAGATCGGCTTCATCTTCCAGTCCTTCAACCTCGTCCCCCGCACCACCGCGCTCGCCCAGGTCGAGCTGCCGCTCGCCTACGCGGGCGTGCGGGCCGCCGAACGGCGCCGCCGGGCGCTGGCCGCGCTGTCGCTGGTCGGCCTGGCCGAGCGCGCCGGGCACCGGCCCAACGAGCTCTCCGGCGGTCAGCAGCAGCGCGTCGCGGTGGCCCGGGCCCTGGTCACCGCCCCGGCGATGCTGCTCGCCGACGAGCCCACCGGAAACCTGGACAGCCGCTCGACCGAGGAGGTGCTGGCGATCATCGACGGCCTCAACGCGACCGGCCGCACGGTCGTGTTGATCACCCACGAGGACGAGGTCGCGCTGCACGCCAAGCGGGTGCTCCGGCTGGTCGACGGCGCGATCATCAGCGACGTCCGGCAGGCCCCGGTGGAGGGGCCGCCGCCCGCCCTGCGCGCCGCGTCCGAGGCCCGGGGGGTGCTCGCGTGATCCTCTGGCAGATGCTCCGCTTCGCCGTCGGCGGCCTGGCGGCGAACAAGGTGCGCTCCGCCCTGACCATGCTCGGGGTGCTGATCGGCGTCGCGTCGGTGATCCTGCTGCTCGCGGTCGGCAACGGCTCCTCGGAGGCGGTCAAGGAGTCGATCACCTCGCTCGGCACCAACTCGCTGACGGTCAGCTCCGGCGCGTCCTTCGGCGGCTCGCGCACCGCGTCCACCACGAAGAAGCTCACGGTCGCCGACGCCAAGGCGCTGGCGAGCGACACCGAGGCGACCGCGATCAAGTCCGTCGCGCCGGTGGTCACGACCAGCGGCACCGCGCTGTACAAAGACATCTCGTACAGCCCGGGCTCGATCGTCGGCACCTACCCGGCGTACTTCGAGACGGCCAACCAGAAGATCGGCCACGGCGAGTACTTCTCCAACGACGACGTGCTCGGCTCCCGGAAGGTCGCCGTGCTCGGCGCCACCACCGCCAAGCAGCTGTTCGCCACCGCCGACCCGGTCGGCAAGCAGATCACCGTCGGCGGCACCCCGCTCACCGTGGTCGGCGTGCTCCAGGCCAAGGGCGGCACCGGCTTCACCGACCCGGACGACGTGGTGATCGCCCCGCTGCCGACCGTGCAGAACGCCTTCACCGGCTTCGGCTCGGTCAACCAGATCCTGGTGCAGGCCACCTCCGCGGACACCACCACCGAGGCGCAGTCCGAGATCACCCGGGTGCTGCTCGGCACCCACGCGATCGCCGACCCGAGCAAGGCGGACTTCCGGATCAGCAACCAGGCCTCGCTGCTCACCGCCCGCGAGTCCACCACGAAGACCTTCACGGTGCTGCTGGGGGCCGTGGCCGCGATCTCGCTGCTGGTCGGCGGGATCGGCATCACCAACATCATGCTGGTCACCGTCACCGAGCGGACCAGGGAGATCGGCATCCGCAAGGCGCTCGGCGCGCCGCGCGGGGTGATCCTCGGGCAGTTCCTCACCGAGTCCACCCTGCTCTCGGTGATCGGCGCCGGGCTCGGCGTGCTGACCGGGATCGCCGGCTCCCACTTCAGCATCGTCGGCATCAAGCCGGTGGTGATCCCCGAATCGGTGCTCGGTGCGTTCGGCATCGCCGTCGCCATCGGGTTGTTCTTCGGCAGTTACCCCGCCAACCGGGCCGCCTCGCTGCGCCCGATCGACGCCCTCCGGCACGAGTGACCACGCGCAGCCCGTACGCAGCCCACGAGCAGCCCACGAGCAGCCCACGAGCAGCCCACGAGTAGGACGAGACACCCATGAGCAACGAGAACGAGCCGCGCACCCCGGCCGAGCAGGTCACCCTGCTCTCCACCGCGCCGGACGCCCGGGACGTCACCGCGGAACTGGCCGCGCCCCCGCGCCGCAAGCTGCCCTGGCTGAGCCTCGCCCTGGGGGGTGCGGTGATCGCCACGGCCGCCTTCGCGGGCGGTGTCTGGTACGAGAAGGACAACGGCTCCGGCGGGTCCGGCCGGGCGGTCGCCGCCGGCGGCCAGCAGCAGCGTGGGCCCGGCGCGGCCCCCGGCCAGAACGGCAACCGCCGCAACGGCCAGGGCGGCCAGGGCGCGGGCCAGGGCGGTCCGGGCGCCGGCGGCCAGGGCGGCTTCACCCGCGGCACGGTCAAGGCCGTCGACGGCACCACGGTCTACCTCACCGACGCCAACGGCAACACCGTCAAGGTGACCACCGGCGACGCCACCAAGGTGCAGCTCAACAAGGAGGGCAAGGTCACCGACCTCCAGCCCGGCCAGAGCGTCACCGTGATGGGCACGCCGGACGCGAACGGCGGCTACAACGCCACCCAGCTCGTCGAGGGCGCCTCCGGCTTCGGCGGGGCGGGCGGCTTCGGCGGCGGGAACCGAGGCCCGTCCGGCGGCTGACCCCGCAGCCTCCGGACGTTTCGCGAGGCCCTCGCCCCTGGTGGGCGGGGGCCTTCGCGCGTCTGCGCGGCCCGTCCGGCGGCCGAAGGGCCGGTCACCCGGGCCGGACCTGCACGGCCTCCTGCCGACGCTCCTGTCGACGTTCGGGCCGGCGGTTGCCCGATCGGCCCGGACGCCGAGGTCGGAGGACCTGCCCGAAAAGCCCATCCGTCGTCAGATTCCTTGCGCGACAGGGCAGTTAGACCGTGGTAATCCGGCCGCCCGGGGTGTCTCCGCCTCGACAGCTATCGAACAAAGTGTTCTGATGATCGAACTGTAAGGCTGAAATTTCCGAACATCATCTGACTTGTGTCGGAGAAGCGAGGGAACGGTGCGGACTGTTCGCGGCGTGGCCGTCCTGCTGGCAGTGGGGGTCGTCGCGGCCACCCTGGCCACGGGAGACTCCCGCCAGGACAGACCGACCGCCGCCGACGTCACTGCCTCGACCCCTACACCCGGCCCGAGCGACACGCCGTCCGGCAGCCCCGGCACCGGCCCCGACGGCAGTCCGAGCGCCGGCCCCTCGCCGACCTGGGACGGCCAGGTCAAGGTGCTCGGCGACGGTTCCACCTCCTACACCGGTCCGCAGCCCCGCCAGCCCACGCCCGAGAAGCTGAAGCCCGGCGAGAAGCCGCCGCAGTTCGTGGTGTTCTCCTGGGACGGGGCGCTGGAGGGCGACGACCACCTGTTCTCGCGCTTCCGGAAGCTGGGCGAGGAGAACGACGCCCGGATGACGTTCTTCCTCAGCGGCATCTACACCGTGCCCAAGTCCCGGCGCGCGCTCTACCGTCCGCCGCAGCACGACGTCGGCGCGGCCTCCATCGACTTCGCCACCGACGCCCACATCAAGGACACCCTGGAGCAGGTGCGCCTGGCCTGGCAGGCCGGGAACGAGATCGGCACCCACTTCAACGGGCACTTCTGCGGCGACAAGGGCGGCGGCGCCTGGACCACCGAGGAGTGGAAGAGCGAGCTCGACCAGGCGGTCTCCTTCGTCACCAACTGGAAGACCAACACCGGCTTCAAGGACCTCCCACCGCTGCCCTTCGACTACACCAAGGAGCTGGTCGGAGGCCGCGCACCCTGCCTGGAGGGCCAGAAGGCCCTGCTCCCGGCCGAGAAGGCGGCCGGCTTCCGGTACGACGCCAGCTCGCCGGGCGAGTTCCAGGTCTGGCCCGGCAAGAAGGAGGGCATCTGGAACTTCCCGCTCCAGCTGCTGCCCTACCCGGGCAGGTCGACCCAGGGCCTCGCGATGGACTTCAACTTCCTCGCCGGCCAGTCCGGGGACAGCACCAAGGGCGACCCGAAGAAGTACGCCGCGTGGGAGAAGGAGACCCGGGACACCTACCTCGCCGGCTTCGAGCGGGTCTACAACGGCAGCCGGGCCCCGCTCTTCATCGGGAACCACTTCGAGACCTGGAACGGCGGCATCTACATGCAGGCCATCGAGGACGTGATGAAGAGCATCTGCAAACGCGACGGCGTCCGCTGCGTCTCGTTCCGCCAGGTCGCCGACTGGCTGGACGCCCAGGACCCCAAGGTGCTCGACAAGCTGCGCCAGCTGGACCCCGGGCAGCCGGCCGACTGGGCGCGCCTGGTCAAGTGACCCGGCCCGGGCGGCCGCGGGGCCCGCTGCCGCCCGCGCCGCCCGGCCGCCCCTACCGGCGACTCGCATCCGCCCGGCTCTCCTGGCCGCCGGCCGTCCTCATGTACGAGGTCCAGATCCGGGTGGGCAGCTCGGAGTCCGGGGTGTCCGGGGCCGCGCCGCCCACCCCCTCCAGCGAGAGCAGCTTCATGTCCTTCAGGTCCGCCCGGAAGACGGTGACGGCCGTGGACACCTGCCCGTTGTAGCCGACGAACCACCCCGCCGTGCGGTCCGCAGTGGTACCGGGCTTCCCGGCCAGGTCCGGCCCGGCCCCGGCCGCCGGCGTGGCGCTCCCGGTGCGGACCGCGTCCTTGAGCGCCGCGTCCACCTCCCCGGCGGCCGCCGGGGTCAGCGCCTGCACGGCGGTCGGCAGGCGCAGCGCGAGCGGCGCGCGGTTGCGGGTGATGCCGAGCACCGAGTAGGGGTCCGTGTGGCTGCCTCCCGCCGCGAAGGCGGCGTACGCGTCGGCGGTCCTGATCGCGCTCGGCGTGGAGTTCCCGACCCCGAAGGCCGGCACCAGCTCGCCGATGCTGGCCGGGAGCAGGCCCAGGTCCGCGGCGGTCTTCTGCACGCGGTCCAGGCCGACATCCATGCCGAGCTGCATCATGGGCCCGTTGACGGACTGCTCCACCGCGCTCCTCAGGGTGACCGTGCCCCAGTCCCGCCTGCCGTCGTTGGCGGTCTTCACGATCTTCCCGTCGCGCCCCCAGTACGGCCCCTCCGGGGTCATCACGTTCACCCCGTTGTTGCCGTTGTAGGTGGTGGTGGGCAGCACCGGGGTGCGGCCGCCGTCCCGTTGGCGCTGCACGCCCTGGCTGAGCCCGGCGGCGTACACCAGCGGGGTGAAGGCCGAACCGATCGGCACCGAGGAGGTGTTGGCGTTGTTGAAGCCCTGCTTCAGGTAGTCGGGGCCGCCGTAGAGCGCGACGATCCTCCCGTCGGGGGCCACCGAGGCGGCGCCGACCCGCAGGAACCGGTCGGCGTCGCGGTTGGCGGGGTCGATCCCCTTGGTGGCGTCCTGCACCGCGGCGGCCAGGGCGTCGACCCTCGGCTTCTCGAACGTGGTGTGTATCTGGTGGCCGCCGAGGTCGAACTGGGCCGCCGTGATGTCGCTGTGGCCCTCCACGTAGTTCCTGGCCATGTCCACCAGGTACCCGACCTGGCCGCTCAGTCCGGCCGCCTTCGGCTGGGGCCGGGGCTCGGGGAACACCGTGTACTTGGCGCGCTCGGCCGCGGAGAGCTTGCCGACCTCCACCATCCGGTCCAGGATCCAGGACCACCGGTCCTCGGCCCGCCGGTGGTTGTCCGCGCTGAGCGCCGGATCGAACTGCCCGGCCCCCTTCAGCAGGGCTGCCAGGAAGGCGCCCTCGCTCGGATCGAGCTGCGAGACGTCCTTGCCGTAGTACGCCGCCGCGGCGCGTTCGATGCCGTAGCTGCCGCGCCCGAACCAACTGGTGTTCAGATAGCCGGTCAGGATGTCCCGCTTGCTCATCCGGTGGTCCAGTTTGATCGCGATGACGATCTCGCTGAGCTTGCGGGACATGTCCTGACGCTGGTTCAGATAGCTGTTCTTGACGTACTGCTGGGTGATGGTCGAGCCGCCCTGGGTGTCGCCGCCCGAGCCCATCTGGTAGACCGCGCGGCCGATGCCGGTGAACGAGATCCCCGGATCCGAGTAGAAGGTCTCGTTCTCGGCGGCCAGTACGGCCCACTGCACCGGCTCCGGCACCCGGTCGAGCGGCACGTCCTGCCGGTTGACCTCGCCGATCCGCGCCATCTCGGTGCCGTCCGCCCAGTAGTAGACGTTGTTCTGCTGGGTGGCGAAGGAGTTCATGTCCTCCGGGACCTCGGTGTTCACGAAGAACCAGGCCAGCCATCCCGTCAGGACCGCCGCCCCGGCCGCCGCGACCAGGAGCAGCTGCCGCCAGGACGGGAGCCAGCGACGGACTCCGCGCCGCCCTCTGCGCGGGTAGTCGATCCGCAGCAGCGGGCGCCACCGCCGCTGTCCGGGCTTCTCCTTCTCGGCCCCTTGCTGAGCACGCACAGTCCGGCCTCCTAGCCGTTCGTGAACAGACCCCCGAAGACGCAGACGCGGTGGGGGCGGCATCGCGACGGCTCGCCAGGGCCGGATGTGATCACGGTCATACTGCGCGGGGCGGCCGGGTGGCGATCTCAACCGCGCACCCCCGCAGAGCCGTTGGCCGCGCGGGCGACGCCGCGGCCGCGGCTGCGGGCGGCCCCTGGCCTGCCGGGCCGCCCGGGCGGACGGCGTGGACCGCCTGGATCGCGCCGACGGCGCCGGGTGCGGTCGCTCCGGCGGTGCGCCCCTCGGCGGCGTCCGCCGGGCCGGTCGTCCCGTCGGTGACGGAAAGCGGCGGCGGCAGAGAACGGCGGCAGAGAACGGCAGCGGCGGAGGAAGGCGGCGACCGGTGGCCGAACGGCGGGGTGGCGTACGTCACATCCCGGGCGGCCGCGGTCCGCCGGGGTGCGTCGTCCGCCCGAACCGCACGGACGGCCCCGTGAGGGAGGCCGCCCGTGAGCCCGCTCCGTGGACCGTCAGGGCCACCGGCCGCCGCCCGCCCGCCGGAGGCCCTCCCTGGCCGCAGGCGTCCCCCGGGGCGCCGGGGGTGCCCGGGGCGTCCCCGCCCGTGCGCACACCATCGAAGGCCGCTCGCCAGGCCTGTCCGTTCGATTCCGCCCGATAAGGTGTTAATCCAACATTCATCGATGGCGCATAGCCTCCCCGGGCTAGCCTCAAGCTGAACACCATCGTCCGACCGGGAGGCAGAACCCCCGTGCAAGGCACTGTGTCCACACCAGGAACCTCCGCGGTGGCCGGCGGCCCGGGGGAGGCGTTCCTCCTCGTCGTCGACGACGAACCCAACATCCGCGAGCTGCTCTCCGCCTCGCTCCGGTTCTCCGGTTTCCGGGTCGCCTCCGCCGCCAGCGGCACCGAGGCGCTCGACCTGATCGCCGCCGAACGCCCCGACCTGGTCGTCCTCGACGTCATGCTCCCCGACCTCGACGGCTTCACCGTGGTCGAGCGGCTGCGCGAGCAGACCAGCCGCGGCCAGATCACCGGCCCCGCCCACGGTCACCACGGCGACCACCTGCCGGTGCTCTTCCTCACCGCCAAGGACGGCGTCGGCGACAAGGTCCAGGGCCTCGCGGCCGGGGCCGACGACTACGTCACCAAGCCGTTCAGTCTGGAGGAGCTGATCGCCCGGATCCGCGCCATCCTGCGCCGGGCCGGCGGCCCCACCGAGGACGGCCGGCTGGTCGTCGCCGACCTCACCCTCGACCCGGTCGCCCACGAGGTCACCCGCGGCGGCACCTCCGTCGCGCTCTCCCCCACCGAGTTCAAGCTGCTGCACTACCTGATGGCCAACGTCGGCCGGGTGGTCTCCAAGGCGCAGATCCTCGACCACGTCTGGGCGTACGACTTCGGCGGCGACCTCTCCATCGTCGAGTCCTACATCTCCTACCTGCGCCGTAAGCTCGACTCCGGGCCGGCCCACGGCCCCAAGCTCATCCACACGGTGCGCGGCATCGGCTACGCGCTGCGCCGACCCCCGCAGAACTGACGGAACCCCTCCGATGCTCACCCGGCTGTCCCTGCGCGCCCGGCTGCTCGTCCTGGTACTCGCCCTGGTCACCACCGGGCTCGCCGTCAGCGACACCGTCGTGCTCGGCACCGTCCGGATGCAGCTGGTGCAGCGGCTCGACGAGCAGCTCCAGCGCTTCGCCGAACCGCTCTCGAAGCGCGCCCCCGGCCGGATCACCTGGCCGGACAACAGGCAGCCGTCCGTCACCGGCAGGCGGTCCGCCCCGAACTACCTGGCGGCACTGCCGAGCCAGTACCTCGTCGAGTACCTCTCGGGTGACGGCAAGGTCCAGCAGGTCGTCCGCCAGCCCGTCTCCGACAACGACCCGGCACCGCAGCTGGCCGGGCTCGACCCGGCGGCCACCACCGCCGACACCCCGTTCGACCTGCCCGACCAGCGCGGCCAGCGCACCTGGCGGGCGCTGCTCCTGCCGCTCCAGCGGCAGTCCGCCCCGGCCAGCGCCTTCGCCGCGCCGACCCCCACCCCCGCGTACCTGATGGTCGCCGTCTCCCGCGAGGACATCGACGCCACCGTCGGACGGCTGCGCACCGCCTTCCTCGGAATCGGCGGCGCGGTGCTGGTGCTGATCGCGGTGCTCGGGTTCTTCGCCGTCCGGGCCGGGCTGCGACCGCTGCGCCGGATCGAGGCGGGCGCCGAACTGATCGCCTCCGGCGAGCTCTCCCACCGGATGCCCGCCCTCCCGCCGACCACCGAGGTCGGCCGGCTCTCCATCGCGCTCAACGGCATGCTCACCCAGATCGAGGCCGCGTTCGCCGCCCGCGCCGAGTCCGAGGCGCGGATGCGGCGGTTCGTCGCCGACGCCTCGCACGAGCTGCGCACCCCGCTGGCCGGCATCCGCGGCTTCGCCGAGCTGTACCGGATGGGCGCGCTGCCCACCGACGCCGACGTCCGGCGGACGATGGCCCGGATCGAGAACGAGGCCGTCCGGATGGGCACCCTGGTCGAGGACCTGCTGGTGCTCGCCCGGATCGACGAGGAGCGCCCGCTCGACCTGGCCCCGATGGACCTGCGCACCCTCGCCGCGGACGCCCTGCACGACCTCACCGCCCTCGACCCGTCCCGCCCGGTCGCCCTCACCGGCCCCGCGGGGACGGGTGCCCCCGGCCCGGCGCCCGTCCTCGGTGACGAGGCCCGGCTGCGGCAGGTGGTCACCAACCTGGTCGGCAACGCCGTCAAGCACACCCCGCCCGGCACCCCGGTCCGGATCGGCGTCGGCACCGCGGACGGCCTCTGCCTGCTGGAGGTCGCCGACTCCGGCCCCGGCCTCACCGCCGACCAGGCCGCCCTGGTCTTCCACCGCTTCTACCGGGTCGACGCCTCCCGCAGCCGCCACGACGGCGGCGGCGCCGGCCTCGGCCTCGCCATCGCCACCGCCCTCACCCACGCGCACGGCGGCACCCTCACCCTGCACACCGCGCCCGGCACCGGCGCCACCTTCCGCGTGGAGCTCCCGCACCAGCGGTGAGGCGCCGTCGCCGGGTCGCCGTTGTCGGGACGCGGCTGCCGGGTCGCGGTTGCCGGGATGCCATCGCTGATTCACCCGCGGGCCCGCTGGGCCCTGCCGCGCCTGGCATGACGTCAGTTCCGTTGCGAACCAGGAAGTCCGGCGGTTCCCTCCTTGCTGGAAATCGGCATGGAGCGTACAGAACCCGTATGCATAAGATCGGCCCGCTGAGCGGTAATGACCGCTCTGACAACGGCTTTTGCTGTTCTTCGATCCGAAAGGGATCACCGTGAACCTCCGCCGTACTCTGGTTTCGGCTGCCATGATCGCCGCCGTGGTCTCGCCCGCCGCCGTGTTCTCCGCGGCACCCGCCTTCGCGGCACCGGCTTCGACGACCCGGACCCAGAACGACACGGCTTCGATCGCCGCACTGGAGAAGGCCGCCGCCGACGCCGCCACGGCGTACGACGCGGCCGTTGCCGCCGAGGCCGCACAGCAGGCCAAGGTCGAGGCCTTCATGAACGACTCGCAGCCCTACCTGGGCAAGCTCGAAGCGGCCCGGGCCGCCGCCAAGGAGACCGCCGCCGCCAAGGCCGCCGCCGACAAGGAGCTGGCCGCGGCCACCGCCGCCACCGCGAAGCTCGACGACCCGGCGACCACGGAGGACGAGCGGGTCGCCATCCTGACCCGCCTGCACAAGGCCACCGAGGCGGCCAAGGCCGCCGACGCCGCCAACGCCACCGCGGAGAAGGCCAGGACCGCCGCCGGCAACGCCCTCGACGACGCCAGGGTCGCCGAACTCCGGAAGCTGTACACGCTGGGCGAGGCCAAGAAGGCCGCCGCAGCCGCCAAGGCCACCGCCGACAAGGTCCTCGCCGACGCCAAGGCCGCCGCCGCGCAGCAGCCCGCCAAGGAGGACACTCCGCCGGCCCCCGCCGACTCCACCGGCACCCAGCAGCCGGGCGCCGTCACCCCGGTCGCGGACACCGCCGTCACGACGGCCGGCGACACGAGCACCACCAGGAGCAGCACCACGAGCACGACCGCCACCTCGGCGAAGACGACCACCTCGACCACCTCGACCACCTCGACCACCTCGACCACCTCGGCCGCCGAGCTGGCCGAGACCGGTTCGAACCCGGCCACCCCGTACCTCGCGCTGGGCGCGGGCCTCGCCATCAGCCTGGGCGCCGCGGCCGTGTACGTCTCCCGCCGCAAGGCCGGTCAGTCCGCCTGACCACCCGTTCGCGCCCGTTCGGGAGGCGGCCGCGAACTCGACGCCGTGGGGGAGGCCGGTGCACCGGCCTCCCCCACGGCGTTCCGCGCAGAGCTGTTCCACCGGAGGTCACCGGCGGTCGTCGGGGCTGACGCCCTCCCCTGCCAGGCCCTGGGCCAGCAGGCCCGCCTGGAAGCGGGAGGTGGCGCCGAGGGCGGTCATGACCTCGGCGACGCGGCGGCGGTAGGTGCGCAGCGAGAGGCCGAGCAGGCGGGCTCCGGTCTCGTCGGTGTGGCCGGCGGCGAGGGTGCGCAGGATGTGCCGGGCCTGCTCGCTGAGGTCCGGCGGGGCGGCGCAGTCGGCGAGGTCGGTGGCGGTCTCCCAGGTGGCGCGGAACAGGGAGCGGACGCCGTCGACGACCTCCGGCGAGTGCACCACGGTGTACGTCCGGACGCCGCGTACCGGGGCGCCGGCCAGGATCGCCGTGCGCCGGTCGATGATGATCGCCTCGCGGGCCAGCGGTCCGTCGCAGATCCGGACCTCGATGCCGGAGGCGGAGATCCGCAGCAGCCGCCGCACCGACTCCGGGTCGGCCATCGCCCGCCGGGTGTACAGCTTGCGCATGGTGAGGCCGGGGACGACGTGCGGCCGCTTGCCCTCGCGGAAGGCTGCGTTGACGCCGGGGGACCAGGTCACCAGGTCGGCGGCCGCGACCAGGAACTCCTCGCGGGAGCCGACGAAGAGGTGGCCGGCGAGCCGGACGAGCTCCTCCTCGCCGTGCAGGGTGATGATCGGATCGGTACTCATGGCAGCAAGCTGCCAGATCGGACGGCGGGTTGGCGAGCGCGCCGGAGGCTTGATGCCATGACGACCTCACCTCATGTCACCGCGTCCGGTTCCCTGCTCCTCGGCGGCGACCTGCCGGTGTCCCGGATGGGCTTCGGCGCGATGAAGCTGCCCATGCGGGACTGGCAGGGCCCGGCCTGCGATCCCGAGCAGAGCCGTGCCGTGCTGCGCCGGGCGGTCGAGCTCGGCATCGACCACATCGACACCGCGTGGTTCTACTTCTTCCGGGACGTCTTCGCCAACACGCTGATCCGGGAGGCCCTGTACCCGTACCCGGAGAACCTGGTGATCGCCACCAAGGTCGGCCCGGGCCGCGAGCCCGACGGCACCTGGATGAACCCGGCCGGCCCGGCGGAGCTGCGGGAGGCCGTCCACCGCAACCTGCGGGAGCTGGGCGTGGACCGGCTCGACCTGGTGTACCTGCGGCGGATGCCCACCCAGTCGTCGATCTCCGCGCCCTTCGAGGCCCTGGCCGCGATGCGCGAGGAGGGACTGATCCGGCACCTCGGCGTCAGCAACGTCAACGCGGCGCAGCTCGCCGAGGCGGAGGCGATCGCGCCGGTGGTCGCGGTGCAGAACAAGTTCAGCGTCCTGGACACCGAGCACGGCGACGGGATGCTGGCGGACTGCGAGGCCCGGGGCATCGGCTTCGTCCCGTTCTTCCCGCTCGGCGGCACCGGCGTGCCCGACCACCCGGCGCTCCGGCGGGTCGCCGAGCGGCACGGGGCCACCCGGGCCCAGGTGATGCTGGCCTGGCTGCTCGCCGTCTCACCGGCGGTCCTGGCCATCCCGGGCACCTCCTCGCCGGCCCACCTGGACGAGAACGTGGCCGCGGCCTCGCTGCGCCTGGCTCCGGAGGACCTCGCGGAGTTGGGTGCGCTGGCCCAGGGGCTCGCTGCCGTCTCCCAGGGGCAGTAGGTAAATCCGTCTAATTCTGGGGGAGTTTTCCCGTCGGCCCAGCGGGAAGGCCGCCGCCGACGGGGAATCCGCAGAACGACGAAGGGCCGTTCCGATGCCGCTGCCGCCGCCCGGGCCGGGCGTTTCCTTCCGGCGCGATCTCAGTGAGTGGCGGGTCGCGCTCGTGGCCTGGCGGCTGCTGGTCCTCCAGGCCTCCCACCCGGTGGTCTCGGCCGGGATGACCGAGCACTCCACCTACCGCGGCCACCCCTGGCGGCGGGTCGAGCACACCATGGGCAGCGGCCAACAGCTGTTCCAGGCCGACGAGGAGGCGCTGCACCGCGAGGTCGGGCGGCTCGACCGCGCCCACCGGCGGATCCGCGGCACCACCCCGGACGGCCGGCCGTACGACTCCCACGACCCGGCCACCCGGGCCTGGGTGCTCCTCACCCTCTTCGAATCCGTCGTCGCCATGCGCGAGTTGAGCGGGGACCCGTACACCGCGACCGAACTGGAAGCGGTGTACGGGGAGTTCACCGCGGTCGTCGCCGCGTTCCGGCTTCCCGAGGGCGCCCTGCCGCGCACGGCGGCCGAACTCCCCGGCTACTTCCGCACGATGGCGCGCGAGCAGCTGGAGTTCACCGACCAGGCGCGCCACCTGCTGTACGAGATGCTGCACGAGGCGCCCTGCCCGCGGCGGCTGCACTGGCTCGGGCCGGCCGGCTGGCGGCTGCTGCGGGCGGTCGCCGCCCGGGTCGTCACCACCCTCACCGTCGCCGACCTCCCGGCCGTCTACCGCGAGCGCTTCGGCCTGGTCCGCACCCGCCGCGCGGCGCTGCTCTCCCGGTTGCTGCACCACGGCGGCCGGGCACTGATGACCAGGCTGCCCGAGCAGCGCCGCTACCGCTTCCGGCGGCCGGTCGTGCCGCCCCGGCGCCGCCCGCCCCGGGAGGACACCCGGCCGCCCCGGCTGGACCGGTTCTTCGACCAGGTCCTCGACCAGACGGGCGACGGCTACGTCACCGCACACGACCTCCAGGCCATGGCGCACAACGTCTGCTGGCAGCTTGAGCTCACCGAGGAGGCCGAGGACCGCGTCCGCGCCGCCTTCGAGGACTGGTGGGGGCAGCTCCGCGCGACCATGGACACCGACGGCGACGGGCGGATCGACCGGGCCGAGTTCGTCGCCGCGACCCTGGCCGGCTGCGACCGCGACCCCGAGTACCTCGAACGCGGCCTGCTGCCCGCGCTGCGTGCCGTCTTCGCCGCCGCCGACACCGACGGCAGCGGCACCCTCGATGCCGACGAGTACCGGGCGGTGTTCGGCGGGCGGCGTGTGCATCCTGCCGAACTCTCCCACGGATTCCGGCAGTTGGACGTGGACGGGGACGGTGTCATCACCGAGGTGGAGTTCCTCCGCGGGTTCACCGAGTACTTCACCGCCCGCGGCCCCTCGACCGCCGGAACGCATCTGCTCGGGCGGCCCTGACCGCGCCCGCCCGCGCCCACCGCCGTCGCCGCCTACCGCCTGCCGTCGCCGCCTGCCGCCCCCCGCTACGCCGACGCCGAGGCGCGGAGCGCGGCGACGGTCTCGGCGACCAGGGTGCGGGCGTCCGCGACGGTGGCCGCCAGCTCCTCCCGGGTGTCCCCCGGTGCGGCGAGCAGCCGGCGGGCGCGCGGCCCGAAGCCGGCCGGGGCGGCCGGCAGGCCCGCGGCGACGTCGAAGGCGCCCTTCTCGTTGAGGCACCAGCGGCGGGCATCGGCGTGCAGGGCCTGGACGAGGATGCCGACGGCGCGCGAGAGGCAGAGCGCGACGTACAGCGTGTCCGCCCGGGCCGCGCCCTTGGCGGCGCCGGCGAGCAGGAACTCCGCCTCCCAGGTGCTCGCCGTCAGCGCGGCCCGCAGGGGTTCGGGATAGTCGGCCAGCGCGGTCCGGAGCGAGGAGAGCTCGCCGTCCGGGTCGGCCAGGATGCGGCCGAGCGCCAACTCGCCCGGGTAGCAGGGCGACCAGAACCCCAGCGGGTGCCCGGCCTGCATGCCGACCTCGTAGCGGCCGGCCCGGCAGTCCGCCCAGACCCGTCCGACCCGGTCGAGGTCGCGCAGGATCCAGTCCACCGCCACCCCGTCGATCTCCAGCCAGGCCCCGCCGTTGACCCACGGCCCCCATTCGCCGGGGCCGGCCACCTCGAAGCGGGGGCCGGCGAGCTCGCGCAGGGCGTCGAGGTCGAGGGCGCCGCGGTAGTAGACACCGAGGTCCCAGTCGGACTCCGGCCGGTGCTCCCCGCGGGCCCGGCTGCCGCCCAGCGCCACCCCGACGACGCCCGGTACCCCGGCCAGCCGCCCGGCCATCGACTCGATGATCGTCTGCATCGTCCGCATGGAGAGGGAGTCTGGCACAGGCCGGAAGACACCCTTGCGGGGGAGCCGGGGGGCGGTTCTAGGATCGGGGTACGGCATCGCGTGTCGGTCACCGTCCGGGTGAGGCATGGAGGTAGCCCGTGAGTGCCTTACGGAGGCATTCGAACCATGGCAGTCCAGTTCAACCACACGATCGTCCACGCCCGGGACAACCGGGAGTCCGCCGAGTTCCTGGCGGGAGTCCTCGGCCTTGAGGTCGGGGCCCAGTGGGGGCCGTTCGTCCCGGTGGCCACGGACAACGGCGTCACCCTCGACTTCGCGACGGTTCCGGCGGAGTCGATCGTCCTGCAGCACTACGCGTTCCTCGTCTCGGACGAGGAGTTCGACGCGGCCTTCGCCCGGATCGAGGCGGACGGCATCGCCTACTACGCCGACCCGCACATGAAGCTGCCCGGCGAGATCAACCACCACCACGGCGGCCGGGGGCTGTACTTCCTCGACCCGGCCGGCCACGGGCTGGAGATCATCACCCGCCCGTACGGCAGCCACTAGGCCGAAGCGGACGGTCCGGCGCCTGTCAAGCGCCGGACCGTCCAAGATCATCACCGCACTCGCCCGGCCGCTCGTTGTGGCAGCCCCGGACGACTTCGCAGACTGTGCGCACGGCATCGCCGCCGGTCAAACCCACCCCGCCTGCAAATCACTCGTAAGCATGATGGATACTGGCCCTTGTGAACGTGTTCACGTTCACAAGCGGACAAGCTTGCGCCGTTGAGCAGTGGTCTACGGCTATAGATGACGTTTGTGAAGTTTGTCCGGAACGTGACCTGTGACAGGTCGGTTGGAGAGAGGGCGACGTGGAACTGGCAATCGCTCACGAGACCATCGCGCGATGGCAATTCGGCATCACCACCGTCTACCACTTCCTCTTCGTCCCGCTCACCATCAGCCTGGCCGCGATAGTCGCCGGGCTGGAGACCGCCTGGGTGCGGACGAACAAGGAGAAGTACTTCCACGCCACCAAGTTCTGGGGGAAGCTCTTCCTGATCAACATCGCGATGGGCGTGGTCACCGGCATCGTCCAGGAGTTCCAGTTCGGCATGAACTGGTCGGACTACTCCCGGTTCGTCGGTGACGTCTTCGGCGCCCCGCTCGCGATGGAGGCGCTGATCGCCTTCTTCTTCGAGTCGACCTTCATCGGGCTCTGGATCTTCGGCTGGGACAAGCTGCCGAAGAAGCTGCACTGCGCCTGCATGTGGATGGTCTCGCTCGGCACCGTGCTCTCCGCCTACTTCATCCTGGCCGCCAACTCCTGGATGCAGCACCCGACCGGGTACACGATCGACCCGGCCACCGGCAAGGCGCAGCTCACCGACATCGCGCGGGTGCTGTTCCAGGACACCACCGTCACCGTCGTGCTGCACACCCTGACCGCGGCCTTCCTCACCGGCGCGGCCTTCATGGTCGGCATCGCCTCGTTCCACCTCTGGAAGGCCAAGCGCCGGCCCGGGACCGCCGACGCCAGGAAGACCGCCGTGATGCGGACCTCGCTGCGCCTCGGTCTCGTCCTCGCCGTCGTCTTCGGCCTCGGCACCGCGCTCAGCGGCGACTCGCTCGCCAAGGTGATGTTCCGCCAGCAGCCGATGAAGATGGCCGCCGCCGAGGCCCTCTGGGACACGCAGGCGCCGGCGCCCTTCTCGGTCTTCGCGGTCGGCGACGTCGGCAAGGGCCACAACTCGGTGGAGCTGGAGATCCCGGGGATACTCTCCTTCCTCGCCAACAGCGACTTCAGCTCGTCCGTCCCCGGCATCAACGACACGGCCAACGCCGAGGCCGCCAAGTACGGCGGCAACCCGAAGGACTACATCCCGAGCATCTTCGTCACCTACTGGGGATTCCGCCTCATGATCGGCTTCGGGATGACCTCCTTCGTGGCCGGCCTGGTCGGGCTCTGGACCACCAGGAAGCGGTTCCTCCTGGCACCGGAGTTCCGCACCGGCGAGACCGAGGTGCCCAGGCTGATGCTCACCCCCAAGCGGGAGCTGGGCCCGTTCCTCACCAAGTGGAGCTGGCGGATCGGCATCCTCACCATGGGGTTCCCGCTGATCGCCAACAGCTTCGGCTGGATCTTCACCGAGATGGGCCGCCAGCCGTGGGCCGTCTTCGGGCTGATGACGACCGCGAGCGCCGTCTCGCCGAACGTCGGCGTCGGCATGCAGATCGGCGCCCTGACCACCTTCACCGTGCTCTACGCGATCCTCGCCGTGATCGAGGTCCGGCTGCTGGTCAAGTACGCGAAGGCCGGCCCGGTCACCTCCGAGCAGCCGCCCGCCGAGGACCCGTCGCTGCGCGGCCCGTCCCGGGACGACGACGCCGACAAGCCGCTCGCCTTCGCCTACTGACGCCCGCTGGCGCCCGCTGAGGACCACTGAGGACTACTGAGGATCGATAGGACCGATTGACCATGGAACTCCACGACGTCTGGTTCGTCCTGATCGCCGTCCTGTGGACCGGCTACTTCTTCCTTGAGGGCTTCGACTTCGGCATCGGCATCCTGACCAAGCCGCTGGCCCGCAACACCGCCGAGCGGCGCGTCCTGATCAACACCATCGGCCCGGTCTGGGACGGCAACGAGGTCTGGCTGCTGACCGCCGGCGGCGCCACCTTCGCGGCCTTCCCGGACTGGTACGCCACGTTGTTCAGCGGCTTCTACGTCCCGCTGCTGGTCATCCTGGTCTGCCTGATCGTCCGCGGCGTCGCCTTCGAGTACCGGGCCAAGCGGCCGGAGCCGCGCTGGCAGCGGAACTGGGAGGAGGCCATCTTCTGGACCTCGCTGCTCCCGGCCTTCCTCTGGGGCGTTGCCTTCGCCAACATCGTCCGCGGCGTCGACATCGACGCGCAGAAGAACTACGTCGGCACCCTCTGGGACCTCCTCAACCCGTACGCCCTCCTCGGCGGCCTGGTGACGCTCAGCCTCTTCACCTTCCACGGCGCGCTGTTCGCCGCGCTCAAGACGGTCGGCGGGATCCGGGACCGGGCCCGGGCCATGGCCCTGCGGCTCGGCCTGGTGACGGCGGTGCTGGCGTCGGCCTTCCTGGTCTGGACCCAGGCCGACAGCGGCAACGGCTGGAGCCTGGCCGCGCTGGTGGTCGCGGTGCTGGCCCTGGCCGGCGCGCTGGCCGCGAACCGGCTGGCCCGCGAGGGCTGGGCGTTCGTCCTCTCCGGGGCGACCGTGGTGGCCGCGGTCGCGATGCTCTTCCTGTCGCTCTTCCCGGACGTGATGCCGTCCACCCTGAACGCCGACTGGAGCCTGACCGTCACCAACGCGGCCTCCTCGCCGTACACGCTGAAGCTGATGACCATCGTGGCCGCCGTCTTCACCCCGCTCGTGCTGCTCTACCAGGGCTGGACGTACTGGGTGTTCCGCCGGCGCATCGGCGTCCAGCACATCCCCGGGCACGACCCGGCCGCCGCCCTCGACCAGGCCTGACGCCATGAAGCCGGTCGACCCCCGCCTGCTCGCACACGCCCGCACCACCCGTGCCTTCCTCGCCGGATCGGTGGTCCTCGGCGCGGTGGGCGCGGCCCTGGTGGTCGCCCAGGCGGGCCTGATCGCCGAGATCGTGGTCCGCGCCTTCCAGCAGCGGGCCACGCTCGGCGAGCTGACCACCCCGCTGGTGCTGCTGGCGCTCACCGCGGTCGGGCGGGGGCTGGTCGGCTGGCTCACCGAGCTCACCGCGCACCGGTCCGTCGCCCGGGTGAAGTCCACCCTGCGGCGCCGGCTGCTCGACCACGCCACCGCGCTCGGCCCCGCCTACCTGGCGGGCCGGCGCACCGGCGAGCTCACCACCCTCGCCACCCGCGGCATCGACGCGCTCGACGACTACTTCGCCCGCTACCTGCCGCAGCTGGCGCTCGCCGTGGTCGTCCCGGTGATCGTGCTGCTGCGGATCGCCGGGGTCGACCTCGCCTCGGCCGCGATCATCGCCGGGACGCTGCCGCTGATCCCGCTCTTCATGGTGCTGATCGGCATGGCGACCCAGGCCCGGATGGACCGCCAGTGGGCCACCCTGTCCCGGCTCTCGCACCACTTCCTGGACGTGGTCGCCGGGCTACCCACCCTCAAGGTGTTCAACCGGGCCCGCGCCCAGGCCGCCGGCATCGCCCGGATCACCGCCGACTACCGCCGGGCCACCCTGCGCACCCTGCGGATCGCCTTCATCTCCTCCTTCGCACTGGAGCTGCTCTCCACCCTCTCGGTGGCGCTGGTCGCGGTCTCCATCGGCTTCCGCCTGGTGGACGGCACGCTCGACCTGGAGACCGGGCTGCTGATCCTGATCCTGGCCCCCGAGGTGTACTTCCCGATCCGCCAGGTCGGCGCGCTCTACCACTCCAGCGTCGAGGGCCTCACCGCGGCCGACGAGCTCTTCCAGGTGCTGGAGACGCCGCTCCCGGCGGCGGGAACCGTCACCGCGCCCGCCCTCGGCGGCGCCGTGATCGCCTGCGAGGCCCTGACCGTGCGCCACCCCGGCCGGACGGCCCCCGCGCTGGACGGCGCCGCCCTGATGCTCCGGCCTGGGGAGACCACCGCGCTCACCGGACCGAGCGGGGCCGGGAAGTCCACCCTGCTCGCCGTCCTGCTCGGACTCACCGCACCCGCCGCCGGCACCGTCACGGTCACCGCCGCCGACGGCCGGGCGTACGACCTGGCCGGGCTGGAGCCGGAGAGCTGGCGCCGCCAGATCGCCTGGGTGCCGCAGCACCCGCACCTGTTCGCCGGCACCGTCGCCGACAACCTGCGGCTCTACCGGCCGGACGCCGGGGAGGACGAGCTGCGGACGGCGCTGCGGGCCGCGCACGCGCTCGACTTCGTGCAGCGGCTGCCGCAGGGGCTCGCCACCCGGCTGGGCGAGGACGGCGCCGGACTGTCGGCCGGCCAGCGGCAGCGGCTGGCGCTCGCCCGGGTGCTGCTCGCCGAGGACCGGCCGCTGGTGCTGCTGGACGAGCCGACCGCCCACCTCGACGGCGAGTCGGAGGCCGCCGTGGTGGACGCCGTCCGGGCCCTGGCCGCCGACCCGGCACGCACCGTGCTGCTGGTCGCCCACCGGCCGGCGCTGCTGGCGGCCGCCGACCGGCGGGTCCGGCTGGCCGGGCCGGCGGTGCCCGCCGGGCCCCGGCCGCCGGTGCCCGCGCACAGCGGCCGGCCGGTGCCGGTCGCGGACGACGGCGGGGCGGACGGCGCGGAGGGGACCGGGACGGAGCCGGTGAAGCCCCGGCTGGCGCTCTCCGTGCTGCTCGGCGCACTCGCCCTCGGCTGCGCCGTCGCGCTGATGGCCACCTCCGGCTACCTCATCTCCCGCGCCTCCCAGATGCCGCCCGTCCTCTACCTGATGATGGCCGTCACCTCGGTGCGCGCCTTCGGCATCGGCCGGAGCGTCTTCCGCTACGCCGAGCGGCTGGTCTCGCACGACGCCGTGCTGCGCACCCTGGGCACGCTCCGGGCCGCCGTCCACCGCCGGCTGACCGTGCTCGCCCCGGCCGGGCTGCCCGCTTTCCGGCGCGGCGACCTGCTCTCCCGGCTGGTCGCCGACGTCGACGCGATCCAGGACCACTACCTGCGCTGGCGGCTGCCGGCCGCCGTCGCCGCCGTGGTGTCGCTGGCCGCCACCGTCGCGATGGCCGCCTTCCTGCCGGCCGCCGGCCTGGTGCTCGGCCTCGGACTGCTGCTGGCCGGGGCCGTGGTCCCGGCGCTGGCCGCCCGCTGGTCGGCCGGCGCCGAGCAACGGCAGGCACCGGCCCGCGGGCGGCTGTCCACCGCCGTGGTCGACGCCCTCACCGGGACCGCCGAGCTGACCGTCGCCGGTGCGCTGCCCGGCCGGCTGGCCGCCGTCCGCTCCGCCGACGCCGCGCTGACCGGTCTCGCCGCCCGCTCGGCCGCCACCACGGCGCTCGGCACCGGGCTGATCGCGCTGCTCACCGGGCTGACCGTGGCCGGCGCCGCCGCCGTCGGCATCCAGGGCGTGCAGGGCGGCGCGCTGGCGCCGGTCTGCCTGGCGGTGGTGGTGCTGACCCCGCTGGCCGCCTTCGAGGCGGTCACCGGGATGCCGCTCGCCGTGCAGGCCAGGCGGCGCAGCAGGGCCGCCGCGGCCCGGCTGGCCGAGGTGCTGGACGCGCCCGCCGTGGTCGCCGAGCCGGAGCACCCCGCCGCCCTGCCCGACCGGCCGCTGCCGGTCGCGGTGCGCGGGCTGACCGTCCGGCACCCCGGGCAGACGGTGGACGCGCTGGCCGGCGTCGACCTCGACCTGGCGCCCGGCCGCCGGATCGCCGTGGTCGGCCCGTCCGGCTCCGGCAAGACCACGCTGGCCCACGCGCTGCTGCGGTTCCTGGACCAGACGGCGGGCAGTGTCACGCTCGCCGTCGGCTGTCCACAGGCTGTGGACAGCCGAGAGCTGGCGGGGGACGACGTCCGCCGGGTGATCGGGCTCTGCGCCCAGGACGCCCACGTCTTCGACAGCTCGCTCCGGGAGAACCTGCGCCTCGCCCGGCCCGCCGCCACCGAGGACGAACTGCGCGCGGCGTTGGCCGCCGCCCGGCTGCTCGACTGGACCGACACCCTCCCGGCCGGACTCGACACCATGGTCGGCGAGCACGGCGCGCGGCTCTCCGGCGGCCAGCGCCAACGGCTCGCGCTCGCCCGCGCGCTGCTGGCCGACTTCCCGGTGCTGGTCCTGGACGAGCCCGCCGAGCACCTCGACCTGCCCACCGCCGACGCGCTCACCGCCGACCTGTTGGCCGCCACGGCCGGCCGGACCACCGTGCTGATCACCCACCGGCTGGCCGGCCTGGACGGCACCACCGTCGACGAGGTGCTGGTGCTGGACGGGGGCCGGGTGGCCGAGCGCGGCACCTGGTCGGAGCTGGTCGCCCTGCCCGGCGGCCGGCTGCGGGCGATGCGGGAGCGCGAGCTGGAGGCGGACGGGCTGCTGGAGGCCGGCGGGCCGCTGGAGGAGAGCCTGGCCGGGCGCTGACGGATCGCGCCGCCCTTCGGCAGAAAGTCGCGCGACCCTTCGGCAGAAAACCGTACAAACTACGCTCGTCACCATGGACCCCACGCCAGACCTGCCCAACGCCGCCGCGTCCCGCCCGGCACCGGCCCCGGGACCGGACCCGACACCCCACCGGGTGCCCGAGATCTCCTCGCTCGGGCTGGACACCCTGGTCACCGAGGTGGCGGAACGTCTCCAGTCGGCCGCCGCCGTCACCGACCGGATGCAGCGGCTGCTGGAGGCCGTGGTCTCGGTCGGCTCCGGCCTCGACCTGCACGCCACGCTGCACCGGATCGCCACCGGCGCCGCCGAACTGGTCGACGCCCGGTACGCGGCGCTCGGGGTGATCGCGCCCGGCGGCCACGGCCTGGCGGACTTCATCCACGTCGGGATCGACGACGCGACCGCCGCCGCGATCGGCGAACTGCCGGCCGGCCGCGGCATCCTCGGCGCGCTGATCGACCGGCCCGAGCCGCTGCGCCTCACCGACCTCGGCGCCGACCCGCGCTCCTCCGGGTTCCCGTCGCACCACCCGAGGATGCGGACCTTCCTCGGCGAGCCGATCCGGATCCGGGACGAGGTGTTCGGCAACCTCTACCTCACCGAGAAGAAGGGCGGCGGCGCGTTCACCCCCGAGGACGAGCAGGTCGTGCACGCGCTCGCCGCGGCGGCGGGCGTCGCGATCGAGAACTCCCGGCTCTACGAGGAGGGCCTGCGCCGTGAGCGGTGGATCGCGGGCGCGGCCGCCGTCACCACCGCCCTGCTCTCCACCGACGAGGCGCAGGTCGCGCTGACCGTCGCGGCCGAGCAGGTCCGGGAGCTCGCGGACGCCGCGCTCGGCATGATCCTGCTGCCGACCGAGGACGGCGACGACGACGGGCAGATGCGGGTGGCCCACGCCTCCGGCGAGGTCGCCGAGTTCGTCCGCGGCGAGCTGCTGCCGAAGGACAGCTTCGCCTCCCGGCTCCTCCAGGGTGAGAGCGTCTACCTGGACGACATGTCCAGCGACCCGACCGTGGTGATGCGGCTGGCGCGCAACTTCGGCCCGTCGATGGCGGTGCCGATGGTCGCGGCCGGCCGGGTGCTGGGCGGGCTCTGCGTCTGGCGCCCGCGCGGTGCGCTGCCGTTCACCGAGGCGGAGAAGCAGCTCGCCGAGACCTTCGCCTCGCAGGCCGCGCTCGCGCTGCGGCTCGCCGAGGGCCAGCGGGACCAGCAGCGGCTCGCCGTCTTCCAGGACCGCGACCGGATCGCCCGCGACCTCCACGACCTGGTGATCCAGCGGCTGTTCGCCACCGGGATGATGCTGGAGAGCGCCGCCCGGCGGGCCGTCGTCCCCGAGGTCAGGACCGGCATCGGCAAAGCGGTGGACGAGTTGGACGCCACCATCCAGGAGGTCCGCACCACCATCTACGCGCTCCAGCACGACAACCACGGCGACGCGCCGGACACCCTGCGGACCAGGGTGCTGCGCGAGGGCAGCCAGGCCGCGGCGGCGCTCGGGTTCAAGCCCTCGGTGACCTTCACCGGCCCGGTGGAGAGCCTGGTCGGCGAGAAGACCGGCCGTCAACTGCTGGCGGCCCTGCGGGAGATGCTCTCCAACACGGCCCGGCACGCCCGGGCCTCGCGGGTCGGCGTGGAGGTCGACGCGACCGTGCACCTGGACGACGAGGGGCACCCGGTGAGCGGCGATCCGGAGTCGCTGGACCGCGCCGGGCGGCCCGGGGTGCTGCTCACCGTCACCGACGACGGCGTCGGGATCCCGGCCGGCGGCCGGCGCAGCGGCCTGCGCAACCTCACCCGGCGGGCCGAGGTGCTCGGCGGGGACGCCTGGCACGAGCCCGGGCCGTACGGGAAGGGGACGATGGTCCGCTGGACGGCCCGGCTCTAGGAACCGCCGCCCGCGGGCGACGGGCCTGGGTGCGGGGCGGTCTGCGGGGCCTGCCGTGGGCCCGCCGTGGGGTGTCCCGGGGGTGGCTCGCCTTCGAACGGGCTGTGCGCGAGAGGGGGGCGAGACGGGCAGTTGGTGTGCAGTCGGTGAAAGTTTAACGAGGGAGAACTTCCCGGCCAACGGAGCAAGTTGTGCATTTGCCGCCCTTCCGGCCCGCTCGTGTGCACACATAGCTTTACTCCCGTCTCGGAGGGGTACCGGACTGGGGGAGCAGTGGACGCGTCAGGCCACGGTCACACCGCAGCAGGGGCAAGTCGAGGGGGCTTCCGCGCCGAACGGGCGCCGGACGGCCGGTACCGCTGGCAACTCAAGGCGCCCAACGGCCGGGTCGTGGCGATCACACCGGCCGCCTACCGGACGGCCGCCGAGGCCGAGCGCGGCTTCGACGGCTTACGCGCCGGAGCCGACGGCCTGGTCGCCCGGATCACCCACGTCCGGGACGGCATCGGCTGGATCTGGGTCGTGCCCGGTTCGCGCGGCCTCCCCGAGGTGCGCTCCAGCCGCGCGTACGAGCGGTACGCGACCTGCCAGAACGCCTTCCGGCGGTTCGTGGTGCTGCTGGCCAAGCATCCCGCACTCGAACTCCCCGATCCCGCCGGCCCGTTACGAGTAGCCGAGACCTCCAGGGCCTCCGGCGCGTCCAGATCCCCCAAGCCGTTGAGAGCGCCCGATGCCGCCCGCTGAGCGCCGCGGCCCGCGCCTGCTGATCGTCCCCGCCCCCGACCGCCGCGTCGGCTGGGCCCTGCGCGCGGCCAACGGCCGCCAGCTCGGCGTCGGCGTCCGGACCTACCGCGACGAGGACGAACTCGTCGACGCCGTCCGCGAACTGGTCATCGAGCGGGCCGCCCTGCGGTGCACCGTCGGCCAGTCCGAGGCCCGGCTCTGGGCCTGGACCGCGCACCTGCCGCTGCTCAGTACCCGGCCGGGCGCCGGCGAGGGCGGGCCGGTCGCCCGCAGCGCCCGCGGCTACCTCCGGCGCGACCAGTGCCAGGCCGGCGTGGAGGGCTTCCTCTCCGGGCTCCGGTGGATCGGCCGGGAGCTGCGCAGCGGCGGCCGGGGCGACCGACGGCCCTGGTGACCCGCGCACCCCGAAACCCCCCTCCCCGGTGAAGCGCAGGTTTCCGGCAACCCCCCGGGCCGCCACCTGGAGAAGAACGTCACCGGCCCCCGACCTGCGGCTTTCCACCCCGCCGCGGCCGCGCTGACCAGTTGTTAAACCTGTCCGAACCGATGAGTCGACAATCGCCGGCCGCCGCCGACGGCCCTTCCGGCGCAACCGCCGCGCCCACCAGGATCAGCTCTGCCGGAGCGGCCGCCGCGGACGCGGTCACCGGCCCCGGAACCCCGACCAGGGCCCGGGTACAGCGATGTACGTCTCTCCCACCGGAGGAACAGGAACATGCGCAAGACCGCTGCCAAGCTGCTCGCCGTTGCCGCCATCGCCACCTCGGTCGCCACCGTCGCGAGCGGTACCGCGCTCGCCGACCCGACCGTCACCCCGGCCGCCCAGGACATCGTGAGCGTCGGCTCCGACACGACCCAGGCCGTGTCGAACCAGTTCTCGACCGACTACAACGCGTACCTGACCAGCATCGGCGACACCACCTCGCCGCGCTACTACAGCTGGGACGCGACCGGCTCCGCCACCATCACCCCGAAGTCCGGCGCCACCTCCATCCCGCGTCCGAACGGCTCGGGCGCCGGCATCAGCGCGCTGAACGCGACCGGCAGCCAGGTCGACGTGGCCCGCTCCTCGCGCGGTCCGAAGCCCAACCCGGGCGGCGACCCGACCACCGACGTCTTCGTGGCCTTCGCCAAGGACGCCGTCTCCTGGTCCGCCCCGTCCGGCGGCTACGCCCCGGCGAACCTCACCACCGCGCAGCTCAAGGCCATCTACGAGTGCACCACCACCGACTGGCACACGCTGGTCCCGGCCGTCCCGGCCGGCACCACCATCAAGCCGTACCTGCCGCAGGCCAACTCCGGCACCCGGTCCTTCTTCCTGTCCGCGATCGGCAACCCGGCCCTCGGCGGCTGCGTCGTGACCGGCCCGCAGGAGAACGAGGGCACCGACCCGGTGTTCACCAACGCGGCCTCCGTCTTCCCGTACTCGGTCGCGCACTACATCGGCCAGGTCTTCAACGGTCACAGCAGCGGCAGTGACGCGGCCGGCACCCTGACCATCCGCAGCGTGGACGGCGTCTCGCCGCTCACTGCCACCAACACCCTCTCGCCGGCCTTCGCGGCCACCGCGTACGGCCGCGTGGTCTACAACGTGGTCCGCCAGGCCGAGTGGACCGCGACGGACGCCCACGGCACCGCGCTCCGCAACATCTTCGGCCCGGCCAGCACCAACGGCTGGATCTGCAAGAACGGCACCAACGACATCAAGAGCTACGGCTTCCTGCCCCTCCCGGGTGCCGCCTGCGGCAGCACCATCCAGAACAACAGCTGACCTCCCGTCAGTGACCGGCGGCCGGGGGTGCCGAACCCCCCCGGCCGCCGGGCCCGGTCCGGCCCTCGGGCCGGTGTTCCGCCTCGCACAACCCCTCACCTCTCCCAAGGAGTTCAGCATGTCCCGTAACCGCGCCCGCCTCGCCGCCGCCGGTGCCGCCGTGGCCCTCGCCGTGACCGGTGCGAGCGGTGTCGCCGTCGCCGACACCGCCCCGGCGGCCCCGACCGGCAGCGCGGTGGTGCACGAGAACACCACCTTCCTGAAGGACTCCGCCGTCAACGGCCTGGTGGTCATCCCGCTCCCGTCGGCGACCCCGTCCTACGACGGCACCGCCGGCTTCTCGGCGGCCTTCCCGGTGGCCGGCGGCTCGGTCAACCTCCCGGCGTACTACGGGAACGTGCAGCTCGGCGGCGGCCTGCTCTTCATCAACGTCTTCACCGGCAAGAGCGCCGTCTTCAAGCAGCTCGCGTTCAGCGCCGACACCTGGCAGCTCACCGGTGTGCCGGTGGACGGCACCGCCCCGGTGGCGCTGCTGGACCCGGCCGGCGCCACCACGGTGAACCGGGTGGGGGCCACCCAGACCCTGGCCGCCGCCGACCTCCAGGTGGACGCCGAGGGCGCGCAGTACGTGGACGCCAAGCTGAACACCTCCTTCTTCAAGGCCGGCCAGTCGATCGGCTCGTTCTCGCTGACCTTCACCACCGGTAGCTGACCTCCTGACGGTTCCGGGGTGTTTCCGTGGGCCCGCGCCGCAGCGCGGGCCCACGTCGTTCGTTTCGGAGTTCCCAACTCCGTTACAGAGTTGTCGCGTTGGGCCCTCGTACATCAGGCCGACCGAATCCGGCCACCTCCGGCTGGCCGAATGGATGCGCACCGGAATCGCCGGCCGCTCGCAGCCTGATCCATCCTCCGCGCCGCGCAGTGCCCGGCGCGGGACCGTACGGAGGTGCCCGATGAGAATCCGCCCGCCCGAACCCCGAACACCGGGGTGGTGGCGCCGTCGACTACCGGCGCTGGCCATCGTCTGGGCCGTGGTGACGGCAGTCGGCACCGTTCCGGTCGCGATCGGCGCACTTCCCGAGGCGAAGGCGGCGGCCCCCACGACGGTCCCGGGGCCCAAGGTCTGGCAGCCCGAGACGGGGACGTACGGCCCCGAGGGCAGCGTCACGGTCTCCCAGACGGCCGACCTCGTCAACCAGGTGCTCCAGGTCTCGTGGAGCGGCTTCACCCCGACGGTCAACTTCGTCACCGGCACCCCCGCCACGGTCGTCCCGAAGGGGAGCGCGTCCATCGCCTACGCGGTGCGGGTCTACCAGTGCCGGGGCACCCAGCCGAAGATCACCGACTGCTACGGCACCACGCTCTACAACGCCGATCCGGCCGCGGGCTTCGAGCAGACGGCCCCGCCGGCCGGGACCACCCAGCCGGACTTCCAGTCGAACATGGCCCTCGCGCCGACCGGTCCGGACGGCTCCGGCGTCGCCAACATCGAGGTCTGGACGGCCCAGCAGAGCCCGTCGCTCGGCTGCGACGCCACTCACGCCTGCTCGCTGGTCGTCGAACCGAACTACGGCGGCGACCCGGCGGACGTGTACAGCATCCGCAACGGCGCGGCCGACTGCGGCGACCACACCACCGACGTCGACTACTTCACCAACACGGCGACGGACTACACCGTCACCTTCCAGACCAACGACAACCCGGGCCCCTCCTTCAAGCACCTCGTGGGCGAGCAGTGCGCCTGGGGCAACCACGTCGTCGTCCCGCTCTCCTTCGCGCCCACCCCGGGCGACTGCAAGGCCCAGGCCGCGGCGTTCAGGCTGGCCGGCCTGGAGATGGCCAACCGGGCCATGCAGCAGTGGCGTTCGGGCCTGTGCCTGGGCGAGGACCCGATGACCGTGCAGTACACCCTGGGCGGCGGCGAGCCGCAGGCCCGGACCTCCTTCCTCTCCGGCAGCGGGCCCGACGTCGCACTGACGGCGAGGCCGGACCGCTCGCCCCCCGCCCGGCGCCACGTCTACTCCCCGCTGGCCACCTCGGGCATCTCCGTCGTCTACGTCGTCGACGACCAGAAGACCGGCCGGCAGATCCGGGACCTCAGGCTCAACGCCCGGCTGGTCGCCAAACTGCTGACCCAGTCCTACGCGTCCCCCGGTCTGGCGATCCCCACGGTGGAGGGCAACCCGACCTGCTTCCTGCGGGACCCGGAGTTCCTGAAGCTGAACCCGGAGACGCCGGAGAACGGCATCCACTGGCCGGAGACCTGCTCCCGGTTCCTGCCGATCGTCGTCGGCAGCACCACCGACCTCACCTACCAGCTGACCTCCTGGATCGCCGCTGACCCGGACGCCGCGCGGTTCCTGGACGGCGAGGCCGACCCCTGGGGCATGCACGTCAACACCGTCTACCAGCGGCCGAAGTTCGGCGGCTACCCGGTCGACTCGCTCCAGCGCCAGGACGACTCCGGGGTGACCGACCCGAAGGCCGGCGAGGTGCTCCAGCACTGGAAGCAGTTCGAGTGGAACCCGATCGGCGCCGACGGCCTGGTCGGGGTCTCCCGCAAGACCCTCCAGAACCAGCCGACCTGCGTCAACACCGACATCAACGGGGTCGGCGGCCACGACGCCTGCCCGCCGATGGAGCGCGGCGTCCGCACCCTGTTCGCGATCATGGACTCCGGCCAGGCCAAGGCGTACTCGCTGCCGGAGGCGGCGCTGCTGAACCCGGCCGGCGAGTACGTGCCGCCGACCGCCGCGGGCTTCCAGTCGGCGCTGGCCGACATGCCGGTCGACGCCGTCACCGGGACGCAGGAGCTCCCCTACGGCGCCTCCGGCACCGAGTTCTCCCGCGACCGGCAGGCCTACCCGCTCACCACCGTCCAGTACGCGATGGTGCCCACCTCGGGCGTCGCCACCGGGAAGGCCGCCGCGATCGCGCGCTTCCTGCGGACGGTCACCGACGGCGGCCAGGTCTACGGCACCTCCCCCGGCAAGCTCGCACCGGGCTTCCTCAGCCTGACCAGCGCCCAGCGCCAGCAGGCCCAGGACGCCGCGACGCACGTCGAGGCCCAGGACGGCAAGCTGCCCGGCAACCAGGTGCCGCCGCCCGGACCCCCGGCCGGCGGTGAGGGCGGGACCACCGGCGGTGCCACCTCGGGGGGCGCGGCCACGCCCGTCGACTCCGGCGGCGCGGCCGGCGGGACGACTCCCGTCGACGGCGGCGGTACGTCCGGAGCCGCCACCGGCGGGTCGGACTCGGGCTCCGGCTCCAGCTCCGGCACGGGCTCGGGCTCCGGCTCCGGGACCGGCGGATCCGGTACCTCGGGTGACCTCGGCGCCTCGGCCGGAACCTCCGGTGCGGCCGGCGGCGCCGCCCCCGCGGCGGGCGGCCCGGCAGCCGGTGCCAAGCCCACGGCCGGCCCGTCCGGCGGTCCGCTCGCCGCCGCCCCCGTGGCGGCCGGCACCCCGGCCC
>NZ_JAGIYX010000026.1:0-151147 GCF_017813315.1 Kitasatospora sp. RG8
GGGCGGCGGGCGCCGCGGGAGCGGCGGGAGCGGCGGGCGCCGCGGGAGCGGCCGGGGCGGCGGACGGGTTGCCGGCCGGAGCGGCAGGCGCGGGGGCCGCGTGGGCGGCGGGCGCGGGCGGGGCGGGCGGCAGGACCGGCGGCGGGGCGTCGATGTAGCCGGTGTCGGCCACGGCCGGAGCGGGCTCCGGCGCAGCGGCGGGAGCCGGGGCCGCAGGGGCCGGGGCCGGCTCGGGCGCGGTCACCTTGCTGAACGCCAGCGTCGGCGTCGACCCACCGGCGGCCGGGGCGGCCGGCGTACCCGCCGCGGCGTCGGTCAGGGTGTAGTCGGCCTCGGGCGCCTCTGCGGGGGCGGGACCGGCGGACGCGGCGGACGCGGACTGCGCCGGACCGTCAGGAGCAGGACCCACCACCCCCTGGCCGCCGGAGGGCTGCTCCCCCTGCGGCCCGGTGGACCCAACCTCGCGCTCGGTGCTCACGGACGACCTCCATAGCTGACAGGACCAACAACCATAGTTTTTCGCACACTCGATTCGATTGCCGTAAGGACCCTTCTGAAGAACTCATAAGAATCCTTAGCCCGGCCCAACAGCGCCCCCGGCCGCAGCCCCGCGACGCCCCCGCGACCGGCCTCCCGACCGCCTTCGCGACACCGCCCTCGACGTCCCGCGATGCGGACCGCCAGGCGTCTGGCCTTGGCCTACACCCCTGCGCCGGTTAGCCTGTCGCTCCAAACTGACACGCGGGAGCTTGGACCCACCAGGCTGAGAGTGCGCCGGTCGACCGTACGCCACGGACTCCGTGGACGGATCGTCGAGGGGGCGCAGACCGCCGGAACCTGTCCGGGTAATGCCGGCGTAGGGAGTATCGGCCATGCCGCCTGCTTCGCCATCCTCTTCTTCGGGCGCGCCCGCGTCCAAGGGTTTCCCCGAGTCGTCCACGACCGTTCACTCGGACGCGACCGCCCCCGCCCCCGGTTCCAAGGCCGCCACCGCGGTGCTGGACCGGCCGGAGCACGAGGGCCGGGTCGAGGCGCCGCTCGTCCTGGACACCGAGCCGCCGCGCACGCTCCGCTTCCGGGACCACTTCGCGCTCTGGATGAACCTCGGCGTCAGCCTGATCGGCTTCACCACCGCCGCGACCGTGCTGGGCGCGCAGGGCAGCGAGCTGTCGCTGGCCGCCGCCGTCACCGCGATCGTGGCCGGCACCGTGGTCGGCACGGCGATGCTCGGCGTGGCCGCGCTGATCGGCGCGCGCACCGGCGCCCCGGCGATGGCTAACCTGCGCGGGCTGTTCGGTACGAGGCTCTCGTACGTCCCGACCGTGCTGAACATCGTCCAGTGCATCGGCTGGGGCGTGTACGAGCTGCTGGTCATCGCGATGGGCGCGCAGACCGTCGCGCACACCGAGGGCTACCGCTGGGTCTTCGTCGTCCTGGCCGGTGCGGTGACCACCGCGCTGACCATCTGGCCTCTGGGCGCGATCGCGGTGCTGCGCCGCTTCGTCGCCGGGGCGGTGGCGGTGGCGATGGTGTACTTCACCGTCCAGCTGGGCCGCCAGGGCGTGCCGGACCCGGGCTCCGGCAACTGGCACGGCTTCCTGAAGGCCACCGACGCGATGATCGCCGTCTCGATCTCGTTCGTGCCGCTGGCCGCCGACTACACCCGGCACTCGCGCACCCCGCGCGCCGCGTTCTGGGGGAGCTTCTCCGGCTACACCCTCGCCCAGGTCTGGTGCTACGTGCTCGGGCTGTTCGCGCTGCTGCAGTCCGACGGGGACGCCACCAAGATCTTCGACTCGTTCCTGGGCGTCTGGGCGGGCTGGTTCTTCCTGCTGGTCCTGGTGCTGCGCGAGACCGACCAGTCCTTCGCCAACGTGTACTCGACCGCGATGTCGGTCCACAACCTGCTGCCGAAGGTGGACCGCCGGGTGCTGACCGGCGGGACCGGCCTGCTGATCACCGTGCTGGCGCTGCAGATCACCGAGTTCACCGACTCCTACTACGCCTTCCTGGGCCTGATCGGCTCGGTGTTCGTGCCGATGTTCGCGGTGCTGGCGGTGGACTACTTCCTCGGCGCCGGGCGGCGCGGCTGGAACCTCTCCGACGACGCGCCGTCGCGCTGGCTGATGCTGCTGCCGTGGGCGCTCGGCTTCGCGGCGTACCAGCTGATCGCCCCGACCGCGATCGCCGGCTGGTGGACGGACTTCTGGACCTCCGCCCAGACGGCGCTGCACTTCACGCCGCAGGAGTGGACCTCGGCGTCGCTGTTCGGCTTCCTGGTGCCGGCCCTGGCCACCTGGGCGCTCACCCCGCTGACCCGGCGGTCCGCACCGGCCGCGACGCCCGCCGGCTGACCCCCGCCGACTGATCCCCGCCGCCCGACCGGCGGCGGCCCGGGCAAGGGCGACCCGGCCCGGCCCGGGCACGACCCGGACGAGGACGGCGGCCCGGAAGACACCCTGGACGAAGACGGCCCCGCAGGTTGGGGCCGTCTTCGCATGTCCGTCACCTGCGACGCCTATCGTGGACGCGTGACCAGCCCTGACCTCTCCCCGGCGGCGTCGCGCACCGCGCCGCCCGTCCAGGTGATCGCCCACCGCGGTTCCTCGCACGCGCTGCCCGAGCACACGCTCGCGGCCTACCGCCGGGCGCTCGAAGAAGGCGCGGACGCAGTCGAGTGCGACGTCCGGGTGACCGCCGACGGGCAGCTGGTCTGCGTGCACGACCGCCGGATCGGCCGGGTCTCGGACGGCCGCGGCACCGTCTCCGCGATGACGCTGGCGGAGCTGGAGGCGCACGACTTCGGCGCGTGGAAGACGGGCGTGCCGAGCGAGGACCCGGAGCTGCGCGGCGTGCTGCGGCTGGAGAGCCTGCTGGAGCTGGTCGCGGACTGCGGACGGCCGGTGGACCTGGCGATCGAGACCAAGCACCCGGTCCGCTTCCGGGGACGGGTGGAGAGCGAGCTGCTGCGGATGCTCGACCGGTTCAAGATCGGCGGGGCGCAGCAGGACGGCGGTCCCCGCGAGGACGACCGCCCGGCGGCCCGGATCATGAGCTTCTCCTCGCTGGCCCTGACCCGGGTGGCCGCCGCCGCACCGGAGTACCCGCGGGTCTTCCTCTTCGAGCGGATGCTGCCGTTGCAGGGCCGGCTCCGCCCGGGCGCGACGCTGCCGGGCCGGGCCAGGATCGCCGGGCCCGGCATCGACCTGGTGCGGGCCAGGCCCCGGCTGGTGACGCGGCTGCGCGAGCTGGGCCACCAGGTGCACGTCTGGACCGTGGACGAGCCGGCCGACGTGGACCTCTGCCTGGAGCTCGGGGTGTCGGCGATCATCACCAACCGCCCGGCGGAGGTCCTGGCCCAGCTCGGGCGGTGACCGGGCGGCGGGGCACCACCGACGGCGACCACCCGACGGTGAGGGCGCGACGGTGACCACTCGCGGGTGACGGCCGGCGGTGACCACCCGCGGGTGACGGCCGGCGGCGACCACCCGACGGGGCGCGGTTCCGCCTGCGCGATCTATTGATCGCCCTGGTAGGAACCCAAACCTTCCACGATCGTTTTTTGGCCGGAGATTATCCGTTTTCACGACGGAGGGTGAGCGTCGAATCACCTGTCGAGCACCGTGGGTCGCGGTGCGCGAAATGTCCGCGAGGGATCGCCGCGCGGTCGTTTCCGACGCATTACCAAGGGGCATCCATCCCTCGGCATACGCTGAAGGAGGTCCGGGGGTGGCGTTGATGGTGGCGCGTGAAGTGCCGACTTCATCGACCATGGCAGTGCCGCACGGCCCATCGAGTGTCGGGGTCGCACGGCGCCGACTGCGTCGAGATCTGGGTGACCGGGAGATTCCGGAACCGGTCATTGATGATGCTGTTCTGATCCTTTCCGAACTGCTGAGCAATGCCTGTCGCTACGCACGGCCGCTCGGCCCGCTGCCCGCGCTCGGCCGTAGTGCCCGCGCCGAGGTGGTGGACCAGGTACTGGTCGGCGTCCCCTCGGGGGCCGCCGGCGCACCGGGCGCCACGGCCAGGGCCGCCGCCCCGGCTCACGCCCAGGGTCACACCCAGTCACAGGCCCAGGCCGCCCAGCCGGACGACGGAGAGGACGGCGGCGGCGTGCTGGTCCGCTGGCAGATGCACGCGGACGGGGTCCTCACCCTGGAGGTGACCGACGGCGGGGCGCAGACCCGGCCGTCCCCCGCCAGCCCGTCGCTGACCTCGCGCGGCGGCCGCGGGCTGAGCATCGTCGGCCAGCTGGCCAGCGACTGGGGCGTGCGCGACGCGCCCGGCGAGGTGACGGTGTGGGCGGCGCTGCCCGCCCGGGCCCGGCACGCCCGGCGCACCGGCGGTGATGCCCGCAGCGCCTGAGGTCTGCGCGACCCCCGGGGTGTCCCCTCCCCCGCCCGGCGTCCCGGCGCGTGCCCACGTGCCGGGGGAACGTCAGTAGGCTGCCCGGAGCACAACACAACCGTCCCCGGGAGAGCCGCACCATGGGCAAGAAGGCCGCCAAGAAGGCGCCGCAGCGCAGCCAGTCCACCACCGCCGTCACGGGCGAGATCCCCGTCGTCGGGGCCCGCGAAGACTGCCCCTGCGGTTCGGGCCGCCGGTACAAGGCGTGTCACGGCCGCGAGGCCTCGCACGCCGTGCAGGAGCTGGTGCACCGCCCGTTCGAGGGCCTGCCGGGCGAGGCCGACTGGGTGGCGCTGCGTGAGCTGGTGCCGGCCGCGACGGTGCCCCTGACGCTGGCGGCCGGGGTGGCCGAGGCCGCCAACGGTGACGTCCCGTCGGTCACGCTGGCCACCGTGCTGCCGCTGGCCTGGCCGGCCCTGCGCCGCCAGGACGGTTCGATCCTGCTCGGCCTGCAGACCCAGTCCGCCTCCGGCGACCTCAGCCGCGACCTGGCCGACGCGCTGGAGCTGGCGCTGGCCACCGAGCCCGGTACGCCGGTGCCGGCCCGCCGCACCGTCCCGGGCGGCCGCCGCCTGCAGGACCTGCTGGACGCCGAGGCCGCCTTCGTGCCCGCCGTGCACACCGGCTTCGAGTTCTGGCTGGAGGACGCCGAGACCGCCACCGGCGAGGTGGCCGCCTCGCTGGAGCGCGCCAACGCCTCGGCGATCCCGACCGAGAAGCTCGACAGCGTGGACTCCGCGTACTGGTGCGGCACCCCGGACAAGAACCACCTGCGCTGGGTGATGACCGTCCCGGAGGAGCAGCTGCTGGACGCGCTGGCCCGGCTGACCGCCGCCGACCGGTCCTCGATCGGCCCGGACACCCGCCTGGTCGGCTCGTTCCGCGCGCACGGCCTGACCGTCCCGGTCTGGGACCTGCCGCTCGCCATGACGGCGGCCGACTGCGAGAAGCCGGCCGCCGAGTTCGCCGAGCGGCTCGCCGCGACGCTGTCCGACACCACGCCGCTGACCGCCGAGGAGCGGCGCGCCCGGGCGAACCTGGTGAACCGTCAGGTCACCCTGAACTAAAGGCGGCCGGGATCCGGGTGATACGCGTCACATTGGCCGTCAGGACCGCAATTTCCGGGCTGTGAAGGCCTCTTGGAAATTGGCGTGGCCGCGGATCCTTGTTACTGTCTAAAGAGTCCGGTCGCTGGTGCATCCCCCGTCGCCAGCGGCCGGATCTTTTGTTTTTTTCGGATCAAGCCGTTCGGCCGTGCCCGATCAGTCCGCCACACGGGCCCACGGCGAGCCCCGCGGAGCGTCCGCACCAGCCGCACGAAGAGGCCGCACCGGCCCCGCGAGGACCGCGCGAAGCCCGGGCGAAGACCGGCACCAAGCCCGAAACCGAGCCCGGCGCCGAGCCCGTGGATCACCGCGAAGGTCCCGGCGCGGCCGGCACCCCGACCGCGCCGCACCTCGTGCAGCGCCGCTCAGTACGCCGAACGCCCGCTGTCCAGACGGACCGTCGCCTCGACCAACTCGCCCAGCAGCGGCCCGACCTGGGGCAACCAGACCCCGCCGTCGGCCGCCGCGCGGGGCGCCCGCACCCAGCGCACCTGGCCGCCCGCCCCGCCGCCGGGTGGCAGCGGGAGGAATCCGCCCGCCCCGTGGTAGCGCAACGAGCCGGGAACCCAAGGGAGTTGGACGAGCATCTCGCCGAGCACGTCCAGCGAGTAGGGGGCGACCAGGAGCGCGTACCGGCCGGGCAGCGCGAGCACCGGGCCGAGCGGCAGCCGCAGCGCGCCGAGGTAGGCGATCGCGCGGACACCGGCCGCGGCGGGCAGGCTGACCGCCGAGACGGTCCGGCCGGTCGCGGCCAGCACCGGCGCGTCCGGGCTCTGCCGCTCCCACCACCACCGCACCATCCGGGCGTCGGTGGTGGCGGCGAGCAGCGACGGGTCGTGCGGGTGGGCGCCGGGGACGGCGCAGTCCGGGTCGCCGCAGGAACAGGCGCCGCCGACCACGAGCGTGCCGGGCACCACGGGCCAGCGGTGGTCGACGGCGGCCGCCAGGGCCTCGGCCAGCCGGGCGGCACGGGCCGCCGAACGGCTGCTCCTCGGGTTCTCACGCATGGCGCTCGTTCCTTTCCGTGACCGCTCGGTTCGCTCCGGGGCCCGCCGGCCCGCGTCGGGCTGCGCCGCACCGGCCCGGAGAAGGGGGCGGGGGGCGCGACGAGCGGCGTGGCAGCGGTGGAGCACGGTGTGGAGCACGACCTGAAAGGGCCGCGGATTAGAACAGCCCTTGGAACGAGAATCCCGTATGCGACCGGATGGACGCCGCCCGGGCGCGGTTGGTTCCACCGTACGAGTGAGTGACTTCCGGCCGGCCCGGTCCGCGGGCGGCCAACGCATACGATCCGGACGGCCACCGGAGCCGTCCCCACGGTTCTGCCCGTTCTCCGGCCGCTCCATGCCCTCGTCACCCACCGGCGCGCGCATCAACGGCTCGCGCCCCCGAGTGGGCAGCGGCGGGCGGGGAACCGGCCGCCCGCGTCGTCACGGATCTGGACATGCCCCGAATGGCCTGTGTAGAAGTGGTGGCATTGCTGTCGATCAATGACGAGTAGTAGTGAATCGAGGCGAAACGCGCCCTTTGGCCGTCCTCGCTCCAATCGGCCGTACCTGGGGGTTCCGCATGACACGTACCGCGTCAGGAGTGGCGGCATGACCGAGTCCCACCCACCGTCGACCTCCTCCGAGCCCGGCGAGCCCTGCGGCGCCAGCGGGCTCTCGGTGCTCGACCCCCCGGGCTTCCCCGGCCCCGCCGCCGGACCGGCCGTGGAACAGGCCGCCGGACCGGCCGGGGAGCTCACCGGTCCCGGCGACGGGACCGCCGCCGACGAGCCGGCCGACCCCGCCGGGGACCGCACCGCCCCCACCCCCTCGGTGCAGGACCGTTTGGCCGGACGACTGTCCGATTTCACCAGCCTGCACGAGCACACCGGGCTGCTCGCCCGCGCCCGCGGCCTCGCCGCCACCCTGGACACCGTGCTGGCCTCCGGCACCGCCCTGCTCGGCGCCCGCCGCGCCCTGCTGGTCACCGCACTGCCCGGCGGCGGGCCCAGCCAGCCCGTCGGGTACGGCCTGGACCGCGCCAGCCTCGGCTCGCTGGAGACGGTGCCGCCGGAACAGAGCCTGGTCGCCCGGCTGCTGCGCGAGCACGACCGCCCGGCCCAGCTGTCCTCCCGCGACCTCGCCACCGACCCCGCGATCGGCCCCCGGCTGCGCGAGCTCGCCGCCCACCTCGGCCTCGGCGGCTGCTACGGCCTGCCGCTCGCCACCGAGGAGGAGGGCCCGCTGGCCGCCGCCCTCTGGTTCTACGACGAGCCCGCCGGGCCCACCGAGCGCCAGCGCGAGCTGGCCCGCCGGTACTGCGAGGTGGCCGCCCCGCTGCTGGCCAAGCAGCTGGAGGCCGAGAAGGTGCGGCGCACCACCGAGGCGCTCCGCCGCGGCCTGCTGCCCGACCGCCTGCCGCAGCCCGCCGGGCTCCGCCTCGCCGCCCGGCTCGTCCCGGCCGGCCTGGACCACTCCTGCGGCAGCGACTGGTACGACGCCATCCCGCTGCCGGACGGCACCGTCGGCCTGACCGTCGGCAGCGTCTCCGGCGACGGCCCCGGCGCCGGACCGGGCTCGGCACCCGGCGCGGCCGCCGCGATGGGCCGCGTCCGGGCGGCCCTGCGGGCGTACGCGGTGCTGGAGGGCGAGGACCCGGTCTCCGTCCTCGGCGACCTGGAGCTGCTGCTCAAGACCACCGAGCCGACCCGCAGCGCCACCGCCGTCTACGCCTGGGTGGAGCCGGAGGACCGCCGGATCACCCTGGCCGGCGCCGGGCACTGCCCGCCGGTGCTGGTCACCCGGTACGGCGCCGAGTTCGTGGAGACCTCGCTCTCCGCCCCGCTCGGCATGCTCTCCTGCTGGGAGGCGCCGGGGGTCGAGCTGACCGCCGGACGCGGCGACACCCTGCTGCTCTACACCGAGGGCCTGGCCCGCCGCTGCGGCCCGACCCTGCACGCCGGGCAGGCCAACCTGCGCCGGGCCGCGGCCGACGCCCCGCGCGACGTGCGGATCGACCCGGACCGGCTCTGCGCCCACCTGCTGGCCGTCTGCCCCGATCCGGACGCCGCCCCCGCCACCGACGACCTGATGCTGCTGGCGGCCCGCTTCGCGTAGGCCCGGCGCCTCCCGCCGCACCCCGAACAGGTGGGCGGCCGTCCGTCCGTACCATGGACGGACGGCCGCCCACGCGCGTCGCGATCCGACGCGGCCGGGGCGGCACCACGCGCAAGGAGGCGACGTACGTGACCGAGGACCGCACCCCGGCAGTGGCCGAGAACCCCGAGGCCACCGGCGGCGAGGAGCAGCCGAAGCAGTTCAAGGGCCGCAAGAACGGCCTGTACTCGGAGGTCTCCGACGAGCTGGCCGCCTCGATGAAGTCCGGCTGGGCCGACACCGAGCTGCACGACCTCGCCCCGGTCGCCCAGGCCCCGTACGCCGCCGAGCGCCGCGCCCGGCTGTCCGCCGCCTACCCCGGTGAGCGCCTCGTCGTCCCGGCCGGCAACCTGCGGGTGCGTGCCAACGACACCGACTACGACTTCCGCGCCGCCAGCGAGTACGTGCACCTCACCGGGGACCAGACCGAGGACGCGGTGCTGGTCGCCGAGCCCACCGGCGACAGCGGCCACACCTTCGGCCTCTACCTGCTGCCCCGCTCCGACCGGGAGAACGGCGAGTTCTGGCTGGACGGCTACGGCGAGCTCTGGGTCGGCCGCCGCCACAGCCTCACCGAGCAGGAGCAGCTGCTCGGCCTGCCCGCCCGCGACGTCCGCAAGGCCGCCGACGAGCTGGCCGAGCGGGCCAAGGGCGACGCCGTCCCGACCCGCATCGTGCGCGGCTACGACGCCGGCCTGGAGGCCGCGCTGGCCGAGGTGCTGGACGCCGACAAGGACGCCGAGTTCAAGGAGTTCCTGAGCGGCCTGCGGCTGGTCAAGGACGAGTGGGAGATCGGCGAGCTGCGCGCCGCCTGCGCCGCGACCGTCAACGGCTTCACCGACGTGGTCCGCGAGCTGGGCCAGGCCGTCGCCACCTCCGAGCGCTGGATCGAGGGCACCTTCTGGCGTCGCGCCCGGGTCGAGGGCAACGACGTCGGCTACGGCTCCATCTGCGCCGCCGGCCCGCACGCCACCACCCTGCACTGGGTCCGCAACGACGGCGAGGTCCGTCCGGGCGAGCTGCTGCTGCTGGACGCCGGCGTGGAGACGCACACCCTCTACACCGCCGACGTCACCCGCACGCTGCCGATCGACGGCCGGTTCAACGACCTCCAGCGCAAGATCTACGACGCGGTCTACGACGCGCAGGAGGCCGGCATCGCGGCCGTGAAGCCCGGTGCCCGGTTCCGCGACTTCCACGACGCCTCGCAGCGCGTGCTCGCCGAGCGCCTGCTCGCCTGGGGCCTGCTGGACGGCACCGCGTACGACGTCGAGAAGGTCCTGGAGCTGGGCCTCCAGCGCCGCTGGACCCTGCACGGCACCGGCCACATGCTCGGCCTGGACGTCCACGACTGCGCCCACTCCCGCACCGAGGAGCACGTCGACGCGCTGCTGGTGCCCGGCATGGTTCTCACCGTCGAGCCCGGCCTGTACTTCCAGCAGGACGACCTGACGGTGCCCGAGGAGTACCGCGGCATCGGCGTCCGGATCGAGGACGACATCCTGGTCACCGCCGACGGCAACGAGAACCTCTCGGCCGGCCTTCCGCGCCGCTCCGAGGACGTCGAGGCGTGGATGGCCTCGCTCGCCTGAACCCGGTGACGTGACGACGGCGACGGCCCGGCTCCCCCCGTGAGGAGCCGGGCCGTCGCCGTCGTGGACCGGCCGTCGTGGCGAAGGGCGCCGTGACCAGGGCGAAGGCCCTGCTCACGGCACCTCCTCGGGCCGGGCGGACGAGCTACTTGACGACGCGCACCGGAACGCTGCGCTCGCCGATGACCGTCAGCTGGCCGGTGCCGTCGAACGGCAGCGTCGCCCGCGCCGTCACCGGCATGACCCCGGCCCCGTCGGTGGCGGCCAGGGACATCCGGTACTTGACCGTCCTGCTCTGGCCGGGCGCCAGCGGGAACGAGGCGTCCTTGCCCAGCATCGCGTAGTCCATGCCACCACCGGGCGAGAGCGGCAGCGGCTTCCAGACGTCACCGTCCAGCCGCTCCAGCTTGCCCTCGTTGATCTGCACGGCCCCCGCGGGCGTGCCCGCGTACTGCTCGGTGTAGACCAGCGGCTGGACCGAGGCGTAGCTGGTCTGGCCGGTGTTCTTGTACGTCACCGAGAAGGACACCGTCGTGCCGTTGGTGGTCACCTGCTGGCCCGAGGTCAGGCCGTCGACGCTGACCGCGACGTCGTTCTGGTTCGCCTTCAGCTGCGGGGCCGTCCGCCCGCTCAGGTCCATCGTGTTCAGGATCGACACCAGTCCGGACTGGTGCTCGGGCTTGAGCCCGACCGCCGCGAGGAAGACCTGGTCGGACTTGAGCGACCAGAGCTGCGCCGTGAAGCTCTCCTTGGCGTTGCAGGAGACCTGCCACTGGGTCTTGAAGACGGGACGGCCCGCCACGATGTCCCGGGTGCGCAGCGGAGCGGTGGTGTTCTTCAGCTGGTCGGACCCGCCGATCGGGTGCGGGTTGCCCCAGACCGGGCAGTAGGGCTGGGTCGTCCAGCCGTCCGCCAGGTCGCCGCTGTCCACGGTGGGCCAGGTCGCGTGGTCCACCTCCTCGGCCGTGCTGTAGACGCTCAGCTCCGCGCCGTACGGGGAGCAGTCGGTGGCCGTCGCGGCCTGCGGGGCCCCGGGGGCCAGGACGCAGAGCGTGGAGGACCCGGCCGTCCTCAGCGGAGCGACCCGCCAGCCCGCCGGCACCGTGAACTTCACACCGCGGAAGGTGTACGGCGTCGCGGGCGTGTTGGGCTGCGTGGTGGCGCTGGTGGTGGTGGCGCTCGGGGTGCCGCTGGGCGTCGGATCGGCCGCCCCGCCCGGCTCCTCGGTCGTGGTGGCGGTGGCCGAGGCGGTGGCGCTCGGGGTCGCGCTCGGCGTCGTCGTCGGCTCGGCCGTCGGGCTCGGGCTCGCCGTGACCGGGACGGTGGCGGCCGGACCCGGGTCCTCCTGCTTGGCGACGGGGCCGCCGTTGAAGGCGAGCACGCCGACCGCCACCGCGGCGGCCAGGCCGAACAGCGGCACGGCGGCGATGTACGCCGGCCGCAGCCGGCGGACCCGGCTGCTCGGCGGGGCGGACGGGCGGAGGCTGTGCGCGGTGATCTGCGTCGCACGGGCGTTCATCGCCTCGCGGAGCAACCGTTCCATCGGGGTTTCGTCCGGCCCGCCACCGTCGCCGCCGATTTGGCGGGGAAGCTTGTCGGTCATCGAACCTTCTCCAGATGCTTTTCCAAGGCGTCCAATGCCCGGCTGGCGGTGGACTTCACGGCGCCCCGGGACAGCCCCAGGGTCTCGGCTATCTGCGCCTCCGACATGTCCGACCAGTAGCGCAGCACGAGTACCTCGCGCTGGCGGGGGGTCAGCTCCTGCAGGGCGACCAGGACCCGCCGGTGCTCGTCGTTGAGCACGGCGTGGTCCTCGGCCGACGGCGCATCGGCCTCGTGCGGGGGAACGTACTCGCGGGCCGTCTTCCGGCGCCGCAGCATCGACCGGGCACCGTTGACCACCGAGGTCCGCAGGTACCCGAGGGCGTTGTCCAGGTCTTCCAGCTGCTCCCCGTGCCGCTGGTAGAGCTGGGTGAAGGCCTCCTGGACGACGTCCTCGGCCAGGTCCTGGTGGTCGACCAGGAGGACGGCCATCCGGACCAGGCCCAGACGGTGCGCGTGGTACAGATCGGTCAGGGTCGGCCGCTCCTCCTCGGCCGCCCGCTTGCGCCCCCCGCGCAGCAGCCGGAAGCCCGAACGGCGCTGTGCCGCCTCCTGGTCCGCGCTCACGTCGGCCGTCGCGTCGACGGCCTCCTGAGCGCCGAAGAGGAGAGCGACCAGCCCGGCGAAGGAGAAGCCGCGGCTCCGCCCGGGTCCCGCGATCGGCCCGATGGCCATGGACATGTACGTTCTGCTTTCCCCCAGGACGGCTTCCGGTGCGACCCGGCCCGTCAGGAACTGTGATCATGATCGTGATCTGCGGGAATCCTGCCAGTACCGTTCTTCCGGCTCCGGAACGCCCCCCATACCGATGGACGCGCGGCGAGGCCCGGGGTTGCAGTCGTTCCCGGAAAAAGTTCCGGACTGGCCGGAACAGCTACACTCACCGCCATCCCGCCACCCGTCAGCAGGGGGTCTCCCGTGGCCGATCAGCAGCCGTCCGAGCAGCGGACGACGGACCGGCGGACGACGGACCGGCGGACGGCCCAACGGGATACGACCCGACGGGAGACGAACGAAGAGCAGACGACCGAGGAGCAGACGGCAGTCCGGCGGACGGCCGGGCCGGTGGCCGTCGCGATCGGACGGCGCCCGGAGCCGGTGCACGACGTCGCGGTGTACGCCTTCGACGGCATGACGCCGTTCGAACTCGGCGTGGTGGTCGAGGTGTTCGGACTCGCCCGGCCGGAGCTCAGCGGCCTGCTGGCGGCACCCTGGTACGGGCTCAAGGTCTGCGCCGACCGGCCGGGCACGGAGCTGAACGCCGTCGGCGGCTTCTCGCTGACCGCCCGTCACGGCCTCGACGACCTCGCCGCCGCCGACACCGTCGTGATCCCCGGGGTGCCCAACGCGTTCAGCGGCGACGTCTCCCCCGGACTGGTCGCCGCGCTGCGCACGGCACACGAACGCGGCGCCCGGATCGTCTCGATCTGCTCGGGCGCCTTCGCGCTGGCCGCCGCCGGCCTGCTGGACGGCCGTGAGGCCACCACCCACTGGCGGTACGCCGAACTGCTCCAGCAGCGCCACCCGTCGGTGCGCGTCAATCCGGACGTGCTCTACGTGGACGGCGGCTCCGTGCTGACCAGCGCCGGCAGCGCCGCCGGGATCGACCTCTGCCTCCACCTGGTCCGCCGGGACCACGGCGCCAAGGTGGCCAACAGCGTCGCCCGCCGCTTCGTGGTGCCCCCGCACCGGGACGGCGGCCAGGCCCAGTTCATCGAGGCGGCCGTCCGGCCGGTCGAGGAGGAGGACGACGGCATCGCCCGCTCCATGCAGTGGGCGATGGACCACCTCGCCTCGCCGCTGACCATCTCCCTGCTGGCCCGCGCCGCCCAGATGTCCGACCGCTCCTACCTGCGCCACTTCACCGCCCGCAACGGCACCAGCCCGATGCGCTGGGTCGTCACCCAGCGCATCGCGGCCAGCCTGCCGCTGCTCGAATCCCCGGAGGGCACGGTGGAGGAGGTCGCCACCGCCGTCGGCTTCGAGAGCGCCGCGACCTTCCGCCACCACTTCGGCCGCGTGATGCACACCTCCCCCACCGCCTACCGCCGCAGCTTCGGCCGCGGGGTCGCCTGACCCCGGTCCGGGGGCGTCAGGGCGTTCCTAGGCCTGCTCGCCGGTACGGAAGGCCGCGTTGGCGAGCATGGCGTCGTGCAGCCACTGGGCGAGGCCCGGGGCGAGCTGCTCGTAGGTGGCGGTGAACCGCGGGTCGGCGACGTACATCCCGGCGATGCCGCGGTGGATCTCGAAGGTGCAGTCGTAGAAGTTCTCGCAGATGTGCTGGCGGTGGACCTCGGCGAGGTCCATGGCCGGGCCGCCGTCGGCGGGTTCGCCGGCGGTGAAGGCCTCCACCAGGCGGGCGTTGAGCGCGTCCGCCTCGGCCTTGATCCGCTCCCAGTCGGCCTTGGCGTAGCCTCCGGTGCGGCGCTGGGACTGCGCCCAGGCCTCGGTGTCGCCCCAGCGCTGCTCGGCCTCGGTCTCCCACTCCTCCTCGTAGGACTCGCCGAAGACCTCGAACTTCTCCTCCGGGGTCAGCTGGATACCCATCTTCTCTGCCTCCATGGCGTGTTCGACGGCCGCGGCCAGTACCTGGAGGTGGGCGATGCGGTCGGTCAGCAACCGGTGCTGGCGCCGCAGGTGCTCGCTCGGGCTGACCGAGTGGTCGTCCAGGATGGCCGCGATCTCTTCCAGGGGGAACCCGAGTTCGCGGTAGAACAGGATGCGCTGCAACCGGTCGAGGTCGGCGTCCTGGTACCGGCGGTAGCCGGCCGGGGTGCGGCCCCGGGGGGACAGCAGTCCGATCCCGTCGTAGTGGTGCAGGGTCCGGACGGTGACACCGGCGATCTTCGCCACTTCACCGACCGAGTGTCCTCCGGTCATCCGCGGTGCTCCCTTCCTGCTGACCACGAGCCTCCCGCCTCCCGTTGCGTGAGGGTCAAGCCCAGTATCGGCAGATCCGGCCCACCGGCCCCGCGCGCACCGGGAGCCGTCGGCACCGTGCGACCCTCCTAGCGGACCGCCCTGCCCGGGCCACGGGTTGGACGAAGCCGCCTATTGCCGGGCCGGACGGCAGCCAGCAGCATGGGCGCCATGACCACCACCTCTCCGCCCCTGGTACGACGGCTGGCCGCGGAGGCGGTCGGCACGACGGCGCTGGCCGCCGTGGTGGTCGGCTCGGGCATCCAGGCCGCCGCGCTCAGCTCCGACGGCGCCGTCCGGTTCCTGGTCAACGTCGGCGCCTCGGCGTTCGCCCTGGCCGTACTGATCGAACTGCTCGGCCCGCTCTCCGGCGGGCACTTCAACCCGCTGGTGACGGCGGGCGCATGGTGGTCCGGCCGGCGCGAGGGCAGCGGTCCGGTGCCGACGCTGCGCGAACTGGGTGCGTACGCGGCCGCGCAGACGGCCGGCGCGGTGGCCGGGACGGGCCTGGCCAACGTGATGTTCGGGCGGCCGTTCGCCGAGGCGTCCGGGCACGGCCGGGACGGCACCGCACTCTGGCTCGGCGAGGCGGTCGCCACCGGGACGCTGATGCTGGTGGTGGCCGGGCTGGCCGGCAGCGGGCGCGGGCGGCTGGTGCCGGCGGCGGTCGGCCTCTGGGTCGGGGCGGCCTGCTGGGCCACCTCCTCGGGCGGGTTCGCCAACCCGGCGGTCACCCTCGGGCGGGCCCTGACCGACAGTTACACCGGGATAGCGCCCGGCTCCGTGCCGGGCTTCGTACTGGCCCAGCTGGCCGGGGCGGCGGTCGGCGTGGCACTGACGGCGGCGCTGTTCGGCCGGTCCCGGGCGGCACGGACCACCCAGGTGCCGGACGACGCGCGCGACCTCGTCACGGGCTGACGCCGGATCGGTGCCCACGCTGCGCGGCCGGCGTCGTCGCGCACGGGCCGGCGTCGTCGCGCACGGGCCGGCGTCGTCATGCACGGGCCGGCGTCGTCGTGCACGGGCCGGTGTCGTTGCGCACTGGCCGGCGTCGTCGTGCACGGGCCGGCGTCGTCGCGAGCCGGCGTCGTCGCGGGCTGAGGCCCCCGGCTAGGAGGCCGCCCCCACCAGTGCCCGCTCGCGCCCGCCGGTCACCCCGCCGTCGGCCCGGTCGTCGCCCCCGCGGCGCGGACGGCGGGTCCGCCGGGTGGGCCAGAGCAGCACGTACCCGGCCGAGACCACCACGAAGGCGAGCCGGACGAGGCCGCGTGCCGAGTCCGACGGGATCAGCAGCGTGCCCCCGTACAGCGCGGCCAGCGCGATCCAGCTCCACCACGGGACCAGCCGCTTCTGCCCGACCGCGTCCCAGAGCAGGGTGCCGAGCAGGATCGACGCGGTGTAGTAGGTGTAGACGCTGGGGTCCAGGAGGATCCGGGCGTCCGCCCCCAGCAGGACGACGGCCGGCCAGCGGCCGCGCCAGACGGCGATGCTGCCCAGTGCCAGCCCCAGCGCGAACTGGGTGGGCCGGTCCCACCACGGGGTGGCCGGGTCGGTGACCCCGAACCAGCGCAGCGCGGAGGCCGGCTGGTTGGGGATGGTGAACTTGGCGGCGGCCACCGTGTCCAGGTTGCCCAGGTAGAACGGCAGCCAGGCAACGGCCACCAGCCCGGCGAACCAGAGCGCGGTCCGCAGCCAGGCCGGCCGGGGCAGGGCGAGGATCAGCGGGGCGAAGGCCAGCGCCCACGGCTTGGAGTCCACCGCCAGCGCCAGGTACACGGCGACCTGGATCTGCTTGCCGCGGCTCAGCGCGTGCGCGGCGAGGGTGGTGAAGAAGAGCGCCAGCACGTCGTCTAGGTGCGCGAAGCGGACCGAGACCTCGACCCACATCGGGATGAACGCCAGCCCGGCGACCAACAGCCGCTGCTGGAGCCGGCGGTGGTTGGTGCCGGTGCCGAGGTAGTACCAGGCGGCGGTACGGCCGACCAGGACCAGCATCACCAGGCCCAGCCCGGACATCGCCGCCTCGGCCAGCACCTCGCCGGTGTGCGCGGCGAACGGGTCGAAGAGCCTCGCCACGGCCAGGCTGACCGGGCCGATCTGCAGCTCGGGGTGGTGCGCGTAGAGCGAGAGCCCGCCGTCGGGCTGGCCGCTGAAGAGCAGCTCCTCGCCCTGGCGCAGGTAGTGCCAGGAGAAGCCGCCGCTGGGCTCGACCAGCAGGAACCAGAGCACCGTCCAGGCGACCAGCAGGACGTGGTGCCTGCGCAACGGCAGTCCTGCGATCCGCCCCGTGGCGGCCTCGTAGTCGGTCCTGGCCCGTGCCGAACGTGCTCCCCGCACCCCTGTACCTCTCCGCGCTGTTCCGCCCCCCTCCGGCCGGTCATCCTATGGGACCCCGGGGAAGCGGAAGCGCCCCTCGGGTGTCCGGCGGGCGGACACCCGAGGGGCGCTTCAGCGGTTCGCCTGCGCTCAGCCCTGCTGGGCGGACTTGCGGCGGCGCAGCACCAGGAGGGTGCCGGCACCGGCCGCGAGGACGGCGCCGCCGGCGATCGCGATGGCGGTGGTGTCGTCACCGCCACCGGTCTGGGCCAGCGCCTTGTCCGCGTTGTCGGCGGCGGCCTTGGCCTTGGTGACGGCGGCCGGGGTGAGCTTCGGCGCGGTGACGGTCGGGACCGCCACCGGGAAGTCGATCGGCTGCTGCACGTCGCTGCTGCTCGCGGCCGGGGCCGGGGCGGAGGCGGTGGCGGACACGCTCGGCGCGGTGGTGGCCGAGGCGGACGGCGAGGCGGTCGCGGTCGTCGTCGCGGACGGCGAGGCGGTCGCGCTGCTGGTGGCCGAGGCGGACGGCGAGGCGGTCGCGCTGGTCGACGCCGACGGCGAGGCGGTCGCGCTGCTGGTGGCCGAGGCGGACGGCGAGGCGGTCGCGCTGGTCGACGCCGACGGCGAGGTGGACGCGGACGGCGAGTGGGTGGCCGTCGGGCTCGGCTTGCCGGTCGGCTTCGCCGTGGTGGGCTTGCCGGTCGGGCTCGGCTGGCCACCGCCGGCCTTGATGGTGAAGCCCGCGCCGCGGATGCCGTCGCAGCTGAAGCGGGCCTCGCCGGACGGCTCGTGGGTCTTGTCGTCCAGCGGGGCGGAGAACACGACCGGCACCACGCCGGCCTTGCCCAGCGGGGCGTCCTTGGTGAAGGAGGCCCGGACCTTGATGACGAGGTTCTTGCCCTGGTTGACGACCTGGAGGGCGTCGTCGACGACGTTGCCGTCCTGGCCCACGCCACCGAGGACGGTGAGCACCGCGTTGTCGTCGCTGTCCCCGCCGCCGGGCGCGACCGAGCCGGGCAGCCACTGGCCGCCGGGCAGCTGGTACTCGACCTTGAGGTCGCCCGCCTTCAGGCTGCCCTCGCGGTTCTTGAACTTGAGCAGCGGGATGAGGACGAAGTCGTGCTTCGTGGAGTTGTCGATCTTGAAGGTGAACTCGCGGGCGTCGCCACCCGCGACGAAGGTGTCCGGCACCCCGCGCACGGACAGGTCGAGGCTCTGGTGGCCAGCCTTGTCGGCCTGCGGCGCGGCCGTGGCGGACGGGGACCCGGTGGTTCCGACGGCGGCGGCGCCCTGGGCACCGGCGAGCACCATCGAGGACGCGAGCGCGGCGGCGCCGGCGAGGGCAAGACTGCGACGAATGGACATGGGCAAGGAAGACCTCACGAGAGTGTCTCCGGGCGCGGCCCGGGGGCGCGGCAGGGCAGTGCTGTCCGAACAGCAGTCCCCCCGCGAAGCTGAAAGTCCGACGGAGACTACCGAAGGACCCCGCGCTCCCGGAAGGCGGGTACCACGCTTCGTACACGCCGCCGCCGACGCCCTGTCCGATTGGCCCAACTCCGTCGCCCCGTGCGGCTTTTGTGCCCGACTGTCGGGTGCCGCAGCGTGACCGGTACACGCCCGGAGGGGCCTCCCCCGGTACGGGTCAGCCGGCGAAGAACGACTCGGCCGCGGCCAGGACCGGTTCGTCCTTCAGCACGTCCCCCGGGCGGGTGCCGTTGCCTAGCAGCGCACCGCCCCAGCGCATGCCCATGTAGTCCGCGCAGAGCCGCAGGGTACCGATCAGCGGGTCCGCCTTGTCGGGCTCGGTGGCCAGCGCCGTGACGGCCCAGACGGTACCGCCGGCCATCCGGGCCCGGAAGTCCGCGCCGGGCACCCGCAACCAGGCCGACCAGTGGTCGAGGTAGAGCTTGGCGCTGGTCGGCAGCGAGTACCAGTACAGCGGCGCGACGAAGACCACGTCGGTCGCGGCCAGCGTGGCGTCCAGCAGGGTCCGCTCGTGCCCGACCGGCTCGCCGAAGCCCCCGTCGTCGGCGTGACGGCGGTCCTCGAACAACGGCAGCGGGTGCTCGCTCAGCCGCAGCCAGCGCTGCTCGGCACCGGCCGGCAGGCTCGCCCCGGCGGCGATCCTGGCGAGCTGTTCGGAGTTTCCGCCCGGCCGCGAGCTGGCGTTCAGGAAGAGGAAACTGCGCGGCGCTTCGGTACCGGCGTGCTGCTCGGACATGGGGCCCCCGTGGCTGTGACGACTCGAAAAGAGCTTCGAGTCTACGAGCCGGCGCTACGCCCCGGACGGCGGCACCTGCCGGTCCGTGTACAGGTGCAGCAGCTCGCCGAGCGTCGGGTCGCGGCGCAGACCCCGGTCGGCCAGACCGAGCCGGGCCGCGACGCGGCGGGAGCCGGCGTTGTGGGTGTGGATCCAGGCCGCCACCGGCACCTCGGGCGAGTGCCGGCGGGCGGCGCCGGCAGCGGCCCGGGACAGCTCGGTGGCGTAGCCGCGGCCCCAGTGCGCCGGGTCCAGCCGGTAGTAGAGGTTCCAGAAGCCGGAGGCGGGCTGGAAGGCGACGCCACCGACGCCGACCACCGTGCCGTCGGCCGGGAGCCGGGCCGTCCAGTAGCCCAGGCCGAACGACTCCCAGGACTTGACGGCCCGTCCGATCCAGGCCCGGGTGGTCTCCTCGTCCCGGTGCCGCCCCTCGGGGACGTGACTCCACGTCCGGGGGTCGGTGTTGATCCGGAACAGCTCGGCGAGGTCGTCGGCGCAGACCGCGCGCAGCTCCAGCCGGTCGGTGCGGACCAGCCACGGCTCGCCGGAGCGGTGTTCGTTCGTCAGCGTCACGGCGCGATCGTAGGCAGCCGCAACGGTGCCGGGCACCGGGTTTTCGCCGCCGGGAGACGGGGTTCCGAGGCCGGGACACGGGGGTCGGTGCCGCCCGCGGGGTTCCGACGCCGGGACGCGGGGGTCGGTGCCGCCCGCGGGAGTCGGTGCCTGCCCGCGGGGTTCCGACGCCGGGACGCGGGGTGGTCCGCCGGTTCGCGTCGCGCTTACGCCGGGAGCCCGGCCCGGCGGCGGGCGACGGCCGCGACGGCGGCCCAGTCCTTCTCCCCGTCCCCGTGCGCGAGCGCGTCCAGGAAGGCGTCCCGCAGGATGCTGCCGAACGGCAGCGGCACGTGGGCGTCGGCGCCCGCGGTCAGCGCGAGGTTGACGTCCTTGAGGCCGAGCGGCAGCCGGAATCCGGCCGGTTCGTAGCGGCGCTCGGCGACCATCGCGCCGTAGCCGGAGTAGACCGGCCCGGGGAAGAGCGTGCCGCTGAGCATCTCGATCAGGTCGACCGGCCGGACGCCGTTGGCCTCGGCCAGACTGCACGCCTCGGCCATCGACTCGATCGCGCAGGCCAGCAGGAAGTTGGTGCTGATCTTGGCGGTGTTGGCCTGCGGCGGGCGCTCCCCGAAGTGCCACGTCCGCCGGCCCATCGCGGCGAGCAGCGGCTCGGCGGCGGCGAGCGCCGCCGGGCTGCCCGCAGCCAGGATGTTGAGCTCTCCGGCCGCCGCCACCGGGGGCCGGCCGAGGACGGGAGCGGCGACGTAACCGAGGCCGTGCTCGGTGTGCAGGGCCTCGGCGCGCTCGGCGAGCGCCACCGAGATCGTGGCCATGTTGACGTGGACGGAGGCGGCGGCCCCGGCCAGCAGGGCCGGGTCGAGCAGCAGCCGCTCGACCGCCTCGTCGTTGGCGAGCATCGAGACCACCGCCTCGGCCGCGAACGCGCCGGCCGGACCGTCGGCGGCCTCCGCCCCCTGGGCCACCAGCGCGGCCACCGGTTCGGGCGAGCGGTTCCAGACCCGGACCCGGTGACCGGCCCGCAGCAGACTGGCGGCCATGCCCTGCCCCATCGCACCGAGTCCCACGAACCCGACCGTCATCCCGCCCACCGCACACTCCCACCCTCGCCCGGCAACGTGTCGCCGGACGCCCGGCCCGCCCGACTGTACGTCAGAACGCTCCCGCCGCAGGGTTCAAGCGCGCCCACGCCCACACTCCCGCCCCCGGATGACCGCCCGCCCGGACGCTCCCCGCTGAGGCGCTCCCCGCTCGGGGCTCCCTGCTCAGGCGACCGCCCGCTCGGGCACGACCGAGATCCGGGGCAGGCCCGCCTCCAGCTCGGCGATCACCCGGTGGCGCAGCAGCTCGTACTGGGCCTGGAGCCGGCCCGGGCGCTGCGGACGGGCGACCGGCCGCCCCGGACCGACCAGCTCGTCCGGGCCGAACTGCTCGCGGGTGAGGTCGATCTCGACGCCGGTGGCGAACCGGTTCCACCAGTGCAGGTCCGTCCGGACCCCGCCGACGTGCACCTCGCCCATCATCAGCTCGCCGCCCAACAGGTCGTGCAGCACCATCGCCGTCACCCCGCACTGGCCGCGGGCGGGATTGTCGGGACGCCAGTGGGCCAGGTCCTCGGGCGCACAGGTGTCGACACCCCAGGAGGAGCGGATCGCACGTTCGATGTCGTTGAGGGTCCACGCCGTCATACCGGGAAGCCTGCCACGCGCCACCGACAGCGGCACCCGGCTTTTCAGTCGGCCACCCCCTGTTCTGCGCCGACTTTCTCGATCTTCACTCGTACGAGCAGCTCGCCCGGAACCCCGTTGCGGGCGCCGTACTGCTCGGCGAGGTCCTCGCCCATGTAGCGGGCGGCGATCCGGGTGGCCCAGGTGCGCACCTCGGCCAGGTCGTCACTGAGGTTCGCCGTGCCCTGCACCAGGACGTAGGAGAACGGCGGGCGCTCGTCGTCCACGCAGAGCATCACCCGGCCGTCGCGGGCGAGGGTGCGGCCCTTGACGGTGTTCGCCCCGGTGTTGAAGACGATCTCGTCGCCGTCCAGCAGGAACCAGACCGGCGCGACGTGCGGGCGGCCGTCGGCCCTGGTGGTGGCGATCTTGGCGGTACGGGTGCCGGCGGCGAGGAAGGCGCGCCACTCGGCCTCGGTCATGTGTGCCATGCCGATCATCCTGGCCGCTCCGGCACGGCACCGCACCAGGTACCGGGCGGATTCCCGGCACGGGAGCCTGGGGGGCGGGGCGCCCGTGCCGGGGCGGGCGCGCCGGCCGGTTGCCCGACGGCCCGGCTACTTGGCGGGTCCGGCTACTTGGCGAGCTCGGCAACGCCCGCCTGGGCGAACTGCTCGTCGAGGTCGCCACTGGGCGCGCCCGCGACGCCGATCGCCGCGATCGGCGCGCCCTTGGCCTGGACGGGGGCGCCACCGGCCAGGAACAGCGTGCCCGGGATGTCCTTGAGGTTCGGCGCCTGGGCGAGGCGCTTGGCCAGCTCGGAGGTCGGCGCGTTCCAGGAGACGGCCGTGAACGCCTTGCGCTCGGCGGACTCCGGCGACTGCGGGCCGGCCCCGTCGCCCTTGAGCAGCACCCGGGTGATCCCGTCCCGGTCGACCACGGCGACCGAGACGTGCTGGCCGGCCTTGTTGGCCGCGTCCAGGGTGGCCTGGGCGGCCTTGGTGGCGGCCTCGATGGTCAGACCGGTGGTCTGGGTGAGGTTCTTGTTCTGGGTGTCGGCCTTCACCGCTGCGGCGACGGCCGGGGCCTCGGTGGTCTCGGCGCTGGCGGAGACGGCGCCCACGGTGGCGGCCGCGAGCGCGGCGGCGGCGACGGTACCGGTCAGCACGCGGGTGCGCACGGAGGTCTTCTTCATGGTCAGGCTCCTCGTCGGTTCGGTCGGGGCCACGGCCGGAACCAGGGGGACCGGGTCGGGCTCGGCGGCTTCGGTACCGATCCTCCGGGCGCGGACCCCTCCCCCACATCGACGGTCCGGCGGCCGCTCGCGCGCATGATGGTTGACGGGCCCGTCAACCGATCGGCTGATGCGCGCCCCGGCCGGACGGGTCACCATCGAGGGATCGACGCAGGTCAGCGCTGGTCAGCGCCGATCAGCCCGGCAGGCCCGGCAGGCCCAGTGAGCCGGTGAGCCGAACCGGTCGGCCCCGGGCAGCGCGGCAACCACCGCACCCGACGCGGAGTGAGGAGCGAGCACGTGGACCAGCCCGAGCCCGGCACCACCACCGCGCCCGGCACCACCACCGCGCGCGGCACCGCCGGGGACCCGGACGCGGGCCGGCTGGCCGTCCTGCTCGACTCCGCCTTCCTGCTGCTGCTCGCCACCTCGCTCGGCCGCTACCTCGGCCACCACCCCGGCAACCCGCGCATCCCCTGGGTGGTCGGCCTCAGCCTCGCCCTGGCGGTCTCCCAGCCGGTCGGCTCCTGGCTGGCCCACCGCCGCCCGCCCGCCCCGGGGCAGCACCGCAGGCTCTGGCCGCTGGCCCTGGTGGTCGCGCTCTGGGTGGTGCTGGTGCTGCTGGCGCCGAGCTTCGCGTGGTGCGCCGTCCCGCTGGTCTACACGGCCCTGCGGACGCTGCCCGCGCGGGCGGCGATCCCGATGGTGGCGGCGCTCACGCTCCTGGTGGTGGTCGGCGAGGTCCGGCTGGGCGGCGTGGACGCCAACCTGATCCTGCTGCCGCCCGCCGTGGCGGCACTGGCCACCGGCGTCTTCCTCTTCATGGAGCGGCAGGCCGAGCGGCAGCGCGCGCTGATCCGCGACCTGCGCCGCACCCGGCGCGAACTCGCCGCCACGGAGCGGCGGGAGGGCACCCTGGCCGAGCGCGAACGGCTGGCCATGGAGATCCACGACACCCTGGCCCAGGGCCTCTCCAGCCAGCAGATGCTGCTCCAGGCCGCCGACCGCACCTGGGACGCCGACCCGGCGACCGCCCGGACCCACGTGCGGACCGCCGCCGAGGTGGCGGCCCGCAACCTGGCCGAGGCCCGCCGTTTCGTCCACGACCTCGCACCGGCCGAACTCGCCGACGGCCGCACGCTGGACCAGGCGCTGCGTTCGCTCGCCGAGCGGGAGTCCGCCGAGAGCGGCCTGCCGGTCCGCTTCCACCTGGACGGCACCGCGGTGCCGCTGCCCGCCGCCGCCCAGTCCGCGCTGCTGCGGATCGCCCAGGGCGCGCTGGCCAACGTCCGGGAGCACGCGGGCGCTTCGGCCGCCGCGCTGACGCTCTCCTTCCTCGGCGACCAGGCCGTCCTGGACATCGCCGACAACGGCCGGGGGTTCCGGACCGACGGGACGGTTGGCAGCGGGCAGCCCGCCGTTGGCGCCCGGTCCGATGCCGGACGCGGCCACGGACTGCCCGCGATGCGGGCCCGCTTGCGCCAGCTCGGTGGCACCCTGACCGTCGAGAGCACACCCGGCGAGGGCACCGTCGTCTCCGCCGCGATCCCGCTGGAGCCACGATGAGCGAGCGAACCGCCGACGGGCGGACGGTCGACGGACGGACGATCGACGGACGGACGATCGACGGACGAACCCCGGCCGGACAGACCTCCGACGGACAGACCCCCGCCAACCGAATCCCCGCCGAACGAACGATCAAGAGGTGCGCATGAGCGCCGTCCCCTCGACACAGCCGGTCCGCCTACTGGTCTGTGACGACCACGCCGTCGTCCGGGCCGGCCTGCTGGCGCTGCTGGCCAGCGCCGGGGACATCGAGGTGGTCGGCGAGGCGAGCAACGGGGAGGAGGCGGTCGCCCTGGCCGCCCGGCTCGCGCCCCAGGTGGTGCTGATGGACCTCCAGCTCGGCGAGGGCATCGACGGTGTGGAGGCCACGCGCCGGATCACCGCCGCTCCCGGCGCTCCTCACGTCCTGGTCCTCACCACCTACGACACCGACGCCGACATCACCCGGGCGATCGGCGCGGGCGCCACCGGCTACCTGCTGAAGGCCGAGCGGCCGGAGGAACTGTTCGCCGCGGTGCACGCGGCGGCGCGCGGCCGCACCGTTCTCTCTCCGCCGGTCGCCTCCCGGGTGATGGCCCAGATGCGGGCGCCGGTCCCGCAGCTCACCGAGCGGGAGCAGGAGATCCTGGCCCAGTTGGCGCAGGGCCTGGGCAACCGGGAGATCGCCCGCGCGCTGTTCATCAGCGAGGCGACGGTGAAGACCCATCTGGGCCGGATCTACGACAAGTTGGGCGTCGACACCCGCTCCGGCGCGGTGGCCGTGGCCAAGGAGCGCAGACTGCTGCGCTGAGTGTCCGCGCGATCCCGCTCCGCAGCGAAGATGTGGATGTTTCGTGGATCCGATCATTGACAAACCAACCACTCGGTTTGTTAGCGTGGAGATCAACGACGCCTCCGGCCACCAGGGGAGCTCGCCGAGGCCTGTGCGGACCGCCCTCGTCCGAGGGCACTGCCAGGGGGGACGGCGCGGGCCGGGGAGTCCGGGGGGAGCGACGCGCGCCGAAGCCGTGCGACGAGGCGGCGCGGAGCGTGTCCGGGGGGACCCGCTCCGCGCCTCGCCTCCCCGTCCGACACCACCCCCGCACCGGATCGCGCACCGCCTCGCCCCGGCTACCCCATGGCACTCCAGAACGGGCAGCACACCTCCGGCAGTCGCGCCAAGTAGCCCGGGGATCCCGGCACTTCGCCCCAGCTGCCGGCCGGCCGCTCCGACTGTTCCGGCCGCCCTGACTGCTCCGACCACTCCGGCTGTTCCGGCCGCTCCGACCGGGCCACTCCCGGCGAGACCGCCGTCAGCCGCACCTCGCCCAGCTCGCCGAACTCCAGCGCGAGCCGGTAGCCGTCCGGCGTGATTGCCGCGAGGCCGGGCCGCTCGCATCCGGCGTTCACCGAGGTCACGGTCCAGCCGCGCCGGCGCCACTGCGTCTCGACCATGGCCGGCAGCGCCGCCCGACGGGCCGCCGAGACGATGGTGACGATGTCCCGGCTCCGGCCGACGTACCAGTGCACGGCCGCGTCGTCCGGACCCGACCCCGGCAGCGGCAGTCGCGCACCGGCCCGGGCGGCCCCGTGCCGCCAGGTGAGCGGCGGCCGGACGGCGTCCAACGAGTCCTGTAACAGGCTCTCGCAGCGCACGGCGGCCGCCGCCTGGTCCACCGGCGCGGTACGCGCGGACGGGACGGCCGGCGGCGCGGACGCCGGCAGCGTTCCGGCGGGAGTCTCGACGTTCACTTCGGCACCACCTGGCTGCACCGGGGCCTCCGTCTTCTCCCGGCGTTCAACCCGGGAAGGGATTCCGTTCCTCTGCACTCCCTGGACGGCCCGCCGCGCCGTGCCAGTTCCGCCGCCGACGTACCGGGCGCACGTTCTGCCGCTCCCGTACACATCGGCCGGACCCCTTCACTCAACCACCTCGGCCGAGCTCGGCCGCCCGGACCACGTCGGCCGCCCCTGCCGCGACGCAGGGCCGACATGCATACACTGCACCGAGTAGTGTAATCAGCCCGAAGGAGAGACCGCCCGATGACCCCAGGGACCTCAGGAACCCCGGCACCCTCCGGGGCAGCCGCACCGGCCACGGGTTCGCGCCGGATGCCGGAGAAGCGGCAGGCCATCGCCCGCGCGGCGAGCACGGTCTTCGGCCGCGAGGGCTACACCCGCGCCAGCGTGGACGCGATCGCCGCCGAGGCGGGGGTGTCCAAGCGGACCATCTACAACCACTTCGGGGACAAGGAGAAGCTGTTCCTCTCCGTCGCCCTGGAGACCGCCGGCGAGCTGACCGAGGTCATCGCCGCCCTGGCCGACCGCCACCTGCACAAGATCGTCGACCTGGAGGCCGACCTCACCGCGTTCGCCCTCGACCGCGCCCGGGCGGTCCTCACCGCGGGCGACCACTCCGCGCTCGGCCGCACGATCCGCGCCGAGGCCGGCAACATCCCGCCCGAGGTCCTCGGCGCCTGGCTGGATGCGGGCCCGCTCGCCTCCCAGCGCGACCTCGCCGCGCACTTCGGCCGCCTCGCCGACCAGGGGCTGCTGCACGTCGAGGACGCGACGCTGGCCGCGACCCAGTTCACCCTGCTGACGTTCAGCGGGGCCGCCGACGCCAGCTTCTTCGGCGCGATCCCGCTCCCCGACGCCGACCTGGAGGCGGGCGTCACCGCCGGCATCCGGGCCTTCCTGCGCCTGTACGGCTGACGCCACCCCGCCTCCGCCACGGAGAGGGCCGACCCCGGAACGAACGGGGTCGGCCCTCTCCGCACACCGGCCCTCGCCCCGCACACACCCCGGCCGCGCACGCACCCCGGCCGCACATCCGGCCGGGCCGCACACCGGCCCTCGCCACACACCCGGCCTCGCACGGCTCTTACCCAGCCCGACATTGCACTGCACGGTGTAGTTGAATCAATGCCCTGCACCGTGTAGTTTACTTTCTTGTCAGCACCTCACCCCCCTCGGAAGGGACCACCCGCCATGCCCACCATCACCGTCGACGCCGCCCGCATCCCCTACCGCGTCGTGGGCGACGGCCCCGAGACCGTGATCCTCGTCCACGGCACCGGCCCCGGCTCCGGCATGTGGGACAACCTGCTGGACGCCTTCACCGACCGCTACACCCTGCTGCTCCCCGACCTGTCGGGCAGCGAGGCCGCCGAGGACGACGGCGCCGAACTGACCATCGACGCCCTCGCCGCCCAGGTCAACGCCGTCATCGAGCACGCCGGGCGCGGCCCCGTCCACGTGGTCGGCTTTTCGCTGGGCGCCGTCATCGCCACCGCCGCGGCGGCCCGCCGCCCCGACCAGGTGCGCCGCCTGGTCGCCGCCTCGGGCTGGATCAACTCGGACGACGAGTACCTGCGCAACATGATGACCGTCTGGCTCTCCCTCGCCGGCGACCCGGCCGCCTTCGGCCGCTACGCCACCCTCACCGCCTTCAGCCGCGGGTTCCTCAACCGGATCGGCCGCGAGGGCGTCGAGGCCGCCGCCGCCTTCATGCAGCCGACCCCCGGCACCCTGCGGCACATCGCCCTCGACCTCGACCTCGACATCACCACCCTGCTCCCCCACGTCCAGGCTCCGACCCTGGTCATCGGCTGCACCCAGGACGCCACCATCCCGGTGGAGAACGCGCGCCGCCTGCACGCGGCCATCGCCGGCAGCGAGTACGCCGAGTTCGACACCGGCCACGTCGTGCTCGCCGAGCAGCCCGAGGCGTTCACCCGGACCGTCCGCGACTTCCTCGCCGCCGCCTGAGCCCCGCCGCCCGAGCCCTGCATCCAGGGACCCACGCCGCCCGGAATCCCCGCCGCCCGAGCCCCGGCAGGCAGGGACCCCCGCCACCCGGGCGGCGATGTGACCTGCGTCACATTCGCCGCCCCCGTCGTCACACTTCGGGCCTCCGATCCGCTCATAGGGTGTCGCCGCCGCACGCCACCCCTCGCAGACAGGAGGCAGCAGATGAAACTCACCATCCTCGCCGCCACCGGCGGTATCGGACGGCAGCTCCTCGCCCAGGCCCTCGCGGCGGGCCACGACGTCACCGCCGTGGTCCGCAACCCGGCCGGGCTGTCCGACACCACCGGCCGCGCACCCGCCGCACAGACCGCCCGGGCTGCCCAGACCGCCCGGGCTGCCCAGACCGCCCGGGTCGTCCAGGGCGTCCGGGTCGTCCAGGGCGTCCGGGTCGTCCAGGCCGATCTGGCCGCCGCCGAGCCGGCCGCCCTGCGCACCGCGATCGCCGACGCGGACGCCGTGCTCTCCGCCCTCGGCCCGCGCTCCGGCGCCGAGGCCGGGGTCGCCTGGCGCGGCACCCGGTCCGTGGCCGCCGCCATGCGCGAGGTCGGCGTCCAGCGCCTGATCGTGGTCAGCGCGGCCCCGATCGGCACCGTCCCCTCGCCCGCCCGCCCGGAGCCGCCCCGGCACGACCCGGGGGACGGCTTCTTCATGCGCCACCTCGGCGCACCGCTCACCCGGGCCGCGCTCCGCCGCCACTACGCCGACCTGGCGCAGATGGAGGACGTGGTCCGCGCGAGCGGGCTCGACTGGACGATCGTCCGCCCGCCCCGCCTCACCGACAAGCCGCTCACCCGCGACTACCGGACGGCGTACGGGCGCAACGTGCGCCGCGGCCTCTCGGTCGCCCGCGCCGACGTCGCCCACTGCATGCTCGGCCTGCTGGACCGCCCCGAGTCGGTCCACCGGACCGTCGGCGTCGCCAACTGACCCCCGGACGACCATGACAGACCTATCGTCAGACATCGGACAGGGGCCGGCCCGCCGCGACCCGGCGGAGCCCGACGACGGATTGCGACGGCACACGATGAACCACGACGACTCCCTGGCCCGGCAGTTCGAGCAGCAGCGCCCCCGGCTGAGGTCGGTCGCCTACCGGATGCTCGGCTCCCTGAGCGAGGCCGAGGACGCCGTCCAGGAGACCTGGTTCCGGCTCAGCCGCGCCGACGCCTCCCGGGTCGACAACCTGGCCGGCTGGCTGACCACCGTCGTCGGCCGGGTCTGCCTCGACCAGCTCCGCTCCCGCGCCGCCCGGCGCGAGGAGCCGCTGGAAACCCACGTGCCCGACCCGGTGATCGGCCGGGCCGACGAGGCCGACCCCGAACAGGCGGCGCTGCTGGCCGACTCGGTGGGCCTGGCCATGATGGTCGTCCTCGACACCCTGCCGCCGGCCGAGCGGCTCGCCTTCGTCCTGCACGACATGTTCGCCGTCCCCTTCGACGACCTCGCCCCGATCGTCGACCGCACCCCCGCCGCCACCCGGCAGCTGGCCAGCCGAGCCCGCCGCCGGGTCCGCGGGGCGGCCACCCCGGAGACCGACCTCACACGCCAGCGCGTCGTTCTGGACGCCTTCCTCGCCGCCTCCCGCACCGGCGACTTCGAGGCCCTGGTCACCCTGCTCGACCCGGACGTCACCCTCCGCGCGGACGTCGGCGCCACCCGCTTCGGCGCCCTGCCCCTCCTCGTCCACGGCGCCGCCGCCGTCGCCCAGCAGGCGCTGCTCTTCCGCGGCCTGGCCCCGCTCGCACGCCCGGCCCTGGTCAACGGCACCCTCGGCCTGGTCACGGCCCCCGACGGCCGACTGTTCTCCGTCCTCGCACTCACCGTCGTCGACGGCCGGATCACCGAGATCAACCTCCTCGCCGACCCCGACCGGCTCCGCACCCTCCCCGTCCCGCCGCTCTGACCGGTCGTACCGCCCCGCCGCCCCCGTACGCCCGAGCACACCCCGCCCCGGCCGGCAAGGCCTGCGCCAAAACGTCCGATTACCGATCCCCCCGGGAACACGAACTGACCGTCCGTCAGTTCACGGAGCGAAGAGGGCGACGGGCCCCGGCCGTGGACGGCGGACGACCCCGCGCCCCACCGACTGACGAATGACCAGGAGACATCCGTGCGCATACTCTTCACCGGCCCGGCCGCGGCCGGCCACCTCTTCCCGATGATCCCGACCGCGCAGGCCCTGCGCAGCGCCGGGCACGACGTGCTGTTCGCCGGTTCGAGGCCGCTGGAGCCGCTCCGGGCCGCCGGTTTCCCGATCACCGAGATCGGCGACGGCCGCACCGTCCGGGAGGCGTTCGAGCAGCACACCGGGGAGAAGGTCCAGTACGTCGCGGCCGACAAGACCCAGGACGAGATCCTCGACATGGCGGCCAGGGGCTTCGCCATCGCCTCCCGCTCCACCGTCGACGGCCTGCTCGCCGTCGCCGGCGACTGGGGTGCCGACCTGCTGGTCTTCGACTCCTTCCAGGCCTCCGCCCCGCTGGTCGCGGCCAAGCTCAAGATCCCCTCGGCGATCCAGAACTTCGGCGTCACCTCGGGCCACGGCATGGCCGCGCGGATCGCCGCGAACTTCACCGACGTCTACGAGGCCCACGGCCTGTCCGGCCCCGCCGCGGCCACCGCCCTGAACGTCGTCCCCGCCTCGCTCGGCGGCGACCCGGACGGTCTGCGGATGCGCTACATCCCCTACAACGGCGGCGGTCTCGTCCCCGCCGGCCTGCTCAGCCGCGGCGACCGCCCGCGCGTCGCCGTGACCCTGGGCACCGTCCTCACCGAGCTGGACGGCGTCCGCGCGATCGTCCGCCTCATCGAGGCCGCCGCCGCGGTGGACGCCGAGTTCCTGCTCGCCGTCGGCGACGCCGACCTCTCCCCGCTCGGCACCCTCCCCGCCAACGTCCGCGCGCTGCCCTGGGTCCCGCTCGCCGAACTGCTCACCACCTCCGACGCGTTGATCCACCACGGCGGCTCCGGCACCATGCTCACCGCCCTCCAGGCCGGCATCCCCCAGCTCCTGCTCCCGCAGGGCGCCGACCACTTCGCCAACGCCGACGCCCTCACCGCCACCGGCGCGGCCCTGCGCTCCGCCTCCGACGACGTCGACACCCCGCTCCTCACCCGCCTCCTCACCGACCCGGCCCTCCGCACGGCCGCCACCGCCCTCCAGGCCGAGAACGCCGCCCTCCCGTCCCCGGCCGCCCTCGTCCCCGCCCTCGAAGCCCTCGCCGCCGCCCACTGACCCACCCCGGCACCCCGGCACTCCGACATCCCTGCACCCCGGAGGCCAACGGACCCCGCCCGGCGAAAGCCGGACGGGGTCCCGTCCTTGCCGAACCCCACCACGCCGACCACGCGCCCTCCGGCGTCGCACCTGACGAGACGCACGTCACATCCGCTCCATGTCACAACCCGCCGGGCTGTCCTGTCTTAAGGGCGAGAGCGGACAACGACAAGGAGTGCACGATGGAAGCCCGTCTGAACGTCTTCACCAACCCGGTCACCGCCAAGTTCGGCAAGCACCTCGTCGCGGCGGGCAAGGTCCTCGCGGACTCGACGCTGCCGTTCGCGACGCAGGAACTGGTCAAGCTGCGCGCCAGCCAGATCAACGGCTGCGGCTTCTGCGTCGACATGCACACCAAGGACGCCGCGCACGCCGGAGAGACCGCGACGCGCCTCAACCTGGTCGCCGCCTGGCGGGAGGCCACGGTGTTCACCGACGCCGAGCGCGCCGCCCTCGAACTCGCGGAGGAGGGCACCCGCATCGCCGACGCGGCCGGCGGAGTCCCGGACGAGGTCTGGGCGAACGCCGCCAAGTACTACGACGAGGACCAGCTCGCGGCCCTGGTGTGCGGCATCGCCCTCATCAACGCCTTCAACCGCGCGAACGTCATGATCCAGCAGCCCGCCGGCGACTACCAGCCCGGGCAGTTCTCCTGAGCCACGCCCGGGCCGCCTCCGCGGCCCGGGGCCGGTTCGCCGCCCGCCCCTTCCACACCTGACCTCGAACGGCAGGCCCCGGGTTGCCGACCCGGGGCCTGCCGCCGTTGCGGCCCACCACCGTGCCGAGGCCCGGGAAACTTTCCGGGCGGGGCCCGAATCCTTCGGCACGGTCCGCGCCTCTTATACCCGTGCCGACAAACGTCGGGACAGGACCTGGAGGTTGTCGTGATCCTCGGTGTCGGTATCGCCGTCGCACTGGTGCTGCTCTGCACCTGCATGCTCGTCGTGAAGCGCAAGCGGGGCGGGCGTGGCTGACTCGGCCTGGCCCGGCGAGCAGTTGGTCGTCGCCGCACAGCGCGGTGACGTCGATTCGATCGCCGCGCTGGTGTCGGGCGCACACCCGAACGTGCAGCGGTTCGCCCGCTCCCTCTGCGCCACCCCGGAGGACGCCGAGGACGCGGCGCAGGAAGCCCTGATCATCCTGTACCGCAAGATCGGGATGCTGCGGGCCTCCGGCGCACTGGCGTCGTGGATGTTCCGCATCGTCCGCAACGAGTGCCTGCGGCGCGCACGGACGGCGATGCGGGACCTCCCACCGCTGCAGGACACCGCCGTGGCCTCGGCCGAGGAGGAGGCCCTGCAACGGCTCGATGCCGGCAGGGTGGCGGCGGCGATCGCCGCCCTGCCCGTCGACCAGCGCCGCGTGCTGATCATGCGAGACGTCCAGGGCTTCAGCGGACGGACGGTGGCCGATGCGCTGGGTCTCACCACGGCGGCGATGAAGTCGCGTCTGCACCGAGCACGCGCGGCGGTCCAACTCACGCTGCGTTCCACACCCGGCCGATCTTCTGGAGGGAACCATGACGGGAACGAAGCCTGACGGTCCCGACTTCGCGAGCGCTTCGCTGCCCCGGCACCTGACGCGCGGCGCGGTGGGGTTCGGCGCACTGGTCGGCTCCGTCGCACTCATACCGGTCGTCGGCCCGGTCGGCCTGCTGCTCCTGCCGGTCGGCCTGCTCGCGCTGCGCGGGTGTCCGATGTGCTGGGCGATCGGGCTGGCGCAGACCGTTTCGAGGGGCCGGCTGCAGCGCTCCTGCGAGAACGGCCAGTGCAGTCTGGTCGTCGCCGGCCACGACAAGCACGCCGCCAAAACGGTCACCGCCCCCACGGGCCTTCACGTGGCCACGCAGGTGGACCTGCTCACGGGCGCCGGAGCGGACCGCCCGCAGGCCGCCGCCGCCAGCCGCCGCTGAGCGGGCACCCGGCGGGCGGAATCCACCGCTCGGACGCCCCAACGGCGCCCCTCCGGCACCGATCCGGCCCGGCGGAGCGGATCGGCCCGGACAACACGAAAGCCCCAGGTCATCGACCTGGGGCTTTCCTTCGGAGCGGGCGACGAGAATCGAACTCGCGCTCTAAGCTTGGGAAGCTCATGTTCTACCATTAAACTACGCCCGCCTGACGAGCCGTCAGAGACCGCTCGATCCGTCATCACTGTACCCCATCCGTGAGGCCTGTTGCACAGGTGACGGGGGGCCGTGGCGGAGCCGTGCGGGGGCGGGGTGGGGGCGTACTGTTTGGGCCGCGTGAGAGAGCTCCGGCGGGCGGGTTTCGGGGCGGCGAGCCGCGATGTGGAATGTCCGGAAGTTCCCCTAATGTGACGCTGTCCCGGGGGGCCTGGCCGTTCGGGGCGCGATGAGTACGGGTGAGTACTGCGGTAAGGATGGGAAGGGGATCGATGGAGCAGCGCGCCGTCGTTCGTTGTGCCGAGGGGCACCTGTTCAGCACCACCACGTTCCCGATGCAGAACCTCGGGCCCGGCCGGCTGGGGCCCGGCCGGTTGATCCGCTGTCCGCAGTGTGGACGGCTGCGGAGCTCGGTGCTGGCCGACGTACGGGAGCTGTCCGAGCCGCAACTGGCCCGGGCGATGCGGCTGGAGGCCGCGGAGTTCCTGGCCTGACCGGGGCGGAACCCGCGTAGCGGCGGGACGGGAGTGACAGCTGCGGCCCCGGGCGATTCGTCCGGGGCCGCGTCGTGCACGTAACCTCGAAGCGTGCTGCTCTCTGACAAGGACATCCGGACCGAAATCGACAAGGGCCGGGTCGTGATCGACCCGTTCGACCCTGCGATGATCCAGCCCTCCAGTATCGATGTGCGACTGGACCGCTTCTTCCGGGTCTTCGAGAACCACCGTTACCCGCACATCGACCCCTCCGAGGAGCAGCCGGACCTGACCCGGCTGGTCGAGCCGGAGGGCGACGACGCGTTCATCCTGCACCCGGGCGAGTTCGTGCTGGCGTCGACCTACGAGGTCATCACGCTGCCCGACGACGTCGCCTCGCGGCTGGAGGGCAAGTCCAGCCTGGGCCGGCTCGGCCTGCTGACGCACTCCACGGCCGGCTTCATCGACCCCGGCTTCAGCGGCCACGTGACGCTGGAGCTGTCGAACGTCGCGACGCTGCCGATCAAGCTGTACCCGGGGATGAAGATCGGGCAGCTGTGCCTGTTCCGGCTCTCCTCGCCGTCCGAGCACCCGTACGGCTCGGAGCGGTACGGCTCGCGCTACCAGGGCCAGCGCGGCCCGACGCCCTCCCGCTCGTTCATGAACTTCCACCGCACGAAGGTCTGAGAAGGAGCGCGGCAGAAGGACTGGCAGGACGAGGACGGACCCAGAGGGCACGCACGGCGGGCGGCCACCCCAAGAAACAGGGGGTGGCCGCCCGCGGCGTTCACGAGGCTGCTCAGGCGCGCTTGGGGCGGGTGACGGCGACCAGCTCGCCGCCGTCCTCGGAGAGGCGCAGTTCGGTGCGGAGCTCGGCCAGCTCGCCGAGGTGGTGCAGGTGGGTGCCGCCGCAGAAGATCTGCGCGGGGCCCTCGGGCAGCTCGCAGTGCCACTGGCGGCGGGCGGTCAGCTCGGGGCCGGGGACGTCGATGCGCACGGCGGCGTCGGCGGCGACCCAGGCGGCCAGCTGCCGGTTGACGGCCTCGGTGAGGGCGGGCAGCGCGTCGGCGAGGGCCGGGAAGTCCTCGGTGGCGTCGGTGGTGAAGCCCTTCTTCCGGAGCGACTTGCCGAGCCGGTAGGTGTCGGTGCTCGCCTCGGTGTCCATCACCGAGGTGTCCATCGCGAGGCTGTCGAAGTCGGGGTTGCCGAAGGCGTCGGCGCGACCCGGGTCCTTGCGCCAGCGCGGGGCGAGGGCGGCGTTCAGGGCGAGGGCGAGCAGGTGGCAGCCGCTGTGCGAGGCGCAGAGGGCGGCGCGGCGCTCGGTGTCGACGGCGAGCGACGCGACCTTGCCGGCCAGGTCGCCCGGGTCGCCGTCGACCACGTGCAGGACCAGCCAGGACCACTCCTCGTCGCCGCGGCGGACCGGGATGTCGGCGCCGACCAGCGGTGCGCCGCCGTCCGGGCCGACCGCGCCGGTCAGGCAGTCGACGACGGCCAGCTCGGTGCCGTCGACGGTGAGGGTGCCGAGGTCGGCCGGCTGATCGGGCCAGGTGTGGTCGAGCGGGTGGAACGGGGTCGCCTCGGTGACGACCGCGTACCGGCCGCCGTCCAGCGGGTGCACCGCGAGCACCGCGGACTCGCCGGTCACCGCCCCGGCCGGGAAGCTGACGTGGGTGGTGGGGAGGGTCATGCCTGGCTCCGAGCGCGTGAGGGTGGTGGAAGCGGAACGGGCCCCGCAGGCGGGGCCCGTCGTCCATTCTCCCCCGTGGCCCCCGACAAACGGCCGGGGCGCCGGATCCGCCCGGGTACCGCGGCCGGATCGGCCGGGCACCGCGTCCGGGTCAGCCCAGGGTCGGCAGCTTGATCAGCACCAGCAGTGCGAGGAGCTGCAGCGCGGCCGCTCCGGCCGCCTTGCCCCAGGGGAGGTCGTGCAGCCGGCGGACCATGGTGGTCAGCAGCACGGCGCAGAGCACCCAGGTCGCCCAGCCGACGACCTGGACCACCATGTTGTCGGACGGCAGGACCAGGGCCAGCAGCAGCCGGGGAGCGTCGGTCATCCAGCCGATCAGCACGGCGAGGCCGACCGTCGACTTCCACGGGCCGTCCCCGCCGAACTGGCGGGCCAGTGCGTACGTCACCCCGCCGAGCACGGCGCCCGCGAGGGTGAAGCAGACCGCGGCGGCGAGGATGGCGGTCAGGGCGACGCCGAAGGTCGACTTGAAGACGTCGTCGCGGGTCAGGCCGATGCCGAGCACGGCCAGCGCGCCGTACAGCAGCGAGACGGTGAGGGCGGGGAGCCAGACCTGGTGGTCGCGGGTGCGGTCGAAGGTCGCGGTCGGGTTCCGGAAGATGCCGACCAGCAGCTCGCGCCAGGCCGGGCGCGGGCCGGAGACGTGCGGGGCGGACTGGCCGCCGGCCCGGTAGACCGCGACGTTGTCCTGGGCGTAGCCCTGCTCCTGGGCGTATCCCGGCTCCTGGCCGTAGCCGTACTGCCCGCCCTGCCCGTCGTAGCCGGCCTGCCCGTCGTAGCCACCCTGGCCGCCGTAGCCGCCCTGGCCGGCGTCCGGGTACGGCTGCCCGTACTCCTGCGGGTACCCCTGCCCCTGGTAGGGGTACGGCTCGCCCCCGTACGGGTCGCCGCCGGTCGGGAACGCCCGGGTGTGGCCGGGCTGGTCGGCGGCGTACGGGTCGTGCCCGCCCGGGCCCCCGTGCCCCTGGCCGCCCCCCGGCGCCCCCCGGTGCGGGGCCGTGAAGTACTCCGGCCCGTCCGTCTGCCCGTACCCCCCGGGCTGCCCGTAGCCCCCGGACGCCCCCGGCGGGGGCGGAGGGGCCGACCACCCACCCCGGGGTTCGGCGCCCTGACCGCTGTCGTATCGATTACCAGCCACGTTCCGAAGGTACCCGTCCGGCTGACTCCGCGTCGGCCGGGCACAGGGCCGGGGCAGGTTTGCAGCGAGCCTGTGACGGCCGGGGCCGGGGGCCCGACAGCGCCCCGGCCCTCCCGTCGTCAGCGCTGCGCGGTCACCTTCGGCGCGTGCACGACGGCCGCGGCCGTGGTCCCGGCCGGGCAGCCGCCCGGGCCGGCCGAGGTGCGGACGGCGCCGACCGGCAGCAGCGTGCCGCAGGCGACCCGGATGCCGCTCGGCAGCTCGTTGTCGGCCTGGACGATCGCGCCGTCGCCGATGACCGCGCCGTCCAGCGCGGTCCGGTCGCCGATGGTGGCGTACGCGCCCACGATCGAGTCCTTGACCAGGCAGTCCGGGCCGATCGAGGCGCCGGGCAGGATCACGCTGCCCTCGACGATCGCTCCGGCCTCGACCACCGCGCCCTCGGAGACGACGCTGCCGCCGCTCAGCACCGCACCCGGGTGGACGGTCGCGCCGGGCAGCAGCAGGGCGTCGCCGGTCGGGCCGGGGACGGCCGGGGAGTCGACCTTGCCGAGCACCAGGTCGGCCGAGCCGCGGACGAAGGCGGCCGGGGTGCCGAGGTCCAGCCAGTACGAGGTGTCCACGACGCCGCGCAGCAGCGCGCCGGTGGCCAGCAGCTCGGGGAAGGTCTCGCGCTCGACCGAGACCTCGCGGCCGGCCGGGATGCGGTCGATCACGGACCGGGTGAAGACGTAGCAGCCGGCGTTGATCTGGTCGGTGACGATCTGCTCGGGCGTCTCCGGCTTCTCCAGGAACTCCAGGACCCGCCCGTTGCCGTCGGTCGGGACGAGGCCGAAGGCGCGCGGGTCCTCGACCCGGGTGAGGTGCAGGGTGACGTCGGCCCCGGCGGCCACGTGGCCGTCGCGCAGGGCCGCGATGTCGACGCCGGACAGGATGTCGCCGTTGAAGACCAGGACCGGCTCGTCGGGGCCGCAGGTGAGCCCGGAGGCGGCGTTGCGGATGGCGCCGCCGGTGCCCAGCGGCTCGCGCTCGGTCAGGTAGACCAGCTCGATGCCGTACGGGGTGCCGTCCTGGAAGTGGTCCTCGAAGACCTCGGCCAGGTAGGACGTGGCCAGCACCACGCGGGTGACCCCGGCGGCGGCCGCGCGGGCCAGCTGGTGCGCGATGAACGGGACGCCTGCCACGGGCAGCATGGGCTTGGGGGTGTGGGTGGTCAGCGGACGCAGTCGCGTGCCCTTACCACCGACCAGCATGATCGCCTCGGTCATGGTCTGCGCTGTTCCCCTTGTGGTCTCTGCGGCCCGGCCCGGCGGGCCGATACCTCCGTCGGTGGTCAGGACACCCGCCCGGTGGGCCGGAACGGGTCGACCGGCACAGGGCCGGTCCGGCGCCTACTGTATTTCCTTCCAACCGGGACGCCTCCCGGCGGTCCGGCGGTTGGCGCCCGGGCCGGACCGCTCCGGCCTGCGGCGCGAGCCGGGAAGCCGGGCGGGACCCGGTCGGACCGGGGCGGCGGGCCCGTTGCCGGGCCCGGCGCGGCGCCCGCTCGCGGGCCCGGCGAAAAGCCCGGCCCGGCGGGCGCTCGTGGCACCCACCGGGCCGGGCAGTTGTGACAGAACTGTCGAACATCAGGACGTGCTCGCGGCCCTCCCGGGACCGTCCGCCGGCCCCGGGCGCCTCAGCGCCCGGTCCCGTCCGTCAGGTCTCAGGCGTCGACCGTCTCCGCCTCCGCCTCGGCCGGCGGGGTCGCCTTGACCGAGTCGAGCAGCAGCTGGGCGACGTCCACCACCTTCAGGTGCTCCTTCGCGGCGCCCTCGTTCTTCTTCCCGTTGACCGAGTCGGAGAGCATCACCAGGCAGAACGGGCAGGCGGTGGAGACGATGTCCGGGTTGAGGGACAGCGCCTCGTCCACGCGCTCGGTGTTGATCCGCTTGCCGATGCGCTCCTCCATCCACATCCGCGCGCCGCCGGCGCCGCAGCAGAAGCCGCGCTCCTTGTGGCGGTGCATCTCCTGCTGGCGCAGACCGGGGACCTTGTCCATGATCTCGCGCGGCGGGCTGTAGACCTTGTTGTGGCGGCCCAGGTAGCAGGGGTCGTGGTACGTGATCAGGCCCTCGACCGGGTTGACCGGGACGAGCTTGCCCTCGTCGATCAGGTGCTGGAGCAGCTGGGTGTGGTGGATGACCTCGAAGTGACCGCCCAGCTGCGGGTACTCGTTGGCGATGGTGTTGAAGCAGTGCGGGCAGGTGGCGACGATCCGCTTCTTCGGAGCGTCCTCCAGCGCCGCGTTCAGGGTCTCGACGTTCTGGGCGCCGAGCATCTGGAACAGGAACTCGTTGCCCAGGCGGCGGGCGGAGTCACCGGTGCAGGACTCCTCCTTGCCGAGGATCGCGAACTGCACGCCGGCGGTGTGCAGCAGCTCCGCGAAGGCCTTGGTGGTCTTCTTGGCGCGGTCCTCCAGGGCGCCGGCGCAGCCGACCCAGTAGAGGTACTCGACCTCGGCGGGGTCGATGTCCTCACCGATCACCGGCACCTCGATGCCGGTCTCCTTCTTCAGCTCCTTGACCCAGTCGAGGCGGGCCTTGGTGGCCATGCCCCACGGGTTGCCCTTGTTCTCCAGGTTCTTGAGCATCGTCCCGGCCTCGGTCGGGAACGAGGACTCGATCATCACCTGGTAGCGGCGCATGTCGACGATGTGGTCGATGTGCTCGATGTCCACCGGGCACTGCTCGACGCAGGCGCCGCAGGTGGTGCAGGACCAGAGGACGTCCGGGTCGATGACGCCGTTCTCCTCGGCGGTGCCGATCAGCGGGCGCTCGGCCTCGGCCAGGGCGGCCGCGGGGACGTCCTTGAGCTGCTCGGAGGTGGCCTTCTCCGTGCCCTCCATGTCCTTGCCGCCGCCGGCCAGCAGGTACGGCGCCTTGCCGAAGGCGTGCTCGCGCAGGCTCATGATCAGCAGCTTGGGCGAGAGCGGCTTGCCGGTGTTCCAGGCGGGGCACTGCGACTGGCAGCGGCCGCACTCGGTGCAGGTGGAGAAGTCGAGGATGCCCTTCCAGGAGAAGTGCTCGACCTGGGAGACGCCGAAGACGGCGTCGTCGGCCGGGTCCTCGAAGTCGATCGGCTGACCACCGCTGGTCATCGGGCGCAGGGCGCCGAGCGCGGTGCCGCCGTCCTCCTCGCGCTTGAAGTAGATGTTGAAGAACGCCAGGAACCGGTGCCAGGCCACACCCATCGACGGGTTGATGCCGATGGTGGTCGCCCACGCGAACGAGATGCAGATCTTCAGCATCGCGAAGAAGTAGATCAGGTTCTCCAGCGTGCCGTGCGACAGGCCGCTGAGCGCGGAGACCAGCGGGTACGAGAACAGGTGCTCGGGCCCGTACGAGTCGACGCCGTTGAGGGCGCCCTCCAGGGAGCGCAGCATCAGGATGCAGAGGCCGATGCCGAGGATCGTGTACTCGACGTAGAAGGCCTGCCAGGCGATCGAGCCGGCGAAGCGCGACTTGCGGCCGGACCGGGACGGCAGGCTGAGCAGCCGGATCACGATCAGGGTGATGATGCCCAGCGTGGTGAGGGTGCCGAGCAGTTCGACGAAGAGCTGCCAGAGCATCCAGTGGCCGATGACCGGCAGCGCGAAGTCGGCGTCGAAGAGCTGGCCGAAGGCGTTGACGATGGTCAGCACCAGGCTGAAGAAGCCGACCGCGACGAACCAGTGCGCGACGCCGACGACGCCCCACTTGTTCATCCGGGTGTGGCCGACGAACTCGACCGCGACGGTCTTCACCCGCTGTGCGGGCTCCCCGAACCTGGTGGGGTCGGACTGGCCGGTCCGCACCACCTTGAAGATGTACAGCGCCGCACGGGCGGCGAGCGCGGTGCCGATCACGAACGTGACCAGCGAGATGACGATCGCTGCTAGTTGCATCGGCTCTCCGTCTCCTGCGGCTTTGCTGGGTTGGCGGTATCTCCGGAGCGAGTGTACTCGTCGGTAACTTCCTGGGCCGACGGCCCGGACATTACCGTTTGTCAACTCTTCTCCAGAAGATGTTCAAGGTATGGCGGCAGTCACGTGAGTGCACACTCACCACGCCCGTCGGCCGGGCCCGTCCGGCCCCCGCCCCCGCCACGCTCCAGCGGATCCGCTCAGCAAAGTTGAGCGGCGCCGACTCATGGCTGTTGACGCTCTCCACCGAGTCGTGCATCCTTGAGCCCGTAAAGCTCAACTCTTCCGTGGAGGTACCAACGATGGCACGCGCGGTCGGCATCGACCTCGGTACGACGAACTCGGTCGTCAGCGTCCTTGAGGGTGGCGAGCCCACCGTCATCACGAACGCCGAGGGTGCGCGGACCACGCCGTCCGTCGTGGCCTTCGCAAAGAACGGCGAGGTCCTCGTCGGTGAGGTGGCCAAGCGCCAGGCCGTCACCAACGTCGACCGGACCATCCGCTCGGTCAAGCGCCACATGGGCACCGGGTGGAAGATCAACCTGGACGGCAAGGACTTCAACCCGCAGCAGATCAGCGCGTTCGTGCTGCAGAAGCTGAAGCGCGACGCCGAGGCCTACCTGGGCGAGACGGTCACCGACGCCGTCATCACCGTCCCGGCGTACTTCTCCGACTCGGAGCGCCAGGCCACCAAGGAGGCCGGTGAGATCGCGGGCCTCAACGTCCTGCGCATCGTCAACGAGCCGACCGCGGCCGCCCTGGCCTACGGCCTGGACAAGGACGACCAGACCATCCTGGTCTTCGACCTCGGCGGCGGCACCTTCGACGTCTCGCTGCTGGAGATCGGCGACGGGGTCGTCGAGGTGAAGGCCACCAACGGTGACAACCACCTCGGTGGTGACGACTGGGACCAGAAGGTCGTCGACCACCTGGTCAAGGTCTTCCAGGCCGGCCACGGCGTCGACCTGTCCAAGGACAAGATGGCCCTCCAGCGTCTGCGCGAGGCCGCCGAGAAGGCCAAGATCGAGCTGTCCTCGTCCTCCGAGACCTCGATCAACCTGCCCTACATCACGGCCTCCGCCGAGGGCCCGCTGCACCTGGACGAGAAGCTCACCCGGGCCCAGTTCCAGCAGCTGACCTCGGACCTGCTGGAGCGCTGCAAGGTCCCGTTCCACAACGTGATCAAGGACGCCGGCATCTCGCTCTCCGAGATCGACCACGTCGTCCTCGTCGGCGGCTCGACCCGCATGCCCGCCGTCGCCGAGCTCGTCCGCGAGCTGACCGGCGGCAAGGACGCCAACAAGGGCGTCAACCCGGACGAGGTCGTCGCCATCGGCGCCGCGCTCCAGGCCGGTGTCCTCAAGGGCGAGGTCAAGGACGTCCTGCTGCTCGACGTCACCCCGCTGTCCCTCGGCATCGAGACCAAGGGCGGCATCATGACCAAGCTGATCGAGCGCAACACCACGATCCCGACCAAGCGCTCCGAGATCTTCACCACGGCCGAGGACAACCAGCCGTCCGTGCAGATCCAGGTCTACCAGGGCGAGCGCGAGATCGCCGCGTACAACAAGAAGCTCGGCATGTTCGAGCTGACCGGTCTCCCGCCGGCCCCCCGCGGCCTGCCCCAGATCGAGGTCACCTTCGACATCGACGCCAACGGCATCATGCACGTCGGCGCGAAGGACCTCGGCACCGGCAAGGAGCAGAAGATGACCGTCACCGGCGGCTCCGCGCTGCCGAAGGACGACATCGAGCGCATGATGCGCGAGGCCGAGCAGTACGCGGAGGAGGACCACAAGCGCCGCGAGTCGGTCGAGACCCGCAACCAGGCCGAGCAGCTCGTCTACTCGACCGAGAAGTTCATCGCCGACAACGCCGACAAGCTCCCGGCCGACGTCAAGACCGAGGTCGAGACCGCCATCGGCGAGCTCAAGGAGGCCCTGAAGGGCGAGGACATCGCGGCCATCCGCGACGCCTCCGAGAAGGTCTCCACCACCGCCCAGAAGCTCGGCCAGGCGCTCTACGCCAACGCCGACGCCGCGGGTGCCGCCCCGGCCGGTGACGCCGCCGGTGCCAAGGACGACGACGTCGTCGACGCCGAGATCGTGGACGACGAGAAGCCCAAGGGCGGTGCGGCATGACGGAGAAGCCGCAGGGTGCTGAGCCCGGCGACGACTCCGCCGCCGAGGAGGCCGTGATCAAGGCTGCCGAGGAGGCCGCCGCGGCCGGTTCGGCCGGCGGGGACGAGCTCGCCGCCGCCAAGCGCGAGGCGGCCGAGCGGACGGCCGACCTCCAGCGTCTCCAGGCCGAGTACCAGAACTACCGCAAGCGGGTCGAGCGCGACCGTCTGACGGTCCGGGAGATCGCCGTCTCCAACATCCTGGAGTCGCTGATCCCGGTCCTGGACGACATCGGCCGGGCCCGCGAGCACGGCGAGGTGACGGGCGGGTTCAAGTCCGTCGCCGAGTCCCTGGAGACGGTCGTGGCCAAGCTGGGCCTCCAGCAGTTCGGCAAGGAGGGCGAGCCCTTCGACCCGACCATGCACGAGGCGCTGATGCACAGCTACTCCTCGGACGTCACCGAGGACACCTGTGTCCAGATCCTCCAGCCCGGCTACCGGATCGGCGAGCGGATCATCCGCCCGGCGATGGTGGCGGTCGCGGAGCCCCAGCCGGGCACCCAGACCACCGCCGCGCCCGACGCCGACAAGGCTTCGGACGCCGACAAGGCCGACGGTGGGTCGGAGAGCTGACAACCCGTGCGCTGCGGAGTCGTACGTCGTCCAGTACGACGGCCGGCTCCGCAGCGCCGTCTCCGTCGACGGCAGGACGCCCCTGCCTGTTGACAGCACATTGACTATGGATCGTGGGAGGTGGCGGCAGCCATGAGCGGGCGGAGCGAGCGAATCGCCGAAAGGTGCGCTTTGCGCGAAGCGGCTGCCGAGCGCCGCGAGGTGGGCGCATGAGCGAGCGCAGCGAGCGAATCGGTGATCGGGGCGTGTTGCGCGAAGCGGCTGCCGAGCGAAGCGAGGTGGGCGCATGAGCGGCAAGGACTACGTGGAGAAGGACTACTACAAGGTCCTCGGCGTGCCCAAGGACGCCTCCGCCACCGAGATCAAGAAGACGTACCGCAAGCTGGCCCGCGAGTTCCACCCCGACGCGAACAAGGGCGACAGCAAGGCGGAGGAGCGCTTCAAGGACATCTCCGAGGCCTACGACGTCCTCTCGGACGAGAAGCGCCGCAAGGAGTACGACGAGGCGCGCACCCTCTTCGCCAACGGCGGCTTCCGCTCCGGCGGCCCCGGCGGCGGCAACTACAGCTTCGACTTCGGTGACCTCTTCAACGGCAGCCAGGGCGGCCCCCCCGGCGGTGGCGGCGGTCTCGGCGACGTCTTCGGCGGCCTCTTCAACCGCGGCGGCCGCCAGCCCCAGCCCCGGCGCGGGGCCGACGTCGAGACCGAGGTGACGCTCTCCTTCGAGGAGGCCGTCGACGGCGCGACCGTCCCGCTCCGGATGACCAGCCAGGCCCCGTGCCGCACCTGCAGCGGCACCGGTGCGAAGGCCGGCACCACCCCCCGGGTCTGCCCGACCTGCGTCGGCGCCGGCACCGTCAGCCGCGGCCAGGGCGCCTTCGCGCTCTCCGAGCCCTGCCGGGACTGCCGCGGCCGGGGCATGATCGTCGACGACCCGTGCACCGACTGCCACGGCAGCGGCCGGGCCAGCTCCGCCCGCACCATGCAGGTCCGGATCCCGGCCGGCGTCCAGGACGCCCAGCGCATCCGGCTCAAGGGCAAGGGCGCCCAGGGCGAGCGCGGCGGCCAGGCCGGCGACCTCTACGTCACCGTGCACGTCGACGCGCACCCCGTCTTCGGGCGCAAGGCCGACAACCTCACGGTGACCGTGCCGGTCACCTTCCCCGAAGCCGCCCTCGGCGGCACCATCGAGGTGCCGACGCTCAACGGCCCCTCGGTGAAGCTCAAGCTGCCCCCGGGCAGCGCCAACGGCCTCACCCTGCGGGCCCGCGGCAAGGGCGCAACCCGCAAGGACGGCACCCGCGGCGACCTCCTGGTCACCGTGGAGGTCCTGGTGCCGCAGCACGTCACCGGCGACGCGCTGACGGCTCTGGAGCAGTACCGCGAGGCCACCGCCTCCGACGACCCGCGAGCCGCCCTGTTCAAGGCGGCGAAGGGAGCGTGACGACCAGATGATCCCCGACAGCAGCCCCCTCGGCCCGATGGGCCCCATCGGCCCCGGGGTCGGCGAGGGTCTCCCCGGCGGCGCCCCGCGCGCCCGCCGCACCGCCCCGCCGCCGCAGTACGTCCTCACCGAGGACACCCCGGTCTACGTGATCTCGGTCGCCGCCGAGCTCTCCGGCCTGCACCCCCAGACCCTGCGCCAGTACGACCGCCTCGGCCTGGTCTGCCCGGACCGCACCGCCGGCCGCGGCCGGCGCTACTCCGCCCGCGACATCCAGCAGCTGCGCGAGGTCCAGCGCCTCTCCCAGGACGAGGGCATCAACCTGGCCGGCATCAAGCGGATCATCGAGCTGGAGAACCAGGTCACCGCCCTCCAGTCCCGCATCGCCGAACTCGCCGACTCCCTCGAAGGCGCCGCCACCACGCTCCAGCAGCGCGAGGCCACCATCCACGCCTCGTACCGCCGCGACCTGGTGCCCTACCAGCCGCCGACCCAGTCCAGTGCCCTGGTCGTCTGGCGCCCGAAGCGCTGACCCGGCCACGACGGCCCCTGCCGCCGGTTCCCTCCTGAACGGGGGGTGCCGGCGGCTGGGTGTTGATGAGAGAGTGCTGCATCAGGGCGACCGCCGGACGATCCGTCCGTCCTTGTGAGCCAGGCGCCGGATCGTGCTCTGCGTTTAAGATCCCTGGGCAGCGGACTTCAGTCGCGTTGACTTGTCCGGTCGACGACAAGGAGCCGAAAGTGAGTGATCGAGAACAGCTGGTGCACAACCACAGTCGCTCACCGATCCTGTCCTCAGACGCCCGCGCGCTCTACCTGAAGGCGTTGAACGAGGACGGCCGGCTCAGCCGGGGCAGCTGCACACCGCACGAGGCCGCCGCCCTCGACGAGTTGATGGAGCTCGGCCTCCTCATATCGGACAGCGACGAGCCGGGTTCGCTGTTCGCCGCCGATCCCGCGAAACTCGCCGCCAGTCTGAGCTCGACTTGGCAGCGCCAGGCGCTCGATCTGCTGGCCCGTGCCGTGGCAATTCCCGGCGACCTGGGCGAGCTGGCGGAAGCGTTCCACAATCCCGACCAAAGCGGCGGCCCCATTGAATACGTTCAGGGCCGGGCACTCATAAATCAACGGGTTCAGCAGGCGATGGCGAGCGGAATGACCGAAGGGCTCGCAATGCAGCCCGGCGGGCCGCGCCCCTCGGAACTGCTGACCTCGTTCATCCAACGCGATCTCGACATAATCCGCCATGGCGCGTCCATGCGGACGATCTACAACGCCAGCACCCGGCACCACCAACCGACCAGGGATTACGTATCCACGCTGGCCAAAGAGGGCTGGCAGTTCAGGACCCTGGACGAGCCTTACACACGGCTCCTGATCGTCGACCGGCGCCTCGCCGTGATTCCGGTGGTGGGCGACCACGTCGCCGCTTTCGTCCACGATTCCGCGGTCATCAACTACCTCGCGGAAGAGGTGTTCGAGCGGAACTGGAGCCGGGCGCTCGACTTCGACGGCGACCGCACCATCCCGCAGCAGGTCGTCTCGCAGCTCAGGCACACGATCATCGACCTGCTGCTGGCCGGCACGAACCACCGGGTCATCGCGCGCCGGCTCGGCATCAGCGAACGCACGCTGGCCCGGCACATCGCGGAAATGCGCGAGGAGCACAACGTCGACTCGCTGTTCCAGCTCGGCTACGTCCTCGGGCAGTCCTCCGGGACGACCGCCTGAGCGCCGACGCCACTGGCGTGCAGAAGTTTCCGGACACGGGAAGAAACGATTCCTCGCCGGCTTGGCCGTGCCGCCCGCGGTCCGCACCCGCGCAGGCCCGAGCCCGGGGAGGTGCCTTCCCCGGACGGCCCCACGGCCGGACCGCCGCCCACACGGGCGGCGCCTCGTTCAAGCAGCACCAACGGCGGACGGTCGCCGCGCGACCTCGACCCGAGTCACCCCGCGAAACCGCCTAGCCCCGCACCTCTTCGGCCGGGCCGGGCAATTCGCGAGCACTCAATGCATCGTCATCTCACCAGTGGAAATCGTCGGCCAGGGCCTGAGTCGTCGACCCGGTTCCCTGACCGGGCACACTCTCGGCACCCGCATAACCCGCGCCGAGAGCGCCGACAGCGAAGATGGAAACGCCGACAACGGCGGACAGTACAGCCTTACGGACAAGTCGGTACATACGAGACACGGACCCATCCCTCCTTCTCAAGCTCCGCGAGCTGGACTTATAGCACTGGCGTCCACATGATGCCGCACGGCACGCTACGGTGTCATCTCCCCTACGGCGCAGGCAGCGTCATCTCTATGCCAGGCATCCAGATGACAGGGCGGAACGCTGGACGGAGCCGTCGGCACTGATAGACGATCAGTTCGCTCCCGATGGTCCGGCGGACGAAGCAGAGTTGCCGCTGTACCGTCAAATATCAGTCTGATGACTTCAGAATCTTTGAAGCAGCAACCAACCGCAGCGCCCACCGGCACCGCATCTTCCCCGGTCGGCCTTCCCCCGGAGTCGACAATGACCGAGCCCTACCTGCGTCACCACGACAGCCAGGCCCCTGAGGGCCGGCGTGCACGAGTCTTCCTGGCCGCGCCGCTGATGCGGTTGACCGGGCCGGCGGACAGTGTGGTGACCCTGGCCAGCCGGACGCGGCTGACGACGCTTCGCACCACGCTCCTGCGCAGCGGCGCCGCCGTGTACAGCGCGCACCACAGCGACGCCTGGACCATCGCCGGCCGGGCCCCCGAGCCGCGCGTCCCCTCCGACTTCCGCGCGCTGCAGTCCGCCGACCTGGTCTTCGCGTACGTCGGCGCGCCGCTCTCCGCCGGGGTCAGCCTGGAGCTCGGCTGGGCCTCGGCCCTGCGGAAGCCGATCGTCCTGCTGGTGGACGAGGCGATCACGCACAACCCGCTGATCGCCACCATCGAGCAGGTCGCCCCCGTGCTGCCGCTCGTCTTCGACGACACCTGGTCGCAGGAGGCCCTCCACCACACCGTGGAGACCGCCCTCGACTGGGCGGGCATGGCGCTCTCGCTGCGCGAGGGCTTCTGGACCGCCCCCGGCGAGCAGTTCACCGTCCCCCGTCAGCAGCCCCCGGCCGTCGGCCGGAGCGGCTACTGGCCGAGCAGCGCCGCCACCGGCTGATCGCGTTTCGCACCACGGCAGTTCACGCATCGGACTCCCCCGTCCGGGCTTCCCGCATCCGCCAGCCCAGCTGGAAGAGCGTCTCCGCGCCGTGACGGCGGCGGAGGCGGGCGATGTGGGCGGCGACACTGCGCTCGCTGAGGTGGAGGCGGGTGGCGATGGTGCGCTGGGTGAGGCCCTGACGGAGCAGGTGCCCGACGCGGGTGGTGGTGGGGTGCGCGGTGGTGGCGGTCACGGGGTGGTCGACCGGGGCGGCCCGGGACCAGTCGCGTTCGAAGAGGGCCACCAGGAACGCGACCGTCGCGGGATTGTGGACGAAGGCCGCCCTGGTCTCGTCGTCGGCAGCGGGGACGACCGCCACCGAGCGGTCGAAGACCAGCATCCGCTGGTACGGCTCGTCCAGCACCCGGACCTCGGCGCCGTGTCCGGCCATGGACCGCACGTGCTCCACCACCACCCGGTCGGCGACGGCCAGCGGCTGGTAGAGGGTGCGCATCGCGCAGCCGCGCTTGAGCAGCGCGACGTCCTGGGGCATCGCCATCCGCAGGGCGGCGGCCGGCCGGGGCCCTGGCTGGGCGGCGAGCAGTTCCTCCGTGCAGTCGGAGAGGAGCTCGGAGATGCGCTGCCGGATCCCGGCGGTGCCCTCGATGTGGACGGCCTCCAGCGGGACCGCCGGGCGGGGCACGGCGTCGTACGCGCGGATCAGGTCGTCCAGAGCGGCCGGGAGGCGTTCGGCGCGGACGAGCAACCGGGTTGCCTCGGTGCGGAGTTCGGCGCCCAGGCGGTCGCTGACCGAGCGCGGGTCGACGGCCGTGTACCCGGCGGCCGTGTACCCGGCGCAGGCTCGGTAGTCGGCGGCGGCCGGGACGAGCAGGCCCTGGTCCAGCAGGCCGGCCAGGGCGGGGCCGTCGGCCGGGGTGAGGGCGGCCGCGGACAGGTGGCCGCCGGCCGCGACGGCGGCCAGGTAGAGGGCCTGTTCGGCGGCGGTGGGCCCGGCGGACGCGGCGACGGCGGTTTCACCGTTCATCGGGGCCGCCCCTCATCAGCCAGCCGAGCTGGAACAGCGTCTGCGCGCCGTACCGGTCGCGCAGGCGGGAGATGTGGGCGGCGACGGTGCGTTCGCTGAGCCCCAGCCGGGTGGCGACCGCGCGCTGGGTGAGGCCGCGGGCGAGGAGCCGGCCGACCCGGTCGGGGGTGTCGCGGGTGGGGCCGTTGGCGTGGGCCGCGGTCCAGTCGGGGGCGTCGGCGCGGGCCCAGTCGCGTTCGAAGGAGTTGACCAGGAAGGCGATCGCGGCCGGGTCGGTGATGAACGCGGCGGTGCTGTGGTCCTCGTTGGTGGAGAGCACCGCGACCGAGCGGTCGAAGACGAACATCCGCTGGAACGGCTCGTCCAGGATGCGGATCAGCGCCCCGTGCCGGGTGACCTCGTCGGCGTAGGCGAGGGCTGCGGGAGCCGAGACGGCCACCGGCTGGTAGACGGTCCGCAGCGAGCAACCGCGTTGCAGGAGCTGGAGGTCCTGCATGAGGGCGATCTTCAGCGCCTCGGCGGGGCGGTGGCCGGGCTGGGCGGTGAGGACCTCGGTGCGGCAGTCGGAGACCAGCTGCGAGATGCGGTGGCGGATGTGGACGTGGCCCTCGATGTAGACGGCGCCGCCGGAGCGCTCGGGCGGCCGGGGCATGGCGTCGTAGGCGCGGGTGAGGGAGTCGAGGGCGCCGGGGAGGTTCTCGGCGCGGACGAGCAGCCGGGTGGCCTCGCTGAGCAGTTCGGCGCCGAGCCGGTCGCTGACCGAGCGCGGGCTGACGGCGGTGTAGCAGGCGTCCATGGGGTTGGGCATCAGCAGGCCGATGTCGACGAGCCGGCCCAGTGCGCCGCGGTCGCCCTCGACGACGTCGGCGGACGGGATGCGGCCGCCCGCGTCGAGGATGGCCAGGTAGAGCCGGCGGGCCTCGTCGTCGGGCTCACCGGACGACCCGGCCATGCCCGGAGCGGCCGTCGGGTCCGCCGTCACCTCGAACACTCCCTGCCGGATGGATCTCGGATACGCCTGTACTTCGCGGTCTGTGCTTCTGGGTCCGCACGCGGGGGCGCGTGCCCCGCAGTCGGTGCTTCGGGTACGCAGGTGCCGCGGCCGCCAGGTGTCCCGCCCGCTTGCCGGTCATGATCCCAGCACCGCGCGCAGCACGCGATCACGGTACTGCGAGCCGGCGGACCCCCGGGTCCCGGGTGCCGTCGCACGCCGGGAGGCCGGGGGCCGCCGGTGCCACGCCAATGTCTAGGCGCTTCCGGCGAGGCGGAGCAGCAACGCCTCGCCGACTCCGGTCCCGGGTGCCATCACCACACATGGCGTCCGGCCGGCGCTCTTCCCCCCGATATGCAGGTACGGACGTGCCGTGAGCATCCAGTTCTGAAGAGCAAGTCACCACCATCGGGCTGCGGTTGCCCGGACGACCTGGCGTGGCTCCACCCTCACAGCGTGACGGCCGGTGAACAAGTGCCGCCCGAGTGCATGTTCTCGCAATTGCAGGAACCTGCATCCGGCGCTCGGAGCGGGTTCCCGCGCGATGCGCCGCCCGTGTGCAAAACCGCTGGTCACGGGGGTCGGCCCGTGGAGTCCGACCGTCCGGTCATTCGGTACGGAAGGGCGGGCCCGATGACCGGCCCGCCCGTGGTCCGACCGTGCGCCGCCACCCGGCGCGCCGGCGGCCGTCCGCCCCCGCGGCGGCCGACGCCCGGTCAGCGCGCCAGCAGCCGCCCGCCGGCCAGCCCGGCCGCGGTGCCGGCGGCGGCCACGGCCCAGGCGGCGACCAGCAGGACGAAGAGCCCGGCGGCCAGCCCGGTGAACCCGGCGAAGCCGGTGTGCCGGGCGAGCGCGGCCGCGCCGGTGACACAGGTGCCGATCGGGAAGGTGTACGCCCACCAGGTCATCGCGAAGGCCATCCCGGCCCGGCGGGCGCGCAGGTTGGCGGCGGTGGCGACGGCGAGCCAGAGCATCGCGACGCCGAGCACGGCCACGCCGTACAGCTCGGCGAAGGCGAGGGCGGCGGGGGCGAGTTGGGGGGTGACCGGGCGGGCGGCGTCGGCGAGCTGGTGGACCGCGGTGGTGGACTGGCCGAGCGGGCCGAGCACCAGGAAGAGCGACGGCGTGAGCGCCAGGGCCGGGATCTTGCTGTGCACCAGTCCGGTGAGCACCACCGGCAGCATGGCGAGGGTGGCCAGCAGGCCGACCCCGAACAGGGCCCAGCAGCCGTACAGCATGGCCTGCTGCGGGGTGCCGGCCGGCAGGTGCGGGACGAGTGCGGGGCCGGTGGAGGCGGCGACCAGCGGGGCGACGACCGGCAGCAGCCAGGTCGGGTTGGCCTCCAGCGGGGAGACGGCGTGCCGGGTGATCATCAGGTACGGGATGCCGGCCGCGACCGCCAGCGCGTACAGGGTGCCGGCGCTCCAGAGCACCGCGTCCAGGGCGACGGCGGGGCCGGTGCCGATCACCCGTGAGCCGAGCACCAGGGTGCCGAAGCCGACCGAGAGCAGGGCCATCGGCGGACAGCCGTAGAAGACGGCGGTGGCCGGGGTGTCCAGCAGGTGGCCGCGGGCGGCGGCCCGGTGCCGGGTGAGGTGGAGCACCCGGGCGGTCCCGAGCACCACCAGCGCGGCCAGCCCGAGACCCCACATCAGCTCGCCGAACCCGGTCAGCCCGGGGAGCGCGACGGGCAGTGCGGCGGCGCCGTTGCCGACGATCGCGGTGCCCATGACCGCCGCGTACCAGTTCGGGCTCAGCTGGGCGAGGTCGGGACGGACGTGCAGGAACGGTCGGGGGCTGTCGATCACGGTGGCCATGGAATCCACCGTGCCGTCGGCGGCCGGGCTCCGGTAGCGGCCGGAGCTCTATGAGGGCATAGCCTGAACCTATGGCCCTCTCCCCCCGCGTCCCCGAACTCGGCGCCCTCGAGTTGCTGCTCGCGGTGGCCCGGCTGGGCAGTGTCGGCCGGGCCGCGGCCGAGCTGGGGGTGAGCCAGCCGACCGCCAGCGCCCGGATCAAGGGCATGGAGCAGCAGATCGGCGTCCCCCTGCTGGACCGCTCGCCCCGGGGCAGCCGGCCGACCGAGGCGGGCCGGCTGGTGGTCGAGTGGGCCCGCCAGGTGGTGGAGGCGGCGCAGGCGCTGGACGCCGGGATCGACGCGCTGCGCGAGCGGCGGGACGCCCGGCTGGTGGTGGTGGCCAGTCTGACCGTCGCCGAGTACCTGATGCCGGGCTGGCTGCTGGCGCTGCACGAGGCCAGTCCGGGGACGGCGGTGACGCTGCGGACGGCCAACTCGGCGGACGTCGCCGGGCACGTGCTGGCCGGGGACGCGGACCTCGGCTTCGTCGAGGGCCCGTCCACCCCGCAGGGGCTGGCCGGCGCGGTGGTGGCCGCCGACCGGCTGGTGGTCGTGGTCGCGCCCGGCCACCCCTGGGCGCGCCGCCGGGAGCCGCTGACCGGGGCCGAGCTGGCGGCGACGCCGCTGGTGCTGCGCGAGCCCGGTTCGGGCACCCGGGAGGTGCTGGAGATGGCGCTGGCGCCGTACGGCGGTGCGGCGCGGCCACGGCTGCAGCTGGCCTCGTCGACGGCGCTGAAGGCGGCGGCGATGACCGGTGCCGGGCCGGTCTGCCTGAGCGAGCTGGCGGTGGTGGAGGAGCTGGCGACCCGGCGGCTGGTGGCGGTGCCGCTGGCGGAGGGGCTGGACCTCCGGCGCCCGCTGCGCGCGGTCTGGCCGGCCGGGCGGCGGCCGAGCGGCCCGGCCCGGGAACTGCTGACGCTGACCCGGCGCTCGCCGGGCCGCGAACCCTACAACCGTTCATCCGGAAGTCGAACCTTGGAAAGTTGAGTGGAATAGACTCAACTTAGTGCATGCTGTAGTCAGCAGGGTTCGGGCACCGGCCAGGGCCCACGCACCAGCAGGGATCCGCGCACCGCACGCGGGATCCACGTACGAGCAAGGAGGACACCCCAGCAGTGGACGCCAGCAAGTTCACCACCAAGACGCAGGACGCCCTGTCCGCCGCAATCCGGCAGGCGGGCGCCGCGGGCAACCCGGACGTCAAGCCGGTGCACATCCTGATCGCCCTGCTGGAGCAGCCCGAGGGCATCGCCAGGCCGCTGTTGGAGGCGGTCGGCGCGGACGCCGGCCGGGTCGACGACGGCGCGCGCCGGCTGCTGGCCGCGCTGCCCAGCGCGATGGGCTCCACCGTCGCCGCCCCGCAGCTGGCCCGCGACACCCTGGCCGTGCTCACCGAGGCCGGCAAGCGCGCCGACGACCTGGACGACCAGTACGTCTCCACCGAGCACCTGATGGTCGGCCTGGCCGCCGAGGGCGGGGCCGTCGCCGACCTGCTGGTGCAGCAGGGCGCCACCCCGAAGGCGCTGCTCGCCGCCTTCAAGGACGTGCGCGGCAGCGGCCGGGTCACCTCGCCGGACCCGGAGGGCACCTACAAGGCCCTGGAGAAGTACGGCACCGACCTCACCCAGGCCGCCCGGGACGGCAAGCTCGACCCGGTGATCGGGCGGGACCAGGAGATCCGCCGGGTCGTCCAGGTGCTCTCCCGCCGCACCAAGAACAACCCGGTGCTGATCGGCGAGCCGGGCGTCGGCAAGACGGCCGTGGTCGAGGGCCTGGCCCAGCGGATCGTCGCCGGGGACGTCCCGGAGTCGCTGCGCGGCAAGCGCCTGGTCTCGCTGGACCTCAGCGCGATGGTCGCCGGCGCCAAGTACCGGGGCGAGTTCGAGGAGCGGCTGAAGGCCGTCCTGAACGACATCAAGCAGAGCGACGGCCAGGTCGTCACCTTCATCGACGAGCTGCACACCATGGTCGGCGCGGGCGCCGGCGGCGACTCCGCGATGGACGCCGGCAACATGCTCAAGCCGATGCTGGCCCGCGGCGAGCTGCGGATGGTCGGCGCCACCACGCTGGACGAGTACCGCGAGCGGATCGAGAAGGACCCCGCCCTGGAGCGCCGCTTCCAGCAGGTGCTGGTCGGCGAGCCCAGCGTGGAGGACTCGATCGCCATCCTGCGCGGCCTCAAGGGCCGGTACGAGGCGCACCACAAGGTGCAGATCTCCGACGCCGCCCTGGTCGCCGCCGCCACCCTCTCCAACCGCTACATCACCTCCCGCTTCCTGCCCGACAAGGCGATCGACCTGGTCGACGAGGCGGCCTCCCGGCTCCGGATGGAGATCGACTCCTCCCCGGTCGAGATCGACGAACTCCAGCGCTCCGTCGACCGGTTGCGAATGGAGGAGCTGGCCCTGGAGAAGGAGTCGGACCCAGCCTCGGTCGACCGGCTCGACCGGCTGCGGCGCGATCTCGCCGACAAGAACGAGCAGTTGAGCGTGCTCACCGCGCGCTGGGAGCAGGAGAAGAAGAGCCTCAACCGGGTCGGCGAGCTCAAGGAACGCCTCGACGACCTGCACGGCGCCCTCGAACGCGCCCAGCGGGACGGCGACTTCGAGCGCGCCTCCAAGCTGATGTACGCCGAGATCCCGGCCGCCGAGCACGAGCTGGCCGAGGCGCAGGAGCGCGCGGCCACGGCGAACACCGACACCGACGCCGGCTCCGCCTCCCCCGCCATGGTCAAGGAGGAGGTCGGCCCGGACGACGTCGCCGACGTGGTCGCGTCCTGGACGGGCATCCCGGCCGGCCGGCTGCTGGAGGGCGAGAGCGCCAAGCTCCTGCGCATGGAGGACGAGTTGGGCCGCCGCCTGATCGGCCAGACCGAGGCCGTCCAGGTCGTGTCGGACGCGGTGCGCCGCACCCGTTCCGGCATCGCCGACCCGGACCGGCCGACCGGCTCCTTCCTCTTCCTCGGCCCCACCGGCGTCGGCAAGACCGAACTCGCCAAGGCCCTGGCCGACTTCCTCTTCGACGACGAGCGGGCGATGGTCCGCATCGACATGAGCGAGTACGGCGAGAAGCACTCCGTCTCCCGCCTGGTCGGCGCCCCGCCCGGGTACGTCGGCTACGAGGAGGGCGGCCAGCTCACCGAGGCGGTCCGCCGCCGCCCGTACAGCGTGGTGCTGCTGGACGAGGTGGAGAAGGCCCACCCCGAGGTCTTCGACGTGCTGCTCCAGGTGCTGGACGACGGCCGGCTCACCGACGGCCAGGGCCGGACGGTGGACTTCCGCAACGCGATCCTGATCCTCACCTCCAACCTGGGCAGTCAGTTCCTGGTGGACCAGAGCACCCCGGAGGAGCGGAAGAAGGCCCTGGTACTGGACACCGTCCGGGCCGCGTTCAAGCCGGAGTTCCTCAACCGGCTGGACGACATCGTGGTCTTCGACCCGCTGGGCACCGCCGAGCTCAGCCGGATCGTCGACCTCCAGGTGGCGAAGCTCGGCGAGCGGCTGCGCGAGCGGCGGCTCACGCTCCAGGTCGGCGAGGCCGCCCGGGACTGGCTCGCGCTCACCGGCTACGACCCGGCGTACGGCGCCCGTCCGCTGCGCCGCCTGGTGCAGTCCGCGATCGGCGACCAGCTCGCCCGGGCGATCCTCTCCGGCCAGGTGCACGACGGCGACACCGTCCTGGTCGAACGGGACGAGGAGGCCGACCGCCTCACCGTCCGTGCCCGCGGGCCGCTGGAGAAGTAGCTCGCCCGTGCCCCGGCGCGCGGTGGGCCGCCCCTGCGGGAGGGGCGGCCCACCGCCGTGTTCACCCTCGGTGTCCGCCGCCCCCGGCAGGCCCTCCGGCAAGATCCTTCCCGTCCCGCCACCCCTGTGAGGCCGGGCCCGGATGAGGCAGGATGGGAGGTGGAAAGGGCGGCCTCATTGCCGGCCACCACGTGCACTGAGGAATGAGGACCCCCATGAGCATCGACCCGTCGTCCATCCCGTCGTTCGGCCTGCCGCAGGGCGGGCAGCCGGGTGGCGGCCAGGGCGGCCGACCGGCCGGCCCGCCGCCGATCATCGTCCCGGACCAGGCCCTGGTGACCCAGCTGCTGGACCAGATGCAGCTCAAGCACGTCGTGGACGAGGAGGGCGACCTCACCGCCCCCTGGGAGGGCTTCCGCGTCTACTACATGTTCCGCGGCGAGCAGAAGGAGCTCTTCGCGGTCCGCGCGTTCTACGACCGCGCCTACCCGCTGGAGAAGAAGGCCGAGATGCTCGACCTCATCGACGAGTGGAACCGTGAGACCCTCTGGCCCAAGGTCTACACCCACACCCACGAGGACGGTGTGGTCCGCCTGATCGGCGAGGCCCAGATGATCGTCGGCACCGGCGTGAACCTGGACTACTTCGTCACCACCACCGCCAACTGGACCCAGGCCGCCGTCGGCTTCGAGCAGTGGATCGTCGAGCGCCTCGGCCTGCAGAAGGAGATCGAGGGCGAGGAGGGCAACGGCGAGGCCCCCGAGGGCACCGACGAGGCCTGACCCCCCGAGCGTCAGCACACGGCACGGCCCGCCACCGGTACACCCGGCGGCGGGCCGTCCTTGTCCCCGGCCGCCGCACGAGCCGGCGCCCGGTCCACCGATCGCAGTAAGGAGCAACTGATTACTATCCGACGGTAATCATTTCTGGGCAGGGGGAACGCCGCCTACGGGCGGCGCCCAATTACGGGGGGAAACACATGTCGGATCCTGATTTGGCCTTGGAGCTCAAGGTCAATCCGGCCGAGCTGGACGGCTGCGGACAGAGCGCCCAGCACACAGGCGGTCTCATACCGGGCGAGACGTCGAAGATCACCGAGCCGTGCAACCAGGCCGCCACCGGTCTGCGGGGCTTTCTCACCGCCGTCGCCATCACGAACTGCGGCACGAACTGGAAGACGCTGCTGGACAAGCTCGGCGGCGACATGGGCGACGTCGGCACCAAGCTCGCCACAACGGCCGCCTACTACCGCCAGGTCGAGAAGGACGTCCACACGAGCATGAGGAACCCGGCCGCCCCGGTCCCGGCCGAGCCGGACCCCTTCGGCACGACCGTCGTCCCGGGCCCCGTGAAGCCCTCCAGCGCGAAGGCGGCCGAGTAACCGATGGACATCAAGACCCTTTACGACGCCGACGTCATCGGCATCATCACCGCGAAGAACGCCTTCGACACCCTCGCCACCGCCTTCGGCCAGCACAAGGACAACTGGCAGACCGAGGTCATCGACCGGCTGAACCGCTCCCAGTGGACGGGCACCGCCGCCGGCCACGCCCAGGCCCGGATCCAGCTCCTGGAGAACGAGCTCCAAGCCGCCCAGCAGGAGATCGGCCTCGTCAGCAGGGCCCTGCAGGACGCCTACGACGCCTTCGCCGCCGCCCAGTCACACCTGATCAGCGCCCTCGACGACGCCAAGACCCACAAGCTGACCGTGGCCGCCGACGGCGGGATCACCTGGGACAACGACCCGAACTCCGCGAACTTCGCCGGCACCGACGCCGAGAACCAGGCCAAGCAGATCCAGGCCAGGATCACCGCCGCGCTCAACGAGGCCGACCACGCGGACCAGACCATCAACACCCGGCTCGCCCACCTCGCCACCAACGCGAGCAGCGGCACCGGCCTCGACTCCGCCACCGTGAAGGCCGACACGGACGCCGCGAACGCGCTCCAGCAGATCCCCGCCGCCGGCACCGACCCGAACAGCGTCAAGGCCTGGTGGAACGGCCTGACCGATGCTCAGCAGCAGCGGATCATCCTCAACCACCCGGACCAGGTCGGCAACCTCGACGGCATCCCCGCCGCCGCCCGCGACCAGGCCAACCGGACCAACCTGAAGAACCTGATCCAGGACCGCCAGCGCCAGATCGCCGACCTCGGCCCCGCGCCGGCCGCCACCGTGGGTACCGGCAGGTTCATCCGCCCGAACCCCGCCTACACGGAGTGGAAGACCAAGCGCGACGCCCTGCAGGAGAAGCTCGACGGCTTCCAGTCCATTCAGAACCGGCTCGACGGCAAGGTGGACAACGGTCTTGGCGGGCCGGGCTCCAACCCGCCGCTGCTGCTGCTGGGAATCGGTGATCAGGGGCAGGGCCGCGCGATCATCTCCTGGGGCGACCCGGACAAGGCCAAGAACGTCTCGTCGCTGGTGCCCGGGCTGAACAGCACCGTGTCAGGTGTCGGAGGGGGCGACGCCAGGACGGCGAAGCGCATCTACGATTCCGCGGTGAACAGCGCGAGGGCCAACGGTGACGTGCCCCCGAGCGTCGCGTCCGTGTTCTGGCTGGGGTACGACGCCCCGCAGTTGGACGGCCCCTCCGTGCTCATGCAGGACCGGGCGGAGGAGGGCGGGGCCGCGTACAACAAGTTCCTCACCGGACTCCGGGCGACCCACGAGGGGGCGCCGGCGCACATGACCGCGCAGGGGCACAGCTACGGCTCCCTGGTGGTCGGGAAAGCCACCCAGCACCCCGGCGGCCTGCCCATCGACGACATCGTCCTGGTCGGCAGCCCGGGCGTCGGGGTGGACAAGGCGACGCAGCTCGGGATCGGTGCGGATCACGTGTACGTCGGCACGGCCAAGTACGATCCCGTCGCGGACGCGCCGGCCCCCGGGATGCTCATTCCCGGCTGGGCCGCGGTCGAGGCGATCACGAATCCCGACGGGTCGTGGCACGGCACCGACCCGGCGAGCGAGAGCTTCGGCGGGCAGCGCTTCTCGGTGGCGGACGGCTCGGTGACCGACTCCCACGACAACTACTTCGGGAAGGACGACAAGGGCGGCGACTCGCTCCCCAACATCGGGAAGATCGTGAGCGGCCACGGGAACACGATCACCAGGGAGGATCCGAGGTGAGGGCCGCGGTCTGGCGCGTGATCGTGCCGGGGGTGCTGCTGGCACTCCTGGTCGGCTGGTACGCCTGGCCGGAGCCCGGGGAACCCACCGTGCCGGTCGAGCAGGCGCAGCACCGGATCGAAGCCGAGCTCGCCGATGTCGCGGGGGCCTTCCACCCGGGGCTCCAGTGGGCCGAGGCCAGGTACGAAAGCGACCCCGAGTTGACGGGACTCTGCGGTACGTCCGGGTGCAAGAAGACGGGTCGGGCGGAGATGCTCGGCCGTCAGACGGCCCGAGTCCGGATCGCCTCCAGGCGGGAGGCCGAGCCGCTCGACATCGTTCAGGCGCTCTGGGCGGCAAAGGGGTACTCGGTCCGCCGTGAGGGGTGGTCCCTGGAGGTGAGGGGCTCGGGGTTCAAGCTCTGGTTCGTCTCGGACGTGAGCGGTTGTGCCGAGTTGCAGGTCTCCGTGTTCAACGTCACCGACATCAGCGGTGACAACGGGGAGGGCGGGTTCGGTCAGGGACCGCTGGACTACGCCGCCCAGTGCGCGACGGTCGACGACCCTTACTGGTCGAGCTGACACCGCCGAGCCCGCCCGGACCGAAGACGTCGGGCGGGCTCGGCCGCGCTGCTCACCCGTGTCCCGGTCGCCTTCGGCCCGGCTGCGGCACCAGCCGGATCGAAGGCGGCGGGGGCGCATCCTTGTCCATCGCTCGCCGACCGTCAGAGGATGGCCCTCACTACGAGCCGTGAGGAGCCACTGATGGGTACCAGGCCGCTGCTGAACCGCCGCTTGGCGGGCATGGGCACGACGATCTTCGCCGAGATGTCGGCCCTCGCGACCGCCACCGGCTCGATCAACCTCGGCCAGGGCTTCCCGGACACCGACGGGCCCGAGGAGGTCCGCGAGGCCGCCGTCCGGGCGCTGCGCGACGGCCGAGGCAACCAGTACCCGCCGGGCCCCGGCATCCCGGAGCTGCGGCAGGCCGTCGCCGGGCACCAGCAGCGCTTCTACGGCCTGACGTACGACCCCGACACCGAGGTGCTGGTCACCGCCGGCGCCACCGAGGCCATCGCCGCCGCCCTGCTCGCCCTGCTGGAGCCGGGCGACGAGGTCATCGCCTTCGAGCCGTTCTACGACTCGTACTCCGCGTGCATCGCCATGGCCGGCGCCACCCGCGTCCCGCTCACCCTGCGCGCGCCGGGTTTCCGGCCCGACCTGGACGAGCTGCGGGCGCTGATCACCCCGCGCACCCGCCTGCTGCTGATCAACACCCCGCACAACCCCACCGGACTGGTCCTCACCCCCGAAGAGCTCGCCGCGATCGCCGGGCTCGCCGTCGAACACGACCTGCTGGTCGTCACCGACGAGGTCTACGAGCACCTGGTGTTCAGCGGCGGCCACCACCCGATCGCCGCCCTGCCCGGCATGCGCGAGCGGACCGTCTCCATCTCCTCCGCCGGCAAGACCTTCTCCTTCACGGGGTGGAAGGTCGGCTGGGTGACCGCGAGCGCCCCCCTGGTCGCCGCCGTCCGCACCGCCAAGCAGTACCTGACCTACGTCAGCGCCGGGCCGTTCCAGTACGCCGTCGCCGAGGCCCTGCGCCTCCCCGACGGCTACTTCGACGGTTTCCGGGCCGACCTGCTCCGCAAGCGGGACCTGCTCGGCGACGGGCTGGCGGCCGCCGGCTTCGCCGTGTTCCAGCCGCAGGGCACCTACTTCATCACCACCGACATCACACCGCTGGGCGAGAAGGACGGCGTCGAGTTCTGCCGCTCCCTCCCCGGGCGCTGCGGCGTCGTCGCCATCCCCAACGCCGTCTTCTACGACGACGCCGAGGCCGGACGGAGCCTCGTCCGGTTCACCTTCTGCAAGCGCGACGACGTCCTCGCCGAGGCCGTCACGCGACTCCGGCGGCTCTGACCGGTCCGGCCGGGTCGCCGCCCCCGCCGGAGGAGGCGGTGCCCCGGCCCAGCCGGATCCGCCCACCCGGCGGGATCGGCGGGATGTGCTGACCATTCGTCAACTTGCCCGACGGGCGCGGCTTTTCGCTGCCTGTCGGGCATTCGGCATGCCTGTCGGGCAGGCCCGCGGGGGAGCATGGACCACCGTGCGCCGGGAGCGTGGGAGGGTGGGGCGCGCGGGGCTCGTGGGCGGCGTGCATGCAGAGCGCACGGCGCGTGGGCCGGTGCGAGGGGCGCGCGCTGTGCAGAGTCGCACACCGGGTCGATCAGAGCGGGGAAGCAGGCGCGCTCGAAACGGTGAATGCTTGACAAAGTTGGGTAAATCACCGGCGGACCCGGCGTATTCATGCTTCTCTGCTGCTGAATCTCCAGCCGGAATCCTTCCTTCCACGGTCGGCCGCGCCCTGGACCGCACAGCCACGAACAGCCTCGCCTCTGCCTGGCCCTACTCGCTGCTGCTCGGCGGGCGCGCACGGAGCTGAAACGCGGAGCCGAGCATGCTCACCACACTGCAGACCTCCTACACGGACACCCGCGCCGGTGACCTGGCCTGGTGCCTGGGCGGCGAAACCCTGCCCGCTCTCGCGGTCCGCAACCTGAGACTGGACGGTGCCGGGCGTCCCGGTCCGCCCGGCACCCTGCAGCTGCGGCTGCTCGGCGCATCGCACCAGGTGGTGATCGCCGCCGGACCGGGCGAGTGCCTGGAGACCGTCGCCTGCCTGCCCGGCCGCCGGACCCCGCTGCCGGCCCGGGTGGCCAAGCAGGTGGACGGCTGGGAGTACGAGTTCGCGGCCCGGATCGAGGCGCTGCCGCCGCACGACTTCGCCGCCCGCGCCCAGGAGTTGCTGGCCCTGGTCGAGGGACACCCGCGCGGCCTGGCCGGGGTCTTCCCGGGCGACCCGAGCGCCTTCACCGCGCTGGTCGCCCAGGGCGGCGCGGACCGGCTGCTCTGGCGCACCTGGCACGCCTACCCGCAGGAGGGGCAGCTGGTCTGCACCCGCTCCTCGCTCGTGGTGTCCCGGTGAGCACGGCAACCGCGCCAGAGGCGCTCATACGGCGGCAGACCGGCCCCCATTCGTACGCAGGAACGATCCGTCAACCCGACGTATCGCACTGTCCGTCGAATGGACGCAGCCACCCGTACCGAACGTCGCCTAGCGTTTGTTCGTGATCAACCATCCGGCCGGTCCCCCCGCACAGCCGGGACTCGACCTCGACGACGGCAGCCCACTCCGGTTCGGGCGGAGCCTGACCCCCCTGCCCGCCCGCCGTCGGTGCCGGCTGCGTGCCCGCCCCCGGCTCGCCCGGCTCACCGTCCTGCTGGCCTCGTTCGTCTGCGCGGCCTGCGGACTCGTCTACGAGCTGGAACTCGTGGCGCTCGGCAGCTACCTGCTCGGGGACTCCGTCACCCAGACGTCCGTCGTGCTCTCCGTCATGGTCTTCGCGATGGGCCTGGGCTCCCTGCTCGCCAAGCGCCTCACCCGCCGCCCGGCCACCGCCTTCGCCCTGGTCGAGTGCGCGCTCGCGCTCACCGGCGGGCTCTCCGTCCTCGCGCTGTACTCGTGCTGGGCCTGGATCGGCCGCTACCAGGCCGCGATGGTCGGGCTGACCTGCCTGATCGGCGTCCTGATCGGCGCCGAGATCCCCCTGCTGATGACGCTCATCCAGCGCATCCGGCGCGAGGACGCCGGGCGGGCCGCCGCCGACCTCTTCGCCGCCGACTACGTGGGCGCGCTGATCGGCGGGCTGGCCTTCCCGTTCCTGATCCTGCCCACGTTCGGGCCCGGCACCGGCGCCCTGGTCACCGGCGCGGTCAACGCGGTCGCCGGGGCCGCCGTGGTGCTCTGGCTGTTCCGCGAGGAGCCGGCCCCGCGGATCCGGATGCTGCTCTGGTGCTGCTGCGGGCTCGTCCTCGCCGCCCTCGCCGCGGCCGCCGCCTGGTCCGGCGCGATCGAACGGGCCGCCCGGAGCGCCCTGTACGGCCCGCAGGTCCGCTTCGCCGCCCACGGCCGGCACCAGGAGATCGTGCTCACCGGCCCGGCCGAGGGCCCGCTGCGGCTCTATCTGGACGGGCGGCTCGCGGTCTGCGGCCCCGACGAGTACCGGGGCAGCGAGGCGCTGGTCCACCCGGCGATGGCGGCCGGGCCGGACGCCCGGGTGCTGCTGCTCGGCGGCGGCGACGGGCTCGCCCTGCGCGAGGTGCTGCGGCACGGCGGGGTCCGCTCGGTCCTGGTCGTCGACGCCGACCCGGCGCTCACCCGGCTGGCCCGGACCGACCCGGGCCTGGCCGCGCTCTCCGGCCACTCGCTGGACGACCCCCGGGTCAGGACCGCCGACGCCGACCCGCTGGAGTGGCTGCGCAGCGTCCGCACGGGCGACCGCACCTTCGACGTCGTCCTCGCCGACCTGCCCGCCCCCGACGAGGCCGGCACGGTCAAGTTCCACTCGCAGGAGTTCTACGGCCTCACCACCCGGCTGCTCTCCCCCGGCGGGCGGATCGCCGTCCGGGCCGGCGACGAGCGGGTCGGCGACGAGCGGGCCGGCGACGAGCGGGTCGGCGACGAGCGGAGCGGCCTCTGGCAGGTCGAGTCCGGGCTGCGGGCGGCCGGCCTGCGGACCGTCCCGTACGCCGTCCAGGGCGGCGCCACCACGAGCTGCCGGCCCGGGCCGGAGAGCAGCGGCGACGGTGGCGGCGGCGACGGTGGCGGTCAGGCCTTCCTGCTCGCGGCCGCCGCCCAGCCCCCGCTCGGCCTCGCCCCGGACGCCCCGCCGCCCCGCGCGCTCACCCCCGACGCCCTCCGCGCCGCCGCCTCCCGGCTCACCGCCCTCCGCCCGGCCCGCCCCCCGGCCGCCCTCACCCTGCTGGGGCCGCGGTGAGACGCCGGACGGGCGGGCGACGGGCCTTGGCGGCGGGGCCCCGGGCACGGTCCGGCGGGGCGACGGGCGCCGGGCGGAAAAGTCGGCGCGACAGGTGGGGGCCGCAGCAGGGACCATCGGGGGTCCGATCGGTAGGCTCCGTGGCATGGAGCATGAGGTTGTCGTCCCGATGCCGGCCGAGCTGGTCCGGCAGGCCCTGCTGGATCCGGCTCTGCTGGCCCGTTGCGTGCCGGGGCTCAGCACCGAGCCCGCCGCCGTCGGCAGCGGCCCCGCCGAGGAGATCGGCGGACGGCTGAAGCTGCGGGTCGGCGCCTCCACCATCACCTACCGCGGCGTGCTGTCGCTGATCGAGGGCCGCGAGGGCGTGCTCACCGTGTTCGCCGAGGGCCAGGAGGCACGCGGCAGCGGCGAGGCGACCGCCACCCTCCGGGTCAGCGTCGCCGAGGGCGCCGAGGACGGCAGCGCACTGGTCCGGTTCACCGGCGACCTGAGCGCCACCGGGCGGCTGACCGAGTTCGACGAGGAGACCCTCGCCGCGACCGGCCGCCGTCTGCTGGACCGCTTCGCCGCCGCCCTCGCCTCCCCCGACGCGGAGCCGGAGGCGGACGTGGACATGGACGTGGACATGGACACGGATGCAGAGGCTGACGTGGACGCGGAGGCGGACGTGAACGCGGAGGCGGAGGCGGCCGACACCGAGGCGGACGCGAAGGCCGCCCAGGAGGCCGAGGCCGAGGAGCCCGCGGCGAGCGAGGACACGGCCCAGGACACCGAGGACTCCGCCGCCTCCGACGACGCCGAGGAGGCCGACGTCGCCGAGGAGGCCGACGTCGCCGAGGAGGCCGACGTCGCCGAGGAGGCCGAGGGCACGGAGGGCACGGAGGAGGTGGAGGGCACGGAGGGCGCCGAGGACGCCGAAGAGGCCGAAGAGGCCGAAGAGCCCACCGCCACCGTGTTCTTCCTGGACGACCACCAGAGCGAGCCCGGCGAGGACCTCGACGACGACCTCTCCGACCTGATCGCCTTCTCCGACGCCGACGCCGAGCGCTTCGGCCTGCCCACCGGCGACCCGGCCGGCCGCGAGGACGAGCACGAGGACTCCGAGGGCGCCGAGGACCCCGCCGCCGCGGAGGAGCCGCCCGCCGGACTCCCCGCCGAGCTGCCCTTCGAGTACGAGCAGGAGCCGGTGCTCAGCGGCCCCGTCCGCCGCAGCATCGTCGGCCGCTCCGCCGAGGAGGTGGACCACGCGCCGCCGCGCGGCCGCTACGCCCCCGCCCTGCCGGCCCGCAGCGCGCGGGCCCGGGCGGCGTCCCGCTGGGGCGGCGAGGCCGGCGGAATCGTGGTGCCGGGCCCGGGCGGCCGCAGTGCCGTGCCGTGGATGATCGGCGGCGGTGTCGCGCTGGTCGGCGGCGCCGTGGTGCTGGTCAGGGCGCTGCGCCGACGCTAGCCGGGCTCCCAGGGCCTAGACTGAACGCTCATGAGCAACGACCGCGACGCCCTGCTGGCACAGATCAAGGACAAGGCCGTCGTGCACGGCAAGGTCACCCTTTCCTCCGGCAAGGAGGCCGACTACTACGTCGACCTGCGCCGGATCACGCTGGACGGCCAGGCCGCCCCGCTGGTCGGCCGGGTGATGCTGGACGCGACCTCCCACCTGGAGTACGACGCCGTCGGCGGTCTGACCCTCGGTGCCGACCCGGTGGCCTCCGCCATGCTGCACGCCGCCGCGGCGCGCGGCCGGGAGCTGGACGCCTTCGTGGTCCGCAAGGCGGGCAAGGCGCACGGCCTCCAGCGCCGGATCGAGGGCCCGGAGGTCAAGGGCCGCCGGGTGCTGGCCGTCGAGGACACCTCCACCACCGGTGGCTCGGTGCTGACCGCCGTCGAGGCCCTGCGCGAGGCGGGCGCCGAGGTGGTCGGCGTCGCGGTGATCGTGGAGCGCGGCGGCGCCGCCGCGGTCGAGGCGACGGGCCTGCCGTACGTCACCGCGTACAACCTGGACGACCTGGGCCTCTGACGGCCCGAGTACGACGAAACGGCCCGGGGCCGGGTGCTGTTCCACGTGGAACAGCACCCGGCCCCGGGCCGTTTCGTCGTCGTTGCGCGGATCAGCCGCGGCGGTGGCGCCCGCCGGCCTGGACGGCCTCGGCCTCCGCGGCGGCCGGCTCGGCGCCGCCCGCCTTCTTCTTCCTGCGCTCGCGCAGGACCTCGATCAGGATCGGCGAGATCGAGAGCAGCACGATCAGCAGCACCGCCGGGATCAGGTACTTGTCGATCACCGGGGCGAGCGCGTCACCGAAGAAGTAGCCGATCAGCAGCATGGACTCGGTCCAGAGCACACCGCCGACCACGTTCCAGAGGAAGAACGTCCGGGCCGGCATCTCCAGGGTGCCCGCGACCGGGTTCAGGAAGGTACGGACGATCGGCATGAAGCGGGCCAGGACCACGGCCTTGCCGGGACCGAACTTGTTGAAGTACTCCTCGGCCTTCACCACGTACTCGCGGCGGAAGATCTTCGACTCGGGCTTGTCGAACATCTTCGGTCCGACCTTCACCCCGATCAGGTGCCCGAGCTGCGCGCCGGCGATGGCGGCGATCGGGGCCCCGATCAGCAGTGCCGCGATCGGCAGCTTCGTGCCCTCGCCGAGCACCGACGAGGCGGCGTTCGAGGCGGCCACGCCCGCGATGATGAGCAGGGAGTCCCCCGGGAAGAAGAACCCGACCAGGAGGCCGGTCTCCGCGAAGATGATCGCGATCAGCCCGATGGCACCGAGGGACGAGATCAGTGATTTGGCGTCGAGCAGGTTGACGGCCAGCTGGTTGTAGTCCACGGCCGCAGGATAGCGGGCCCGTCTTTACCAGGGCTTCGCCCCGGTGGCCGAGAGGACGGTCATCCTTTCGGAGCACCCGGTCATCCGTCCGCCCCGTGCCGCGTAGCACGTGGGAGCGGCCGTCCCGACTGGCGGGCTGCCTGCTGACCCCGGAGCGCAAGTCTGGGAAGATGGCACCGGCGTCCGGGCCGCGGTCGCGAACACCCTCATTGTCGAACCGTGGCGGCCGCCTCGAGCCCAGGTACCGGAGAGCCGCACCGCAGAGCCGCGCTCGGCTGCCGTTACCCCGGAAGTCGTAACGAAGGCGTACACAGCGTCGGACAGCACCGTCCGTACGCCGCAACCCGACAGGAGCGGATCGCATGCCCATCGCAACTCCCGAGGTCTACAACGAGATGCTGGACCGGGCCAAGGCGGGCAAGTTCGCCTACCCGGCCATCAACGTCACCTCGTCGCAGACGCTGCACGCCGCCCTGCGCGGCTTCGCCGAGGCCGAGAGCGACGGCATCATCCAGATCTCGACCGGTGGTGCGGAGTTCCTGGGCGGCCAGCACAACAAGGACATGGTGACCGGCGCCGTCGCGCTCGCCGAGTTCGCGCACATCGTGGCCGCCAAGTACGACATCACCGTCGCGCTGCACACCGACCACTGCCCGAAGGACAAGCTGGACGGCTACGTCCGCCCGCTGCTGGCGGTCTCCGCCGAGCGCGTGGCCAAGGGCCAGAACCCGCTGTTCCAGTCGCACATGTGGGACGGCTCGGCCGAGACCCTGAACGACAACCTGGCCATCGCCGAGGAGCTGCTGGCCCAGGCCGTCGCCGCCAAGATCATCCTTGAGGTCGAGATCACCCCGACCGGCGGCGAGGAGGACGGTGTCACGCACGAGATCAACGACGAGCTGTACACCACCGTCAACGACGCCGTCCGCACCGCCGAGGCCCTGGGCCTGGGCGAGAAGGGCCGCTACCTGCTGGCCGCCTCCTTCGGCAACGTGCACGGCGTCTACAAGCCGGGCAACGTCGTCCTGAAGCCGGAGCTGCTGCGCGAGCTCCAGGACGCGATCGGCAAGCAGTACGGCAAGACCGACCCGTTCGACTTCGTCTTCCACGGCGGCTCGGGCTCGACCGCGGAGGAGATCGCCACCGCGCTGGAGAACGGCGTCGTGAAGATGAACCTGGACACCGACACCCAGTACGCCTTCACCCGCCCGGTCGCGGGCCACATGTTCGCGAACTACGACGGTGTGCTGAAGGTCGACGGCGAGGTCGGCAAGAAGAACACCTACGACCCGCGCACCTGGGGCAAGCTCGCCGAGGCCGGCATGGCCGCCCGCGTCCTGGAGGCCGCCCAGCAGCTGCGCTCGGCCGGCAACCGCCTGAAGTAAGGCTCCGCCGCACGCGGGACCTGGCTCGTGCCCCCCAGTGGTTCACTGGGGGGCATGACCACAGACAGCCCCTTCGCGGGCCAGAACCTCCTCGGGGGCCCGCCCCCGACCCACCTGCCCGCCGAGCCCGCTCCGCTGGAGCTGCTGGCCGGCGGCGCCTCCCCGGCCGAGGTCGCGGCGAAGTACCCGACCTCCTCGCTGGCCTGGGCCCAGCTCGCCGACGACGCCTTCGCCGCCGGCCGCACCGTCGAGTCCTACGCGTACGCGCGCACCGGCTACCACCGCGGGCTGGACTCGCTGCGCCGGGCCGGCTGGAAGGGCCACGGCCCGGTGCCGTGGGAGCACGAGCCGAACCGCGGTTTCCTGCGGGCGCTGCACGCGCTCGGCCGGGCCGCCGCCGCGATCGAGGAGAAGGAGGAGGCCGAGCGCTGCGCGCAGTTCCTCCGGGACAGCTCGCCGACCGCCGCCGCCACCCTGGGCTGATCCGCCCGGTCCGCACGCACGGCCCGCCGTGATCCGCCGGTCCCCGCCGCCCCTCCGGGCCGCGGGGACCGGCGGATTTGCCGTGGATACCCGGTACGTGGACATTCACCTGGTCTCCATGCCAGGGTGTCCGGGCGGGGGGAACGCACACGTCAGTTCGATGGCTCCGCGACCCCACCGGTCCGACAGGAAGCCTCACCGTGCCCACAGCCCGACCCGACCAGCGCGGCTCCCGCGCGCGCAGCTCCCGTGGTGCCGGGTCCCGTGCAGGATCCCGTGCGGGAGGCTCCCGCGCCGCCGCCCCGCGGGCCCGCGGCGGGCGGGCCGGCCAGGGCCAGGCGGGCGGAGGCCGCAGGCGCCGCCAGCGCCGCAGAATCGGCCCGGGGATGGTCTCCGCCCTGGTGGCGGCCGTGCTGATACTCGGCGGCACGCTCTACGTGCTGAACCGCCCCGACGCCCTGCCCGACAGCGGGAAGACCGCCCAGGGCCGGGTCGCGCCGTCCGACCGCGGCACCCCGGCCGCACCCGCCCCGGCCACGACACCGACCGCGACGCCGACCCCCACCCCGCCGCCCGCCCCGGAGCCGAGCGCCCCCGAGCCGAGCGCCCCGGACCCGGGCCCCAGCAAGGGCGCGGGCACCTTCACCGTCGCCCCCGGCGCCGCCGCCGCGGTCGGCAAGGGCACCGTCCGCCGCTACCGGGTGGAGGTCGAGGACGGCATCGGGATCGACCCGGCCGGCGCCGCGGCCCAGGTCCAGGCCATCCTGGCCGACAAGCGGGGCTGGACCAACGACCGCAAGAACGGCTTCCAGCTGGTGGCGAACGGCGCGTACGACTTCACCGTGAAGATCGCGTCACCGGCCACCGTGGACAAGATCTGCGGCGCGGCCGGGCTGGACACCCACGGCGAGGTCAACTGCAACGTCGGCAACCAGGTGCTGGTCAACGTCAAGCGCTGGAACACCGGTTCACCGCAGTTCAGCGGCCCGATCGAGGAGTACCGGGCGCTGATCGTCAACCACGAGGTGGGGCACCGGATCGGCCACGGGCACGAGACCTGCCCGGGCAAGGGCAAGCCGGCGCCCGCGATGATGCAGCAGATCTACGGCCTCAAGGGCTGCGAGCCCAACGCCTGGCCGTACTCGGCGGACGGGACGTACCTCAGCGGCCCGGCAGTGCCCTGAGGCCGGCTGGCCGGTACGGACCTGAGACGGACGGCCGGCGGCACCCCCGTCGACGTCGAGCTGCTGGCCGTCCCGAAGGACGAGGCCGCGGTCAGCCTGGCCCTGCCGGCGATCCAGCGGGACGGTCAGATGACGGTCGCCCAGATGGAGCAGTTCTCCCGCGAGCGGCCGGCGAAGGGCGAGGCCAGGGCCACCCCCGGGGCGGGCACCGCCGCGGTGGCCCGGATCCCCGCGGCGGGCGCGGGCGACATCGTGCTGATCGTGTCGCAGGACACCGACATCACCGGCCGGGACCAGGCGCTCACCGGCGCGCCGCTCCAGCGGGCCGGGGCGGCGCTCGCCGCCCAACTGCACGGCTGAGTCCGGGGACCGCTCAGCCGAGCAGCGGCAGGTACTCCCGCAGGTCGCTCCGCTCACCGCTGGCCGCGACCGCCGCCTCGTCCACCGCGGTCGCCCAGTCGGCCCGGCCGGTGGCGAGCCGGATCCAGGTCAGCGGGTCGGTCTCGACCACGTTCGGCGGGGTGCCCCGGGTGTGCCGCGGCCCCTCGACGGCCTGCACCACGGCGTACGGCGGCACCCGCAGCTCGACCGCGCCGCCGGGCACCCGGTCGGCGAGGGCGTCGGCGAGAAGCCGGGTGACGGCGGCCAGCGCCTGCCGGTCGTGCGGGAAGGCCGGCAGACCGAGCGCGTCGGCCAGGTCGTCGGCGTGCACGACCGCCTCCACCAGCCGGGTGACCAGCATGTCGGCGAGCGTCATCGAACCCAGCCGGATCTCGAACCGCCGCTGCGGGTCGGCGACTTCGGGCCCGTCCAGGACGGCGAGCAGCGCGTCGGCGGCCCGGTCGAAGGCGGCCGCGACCGACGCCGGGTCACCGCCGAACTCCCCGGCGGCGTGCTCCCGGGCCCCGGCGTCCAGCAGCGGCGCGACGGTGCCGACGCCGGCCACCCAGCGCGCCAGGTCCAGCGTCGGACGGCCCTCCAGGGGGTCGTCCAGGTGCGCGGGCACCCAGCCGAGCTGCACCGCGAGGTGCGCGACCAGCTCGCGCACCCGCCACTGCCCCAGCCTGGTCGGCCCCGCGAGCAGCCGCTCGGCGTCGGGGGCGGCGCAGAGCGCGTGGACGGCGTCGCGCAGCGCGCCGGTCTGGGCCGCCAGCGCGGCGCGGACCTTCGTCGGCTGGTACGTACGGGACTTGGCAGGCATGGGCCCAACATACGCCGAGGGGCGGACGGTTCCTTCGAACCGTCCGCCCCTCGTCACAGCCGCATCAGGCGAGCAGGGCCTCGATGACGCCGGTGTGGGCGTCCTTCAGCTCGGCCAGCGAGACGGTGAACTGCCCCTGGACGTCCAGCGCATCGCCGTCGACCACGCCGATCCGGGTGGCCGGCAGGCCGCGTGCGGTGCACATGTCGTTGAACCGGAGCTCCTCGCTGCGCGGCACCGCGACGACCGCGCGGCCGGCCGACTCGGAGAACAGGAACACGAACGGGTCCTGGCCCTCGGGCACGATGATCCGCGCGCCGTTGCCGCCCTTGAGGCAGCTCTCCACCAGGGCCTGGCCCAGGCCGCCGTCGGAGAGGTCGTGCGCGGCGTCGATCATGCCGTCGCGCGAGGCGGCGATCAGGATCTCGCCGAGCAGCTTCTCGCGGCCCAGGTCGACCTTGGGCGGCAGACCGCCGAGGTGGTCGTGGACCACCTGCGACCAGGCCGAGCCGCCGAGCTCGTCCTCGGTGTCACCGAGCAGGTAGAGCAGCTGGCCCTCCTCGGCGAAGGCGAGGGGGGTGCGCCGGGTGACGTCGTCGATGACGCCGAGCACCGCGACCACGGGGGTCGGGTGGATGGCGACCTCGCCGGTCTGGTTGTAGAGCGAGACGTTGCCGCCGGTGACCGGGGTGCCGAGCTCCAGGCAGGCGTCGGCCAGGCCGCGGGTCGCCTCCGCGAACTGCCACATGACGTCCGGGTCCTCGGGGGAGCCGAAGTTGAGGCAGTCGGAGATGGCGAGCGGCTTGGCACCGCCGGCCGCGACGTTGCGGTACGCCTCGGCGAGGGCCAGCTGGGCGCCGGTGTACGGGTCCAGCTTGGTGTAGCGGCCGTTGCCGTCGGTGGCGACCGAGACGCCGAGGTTGGTCTCCTCGTCGATCCGGATCATGCCCGAGTCCTCGCCGACCGAGAGCACGGTGTTGCCGAGCACGTAGCGGTCGTACTGGTCGGTGATCCAGGACTTGGAGGCCTGGTTCGGGTGGCCGGCGACCTTCAGCAGGTCGGCCTTGAGGCCCTCGCCGGTGGTCGGGCGGGCCAGCCGCGCGGCGTCCGGGACGTCGGCCTGCAGCGCGTCCTGCCAGCTCGGGCGGGCGAACGGGCGCTGGTAGGTCGGGCCCTCGTGGGCGACGGTGCGCGGCGGCACGTCCACGACGAGCTCGCCGTGCCAGAAGATCTCCAGGCGCTCGCCGTCGGTCACCTCACCGATGACGGTGGCGATGACGTCCCACTTCTCGCAGATCTCCAGGAAGCGGTCGACCTTGCCGGGCTCGACGATGGCGCACATGCGCTCCTGCGACTCGCTCATGAGGATCTCCTCCGGCGAGAGCGTGTTGTCGCGCAGCGGTACGGTGTCCAGCTCGATCCGCATGCCGCCGGAGCCGGCCGAGGCCAGCTCGGAGGTGGCGCAGGAGAGGCCGGCGCCGCCGAGGTCCTGGATGCCCTTGACGAGCTTCTCGCCGAAGATCTCCAGGGTGCACTCGATGAGGAGCTTCTCCTGGAACGGGTCGCCGACCTGGACGGCCGGGCGCTTGGCCGGGCCGGTGGCGTCGAAGGTCTCGGAGGCGAGCACCGAGACACCGCCGATGCCGTCGCCGCCGGTGCGGGCCCCGTACAGGATGACCTTGTTGCCGGCGCCGGAGGCCTGCGCGAGGTGGATGTCCTCGTGCTTCATCACGCCCACGCAGAGCGCGTTGACCAGCGGGTTGCCCTGGTAGCAGGAGTCGAAGACGACCTCGCCGCCGATGTTCGGCAGGCCCAGGCAGTTGCCGTAGCCGCCGATGCCCGCGACGATCCCGGGCAGCACGCGCCGGGTGTCCGGGTGGTCGGCCGCACCGAACCGCAGCGGGTCCATCACGGCGACCGGGCGGGCGCCCATCGCCAGGATGTCGCGGACGATGCCGCCGATGCCGGTGGCCGCGCCCTGGTAGGGCTCGATGTACGACGGGTGGTTGTGCGACTCGACCTTGAAGGTGACCGCGTAGCCCTGGCCGACGTCGACCACACCGGCGTTCTCGCCGATGCCGACGAGCATCGCGTCGTTCTTCGGGGCCTTCTCGCCGAACTGCTTCAGGTGGACCTTGGAGCTCTTGTACGAACAGTGCTCCGACCACATGACGGAGTACATCGCGAGCTCGGCACCGGTCGGGCGGCGGCCGAGGATCTCCCGGATCCGCGCGTACTCGTCCTGCTTGAGGCCGAGCTCGGCCCACGGCTGGGCGGCGTCCGGGGTCTGCTCTGCGTTCTTGACGGTGTCGAGGCTCATCAGGCGTTCACCAGCTGCTTCAGGACGGAAGTGAAGAAGCCCAGGCCCTCGGTGGTCGGACCGGTGAGCGGCTCCACGGCGTGCTCCGGGTGCGGCATCAGGCCGACGACATTGCCCGCGGCGTTGGTGATGCCGGCGATGTCGCGGTACGAACCGTTGGGGTTCACATCCAGGTAACGGGCCACGATGCGGCCCTCCGCCTCCAGCGCGTCGAGGACGTGCTCGTCGGCGACGAAGCGGCCCTCGCCGTTCTTCAGCGGGACGACGATTTCCTGGCCGGCCGAGTAATCCCGGGTCCAGGCGGTGCCGTTGTTCTCGATGCGCAGCTTCTGGTCGCGGCAGATGAAGTGCAGCGAGTCGTTGCGGGTGAGCGCGCCGGGCAGCAGGTGCGATTCGCAGAGCACCTGGAAGCCGTTGCAGATACCGAGAACCGGCATTCCCAGCTTCGCCTGCTCGATGATGGTCTCCATCACCGGGGAGAAGCGGGAGATGGCACCGCAGCGCAGATAGTCGCCGTAACTGAATCCGCCCGGCAGGACGACGGCGTCGACCTGGTGGAGATCCTTGTCACGGTGCCAGAGGGCGACCGGCTCGGCGCCGGCCAGGCGGACCGCGCGCTGGGCGTCGCGGTCATCGAGCGAGCCGGGGAAAGTGACGACGCCGACGCGGGTGGTCACTTGCCCTCCTCCTCGATGCGGACGGTGAAGTCCTCGATCACGGTGTTGGCGAGAAAGGTCTCGGCGGCTTCGCGGATACGGGCGAGCGCGGCGTCGTCGACCGGGCCCTCCAGCTCCAGCTCGAAGCGCTTGCCCTGGCGGACGTCGGCGATCCCGGTGAATCCGAGACGGGGCAGTGCGCGCTGCACCGCCTGTCCCTGGGGGTCGAGGATCTCCGGCTTGAGCATGACGTCGACTACGACGCGTGCCACTGGCACTCCCGGTGGTGTCTTCGTGAGGCGGGGGAACTCCAGACTACCGGGGGTTTCGGGTGGGATTGCTGGCCGGGGAGGGCGACGCGCGTAGACCCGAGACCCTTACGCCGCAAGGGTTCCGGGCCCGCGCCCCACCCCGGCGGCCACCCCATTTCTGCGGATTCGGCTCGGCGAACGAGAACGGCCGAAGAGCACCCGAATACCGGCACTCCGGGACAGATCGGCCAGCCGAGTGCGCCGCTATCCGGTACTCCGGCGAAGAGACGTGAATATCCGGAAAAGAAAGCCGGACTCTTCGATTTCGACCCGCTTCGGGTGCAGAATAGGGCCACCTGCCGCGGCAAGTGCTGCGTATCCGGCACGCCATCAGGCCTGCCCGTATGCCCTTGCGCGTGTGGTGCACATCAGGCCACGGGAGCGCACCCCGCGCCCTTCGGCCGAATTGCCCGAGAGGATTGACACCCATGGCTCAGCGTGTAGTCGTCACGCTCTCCGACGACCTGGACGGCGGCGCCGCCGCGGAAACCGTCCACTTCGGCGTCGACGGGAAGTCCTACGAGATCGACCTGTCCCTGGACAACGCGGAAAAGCTGCGGGAGGCCCTCGCTCCGTTCGTCGCGGCCGGCCGCCGCCAGAGCCGCACCGGAAAGTCCTTCCGCCGCACCGCGCTCACCCCGGACCCGTCCGCCGTGCGCGCCTGGGCACAGTCGCACGGCATGGAGCTGCCCGCCCGCGGCCGCATCCCCAAGGCGGTGTACGAGGCGTTCGCCGAGGCGAACTGACCCCACCGGGACCCGGTCGTCCCACCTGCCCGAAAGGGTGGGGCGACCACCCCGAACGATGCTGTAGAGTATTCCTCGTCGCCGCAACGGAGAGATCCGAAGAGGCGGCCGGTGCCCCACAAGGCACCGTGCGGACGTGGCTCAGTTGGTAGAGCATCACCTTGCCAAGGTGAGGGTCGCGAGTTCGAATCTCGTCGTCCGCTCGCAGTGCGCGAGCACAGCACAACTCAATAGTTTGACCTGCGGACGTGGCTCAGTTGGTAGAGCATCACCTTGCCAAGGTGAGGGTCGCGAGTTCGAATCTCGTCGTCCGCTCCAGTACGAAGGGCCCCCTCGATCGAGGGGGCCCTTCGGCGTTCCCGGTACGAGGCTTCCCCGCGCGGTATTCCGCGCCGGGCCATTCCCGGCCGGGCCGCCCTCGCCGGGGCGATGACATTTGTCATCGCCGGCCCGGGTAACCGCACCCCGTTCTCATGACGGCGCGCACTGCCCGCGGGGCCCGGGCGGCGGAAGGCTTGAGGCATGGAAACGAGCCAGCCCCCCGCCCTGAGCGAGCCCGTGATCGAGGTCACCGGCCTCCACCGCCACTACGGCTCCGGCGCCACCGGCTACCACGCGGTTCGCGGCGTCGACCTCACCGTCGGCCGCGGCGAGCTGTTCGCACTGCTCGGCACCAACGGGGCCGGTAAGACCTCCACCATGGAGCTGATCGAGGGCCTCGCCGCCCCGACCGGCGGCCAGGTCCGGGTGCTCGGCCACGACCCGCACCGCGAGCGGGCCACCGTCCGCCCCCGGATCGGCATCATGCTCCAGGAGGGCGGCTTCCCCGGCGAGCTCACCGTCGCCGAGACCGGCCGCAGCTGGGCCGGGATGACCAGCCGCAGCCGCCCGGTGGACGAGGCGCTGGAGCTGGTCGGCCTGGCCGGCCGCCGCAACGTCCGGGTCAAGCAGCTCTCGGGCGGCGAGCGCCGCCGGCTCGACCTGGCGATGGCCCTGCTCGGCCGGCCCGAGGTGCTCTTCCTGGACGAGCCCAGCACCGGCCTCGACCCGGAGGCCCGCGCCGCCGTCTGGCGCCTGGTCCGCGACCTCCGGGCCGAGGGCACCACCGTGCTGCTCACCACGCACTACCTGGAGGAGGCCGAGGAGCTGGCCGACCGGCTGGCCATCATGCACGGCGGCCGGGTCGTCACCACCGGCACCGTGGCCGAGGTGATCGCCGGCCGCCCCGCCCGGATCACCTTCGAACTCCCCGAGTACTCCGGTGTCTCCCTCCCGCCGCTGACCGGGGCCGAGGTCCTCGTCACCGGCCGCCGGGTCACCGTGCACACCCCGCGGCTCCAGGCCACCCTCACCGCGCTGCTCGGCTGGGCCGACCTGCACGGCGTCGCGCTCGGCGCCCTCGACGCCCGCAGCGCCTCGCTGGAGGAGGCCTTCCTCGCCATCGCCTCCGAGGCCGCCCACCAACCCCCGGCCGACGCCCCCACCGCCCCCACCGCCCGCCGCCGCCTGATCGGACTCGCCCGATGACCACCGCCGTCTCCACCGCCGCCGCCGGCCCGCAGAGCACCACCGTCCGCCGGCTGCTCGCCCTCGGCCGGGCCGAGGCCACCCTGCTCGTGCGCAACCGGACCGCGCTGTTCACCGCCCTGCTGCTGCCGGTGCTGCTGATCGGCGGGCTGAAGAACGTGCTCGACGAGCAGGCCAAGAGCAACCCCGGACTCGACGTCGACTCGCTGCTGGTCAACGGAGCGGTCGGGATGGTGCTGGCCTTCGTCGTCTACTACAACCTGACCGCCGCGTACGTGGCCCGCCGCGGCGAGCTGGTGCTCAAGCGGCTGCGCACCGGCGAGGCCCGGGACGCCGAGATCCTGGCCGGCACCGCGGTGCCCTCGGTCGGCCTCGCCCTGCTGATGTGCACCGTCATCGGGGTGGTCGGCGCCGGCGCCCTGCACCTCGCGATGCCGGTCAACCCGCTGCTGCTGGCCGCCGGGCTGGTGCTGGTCGTCGGCACCCTGATGGCGCTGGCCGCGATCTCCAGCGCCTTCACCAGGACCGTCGAGAGCGCGGGCATCACCACCATGCCGGTCCTGCTGCTCACCCAGTTCGGCTCCGGCCTGTTCTTCCCGCTGGAGGTCATGCCGGACCGCCTCGCCGACGTCTGCCGCCTGCTGCCCACCACCCCGGCCTTCCAGCTGATCCGCGTCGGCTGGTTCGGCACCGACGGCTCCGGGGCCGCCACCGGCTTCGCCGGCACCTGGGCCACCGCCGCCCCGCACCTGGTCACCGGCACCGTCTGGCTGGGCCTCGCGGCCTGGGGCGCCGTCCGCTACTTCCGCTGGGAGCCGCGCCGCTAGGACCCCTCCGCACCTGGTAGGAAGAGCAGGACACGATCTTGGCCGGACGGGGGACGAAGCAGATGGCCGTACGCGGGCCGATACGCATCTGGAAGGGCTACGGCAAGCCGCAACGCTCCGAGCTCTACCTCCGCTGGTCGCTCTACCTGATGCCGCTGATCCTGCTCATGCTGGTGCTGCTCGCAGCCGGATCCTCCGTCGGCCAGGAGGCCTACCGGAGCACCGCCCAGGTCAGCCTGGTCATCGGCCTGGCCACCACCCTGCTCAGCCTGCGGGCCTACCGCACCTCGCTCGACCACTACCTGAAGCGGCCCACCACCCACCTGCGCTGGCTCGTTCTCACCGGCGCGACGGCGTTGGCCGGCTGCTGGGCCGTGCTGCTGCTCGGCCGTACCGCGGGCCCGGAGAACCCGGCCGGCCCGCCGTTCACCGTCGTGGTCGTCTCCTCCCTGGTGGCCTCGGCCTTCGGCCCGGCGTGCGTGGGCCTCTCCATGCGGCAGGCGTGCCTCGTCGGGATCGCCGGCCGGCTGCTGGTCGTCCCCGCCACGCTGCTGGCCGGGATCGACCTCGCGACGGCGGCCGGGATGGTGGTCGGCGACCTGGTCATGATGGCCGTCATCGGCCTCAGCTGCCGCGGCTGCGCCTGGCTCCAGGGCGTCGTCTGGGAGCTCGACGCGGCCCGCGAGGCACAGGCCCAGCTGGCCGTCGCCGAGGAGCGGCTGAGGTTCTCCCGCGACCTGCACGACGTGATGGGCCGCAACCTCACCACCATCGCGCTGAAGAGCGAGCTGGCCGTCCAGCTGGCCCGGCGCGGCCGCCCGGAGGCCGCCGACCAGATGGCCGAGGTGCAGCGGATCGCCCAGGAGTCCCAGCGCGAGGTGCGGGACGTGGTCCGCGGCTACCGCACCGCGGACCTGCACGCGGAGGCGATCGGCGCCCGGGCGGTCCTGCGCGCGGCCGACGTGGCCTGCGAGATCGACCTCGGCGACGACGCCGACGGGCTGCCGCAGCCGGTCCAGTCGGTGCTCGGCTGGGTGATCCGCGAGGCGACCACCAACGTGCTGCGGCACAGCGAGGCGGGCAACTGCGTGATCCGGCTGCGCCGGGAGCACGGCCGGGCGGTGCTGGAGCTGGAGAATGACGGGGTGCCGGCGGTGCCGATCCCGTCCCAGGGCGGCGGCACCGGGCTGCGGGGGCTGCGCGAGCGGCTGGCCGCGCACGACGGTGAACTGAGCGTCCCGGCCACCGGGCCGGGCCGGTTCCGGGTGCTCGCCACCGTGCCGCTCTGAGCCGCCGTCCCGCCGCGTCACCCCGTAAGCCCGCCACCGCAGGAAGGCCCGCCCGATGACCGACACCGCCCCCGTGCGCGTCCTGCTCGCCGACGACGAGCACCTGATCCGCGGGGCGATGGCCGCGCTGCTCTCCCTGGAGGAGGACATCACCGTGGTCGCCCAGGCCGCCTCCGGCCCGGAGGCGGTGGCGATGGCGCAGGCGCACCGCCCCGACGTCGCGGTGCTGGACCTCCAGATGCCCGGCCTGGACGGCATCCAGGTGGCCACCGAGCTGCGCCGGCTGCTGCCGGACTGCCGCACGATGATCGTCACCGGACACGGGCGCCCGGGCTACCTGAAGCGGGCACTGGAGGTCGGGGTGCGCGGCTTCCTGCCGAAGACCGTCTCGGCGGCGGACCTCGCCGGGATCATCCGCACCGTGCTGGCGGGCGCCCGGTACGTCGACCCGGAGCTGGCGGCGGACGCGATCAGTGCCGGCGAGACGCCGCTGACCCCGCGCGAGACGGACGTGCTGGAGCTGGCCGCCGACGGCACCTCGATCGCCGAGATCGCCGAGCGCGCGGCCCTCTCCCAGGGGACCGTCCGCAACTACCTCTCGTCGGCGGCGGGCAAGCTGGGCGCCGAGAACCGCCACGCGGCGGTGCGGATCGCCCGCGAGCACGGCTGGATCTGAGACCCGGCCGCGCCCGCGGGAGGACGCGCTACACCCAGGGGGTGCCGGTGAGCAGCTGGTAGACCTCGGCGTACTTGGCGCGGGTCTGCTCGACCACCTCGGCCGGCAGCTCCGGCGGCGGCAGCTCGCTGTGGCGGTCCCAGCCGGAGGCCGGGGAGACCAGCCAGTCGCGGATGAGCTGCTTGTCGAAGGACGGCTGCGAGCGGCCGGGCTGCCACTGGTCGGCGGGCCAGAAGCGGGAGGAGTCCGGGGTGAGCACCTCGTCGCCGATCACCAGCTCGCCGTCGAGCAGGCCGAACTCGAACTTGGTGTCAGCCAGGATGATGCCGCGCTCGCGGGCGATGTCCCGGGCCCGGGCGTAGACGTCGAGGGTGGTGCGGCGCAGCTGGTTGGCGAGCTCGGCGCCGACCCGGCGGGCGGTCTCCTCGTAGGAGACGTTCTCGTCGTGCTCGCCGACCTCGGCCTTGAGGGCGGGGGTGTAGATCGGGGCGGGCAGCTCGGAGCTGTTCACCAGGCCCTCGGGCAGCGCGATGCCGCAGACCGTGCGGTCGGCGTCGTACTCGGTCAGGCCGGAGCCGGCCAGGTAACCGCGGGCCACGCACTCGACCGGGATCATCTCCAGGCTGCGGCAGACCAGCGTGCGGCCCTTCCAGTCGGCCGGGGCCCCGGCCGGGGCCTCGGTGGAGATCACGTGGTTGGGCACGATGTCGGCGATCCGCTCGAACCACCACAGCGAGAGCTGGGTGAGGATGCGGCCCTTGTCGGGGATCTCGTTGGGCAGCACCCAGTCGTGGGCCGACATGCGGTCGCTGGCGACCATCACGAGGTCGCCCGACTCGGCGCGGTAGAGGTCGCGCACCTTGCCGGTGTGCAGGTGGACCAGGCCGGGCACCTGGACCGGCTCGGGCTTGGTGACAAATCCGCTCAAGGTCGTCTCAGTCCTCAGGGGTCGTTCGCGGGCGTGGGGCGCGAAAGGGGAGGTCACTGCCCCCGAGTCTGTCATGGACGCCCGCCCGGGCCCCGACGGCCTCGGGCTCAGCCGTTCTTGCAGAGGCGGTCCAGCAGGTTGGCGGTGGCCCGCTGGATCCGCTCGTCGGTGAGGCCGGGCCGGTCCAGCGCGGGCGACCAGGCGAAGGTGCCGGAGGCGAAGACGTACGCGCCGCTCGGCGCCCGGTAGAGCGAGGTCTCCTGGTAGCGGGTGCGGCCGCCGAGGTCCCGGTACGGGGAGTGCGCGAGCAGGACCCGCTCGGTGTGCTCGGGCAGCGCCACCTTGGGGTAGTAGCGGTCGGCCTCGCCCGCCACCAGGCCGGGCAGCTCGTCGCCCTCCTGGACGCCGGTGCCGTCCCAGAGCCAGTGCGCGGTGTGCCGGGCTACCAGCGGGACGGGGGCGGCGACCCGGCCGGAGTACTGGAGGCCGAGCAGGTGCTGCTCGGCCTCGCCGGCGTCCCGCCAGAGCGCGCTGGCGGCTCCGGGGGCGCCGACGGCCGGGCTGCCGGGCTGGACCTTCTGCCGTTTGCGGCAGTTGAGCAGCCGGTTGGGCTCGCCGGAGGGCGCCGGGCTCAGCTCGACCCGCCAGTACATGGTGTTGGCGGAGAGGAAGACCAGCGAGGTGCCGCCGTCCCGGGCCCGTTCGGCGGCCCGGCGCATCGGCTCGGACCAGTACTCGTCGTGGCCGGGGAAGATCAGCGCCCTGTGCCGGGACGGGTCGACCAGGCCGGCGTGCAGGTCGGTGGCGGTGGCGTAGGAGAGGTCGTAGCCGTACCGCTCGGCCCAGCGGATGAAGTCGTAGGCGTGACCGACGTGCAGCGGCAGCCCGGCGGTGGCGTGCGGGCGGTCGAAGGAGACGGTGACGGCCGCCTCCGGCTCGCCGACCAGCCGGCCCTGGTCGTCCCAGGCGTGGTAGAGGCTGGCCCCGCTGCGGCCGTCCTCGGGGAAGAGGTTGTACGCCTGCCAGGTCACGTCCGGGAGCACCAGGAGCAGCTCGGCGGCGTGCGCCTCGTCCTCGAAGTCCCGCACGGTGAAGGGGATGTGGCTGCGGTGCAGCATGTCACCGGTGGTCAGCACCGCGACATAGGCGCCGGGCTGCCAGTGGGCGGGGATCTGCAACCGCCAGGAGTGCCACCAGTGGTGGCAGGAGACCGTCCGGCCGACCACCAGCGGGGCGGGCTGGGCCAGCCCGGCGATCAGCGGGCTGGACGTCATGTGGTGGGCGCCGTCGCCGCCGTAGTGGCCGATCCGGTAAACGTCGACGGTGAACTCGCGGGGCGGGTTGACGGTGACCCGGAAGTCCACCGAGCCGCCGGGGCGGACGACGCCGACCGAGGCGAAGCCCTTGATCTGCTGCACCACGTCGTTGGCGCCCTGCGGGGTGCCGACCGGCGGCTTGGGCCTGGCGCCCCCCGCCAGCGGCTGCTGGCCCGGCGCGTCCACCGAGACGTACCAGGGGACGGCGCCCTCGGCGCCCGCCAGGTACTGGTCCGGACTGCGCAGCCAGGGCAGCGGGCCCTGGCCGAAGGGGTCGGAGACGCTGTACGCGTGCGTTCCGGACTCCCAGCGGCGGTTGAGTTCCGTCCCCACGCGCCCCTCCCACGGATGCACCTCGCCGGATGGCATGTGCCCACCGGATGTGCGTGCGGTCTAATACACCACAGAGTGCTGGCGCTGCGTCACCCCACGGTAGCAACTAGTGGCGATGAATCTTCCGCGCTGCCCCGGAGAGGGCTCCGGCCTGCGAAGACCCGCCGGCCCCGGCTGCCCCGGGGGCGCGAGCGCGGGACCCGAGCGCCCTCCCCCCGCCCGGGGCCGGACGGACCCGGACGGACTCAGAGCCGCACCGGCTTCTCCAGCCGGACGTCGGCGGCGTCCAGCCAGGCGCGCAGCGGGCCGTCCTGGCCCTGTTCGACGGCCTGTGCCACCGGGGCGGCCAGGTCGGTACGGCGGACCCCTCCGATCAGCAGCACCGGGCCGTCCAGCCAGTCCAGGCCGGGGGTGGCCCCGGCGGTGTCGACCGCGGCGCAGCAGACCATCGCGGTGACGTGGTCGACCAGGAGGTCCCGCCCGGTGCGGACGGGCTCCAGCAGCGGCGCGGGGGCCGTGGTGCGGGCCAGCTGGGCGGTGAGCGCGGCGGCCAGCTGCTCGCCATCGCCCTCGGCGAGCCGGACCAGCAGCCGGGTGAGGGTCGGGGAGCCGGGGCGGGCCTGCGGGGCCGGGCGGTCCAGGGCGGACTGCAGGGCCGCGGCGCGGGCCCGCCAGCCGGCGTCCACCACCTCGGCCGGGTAGTCGGCCCAGTCCAGCTCCCGCCAGCCGCCGGAGGCGGGCCGGCCGAAGAACAGCTCCGCGGCGAGCAGCGAGACGGCCTCGTCCACCGTGCCGGGCTCCTCCAGCAGGTCGCAGGCGGGCCGGTCGCCGAGGCGGGTGCCGTAGCCGTCGGCCAGGCGGTCGCGCCGGGACAGCTCGGTGAGCGCGGCGACCACGCCGGCGTTGAGGTGCGCGGGGTGACGGCCGAGCCGCCAGGCGGGCAGCGCGACCCGGGTGAGCAGCCGGTCCCAGCCCGCGTACGCCAGGCCGACCTGCTCCTGCGCGGCGATCCGCAGGCCGTAGTCGACCGCTCGGGCCTGCTCGGAGGCCCAGCCGGCGACGGCCCGCTCCAGCTCGGCGGAGTGCGCGCGGCAGGCGCCGAGCAGCCGGCGGGTGATCCGGTCGGTCAGTGCGGCCGGGCCGCGGCGGCCCGTGGTCGGGGCTGCGGGGGCGGCGGCTCCGGCCGGCCCGGGGGCGGCCTCGTCCAGGCTGGCGTCCAGGCTGCGCAGGAAGCGGCGGGCGGCGGCGATGTCCGGGTCGGCGGAGGCCGCGGTGCCGGCCACCACGGGGGCGAGCAGGGCGCGCAGCTCGCCGGCCCGCATCCACCAGAGGAACGGCGAGCCGATCACCAGCACCGGCGCGGGCGGCTCGTCGGTGCGGCGCGTCGCCCGGAGGCCGGCCCGGCGGTCCGCGGGGACGTCCTCCAGCCAGCTGTCGCAGTCCGGGGTGAGCGCGATCGCGGAGGGCGCGGGGACCTCCAGCCGGTCGGCCAGCTCGTCGATCAGCCGGTACAGCTCGGGGGCCTGGGCCCGCTCCAGCGGGACGGCCGGGGTCCGCGGCGGGACGGCCCTGCGGTAGGCCCGGCCGGCCAGTCCGGCCACCAGCAGGGTGGCGGCGGCCACCGCGCAGACCACCCAGCGCACGGCGTCCCAGGCGGCGGCGTCGGAGGAGCCGGGCGCGCCGAGCCGGCCGGTGAACCGGCCCGCGAGCAGCACCACCGCGACGGCGGCGGGCAGCGCGGCGGCTGCCAGGGCAAGGCCACGGACCCGCAGGACCGCGTGGGCGTGAGCGCGCGCGGTGTCGAAAGCGGCCATACGGTGCGGCACCCCCTTCGGAGCCCTCGGGCGCCCGGCGACGGGCCCTGAGCCGACTCGAAACGATCGGTTCCGACCGGGGAGGCGGCGGCTCCGGTCCCCGGTAGTACATGCTGCGTGGCGCTTCTGACATTTTTGACGCCCGTGCCCGGGTGGGTGTTCCGGATCTCCCCGGTTTCCACTCGTCCCGGTGACGGTGCCCGGATTCCGGACGACCGTGCCGGGGCGTCGTGCGAAGCGGCCCGGGCGTGCCCGCCCGGCCGGACGCCGTCCAGCATCCCCCCGCGCGACCGCCGCTACCCGGCGGCGGCCGCGAGCGGCACGGCCCGGGGCGCTGCGGACCAGCGCACCATAAGGCCGGGCAGCCGGTTACGTCAGCCGGATGCGGTTGCTGTCACTCGATGGGCTGGATTCCGGCCGCCGAACGGTGCGGCGGCCACCAAAAGCGCTCCGATCCCCCCGGACCCGCAAACGCCGCAGGGCGCTGCGTCCATGGGGGTTGTTTCCCCTCGAACACAGCGCCCTGCGGCACGCCGAAACCGCCTGCTACTGCGCGGCCTTGAGCGCGATGTCGGTGCGGTGCTGACCGCCCTTGAGGCTGATCCGGCCCACCGCGTCGTACGCGCGGCCCCGCGCCTCGGCCAGGTCGGCGCCGGTGGCGGTGACCGAGAGGACGCGGCCGCCGGCGCTGAGCACCCGGCCGTCCTCGTCGGCCCGGGTGCCCGCGTGCAGCACGTAGGCGGTGCCGTCGGCGGCCTCGGCCTCGGCCAGGCCCTCGATCGGGTCGCCGGTGCGCGGCGCGGCCGGGTAGCCCTCGGAGGCGATCACCACGGTGACGGCGGCGCCGTCGTCCCAGCGCAGCGGCTCCAGCTGGTCGAGCGTGCCGGTGGCGCAGGCGTGCAGGACGCCGGCCAGCGGGGTGCGCAGCCGGGCCAGCACGACCTGGGTCTCCGGGTCGCCGAAGCGGGCGTTGAACTCGATCACCCGGGTGCCGCGCGAGGTCAGCGCCAGGCCCGCGTAGAGCAGGCCGGAGAACTCGGTGCCCCGGCGGCGCAGCTCGTCCACGGTCGGCTGCAGGACGGTCTCCAGGACCTCCTCGACCAGGCCCTCGGGCGCCCACGGCAGCGGCGAGTAGGCGCCCATGCCGCCGGTGTTCGGGCCCTCGTCGCCGTCCAGCGCGCGCTTGAAGTCCTGCGCGGGCTGGAGCGGGAGGACGGTGGTGCCGTCGGTGACGGCGAAGAGCGAGACCTCGGGGCCGTCGAGGTACTCCTCGATGACGACGCGCTCGCAGGAGGCGGCGTGGGCCAGCGCGGCCTCGCGGTCGGAGGTGACCACGACGCCCTTGCCGGCGGCCAGGCCGTCGTCCTTGACCACGTAGGGGGCGCCGAAGGCGTCCAGCGCCTCGGCGGCCTCGGCGGGGGTGGTGCAGACGTAGGAGCGGGCGGTGGGCACGCCGGCCCCAGCCATCACGTCCTTGGCGAAGGCCTTCGAGCCCTCCAGCTGGGCGGCCGGGCCGGACGGGCCGAAGACCGGGATGCCGGCCGCGCGCACGGCGTCGGAGACGCCCGCGACCAGCGGGGCCTCCGGGCCGACCACGACCAGGTCGGCGTCGAGCCGCCGGGCGAGCGCCGCGACCTGCGCGCCGTCCAGCTGGTCGACCGGGTGGACCGTCGCCACCTGCGCGATCCCGGCGTTGCCCGGGGCGCAGTGCAGCTCGGTGACGGCGGGATCTTGGGACAGAGAGCGGCACAGGGCGTGTTCGCGGGCGCCGCCGCCGATGACGAGGACCTTCACGGTTGGCAAGGGTAGTCGGTGGCCGGTTCCGGCTGTCCCCCGGTCCCGTCGGAACCTCCAACGGAAGCCGTCCGTACGCTGCCCGCCCAGGAGGAACCTCCAAGGCCGGGGCCTGCCCGTACGCCCCGGGTGGCCGGGTCAGGACAGCGGGTCACCGGGGCCTCGCTCGGACGGGTGAAATCTCGCCGCCCGCCGCAACCCGCTCACCTCGGGTTCCGGTGCCCGATTCCGGTAACGATCATTGGCGAAGCGCCCCCACGGTCAGCCATTTGGCGGTAAGAAGTGCTGTTGGACCACCACCGGCCGCCGGCCGGTGCGCCGTCCCCGGCGACCACACGCATCCGGGGGCGACGCGCGTCCGATGCGTCACCCGGCGTTCCGCGGCCAGCCAGGCCGACGGCACGTCAGGGAGTCGCGCCGTCAGACCCAGCAGTCCGCCCGCCACAGGGAGCCCCACAGGTGAGCCAGCCGGAAATGCAGCCCGAGGAGAGTGCCTGGGGCAAGGAGATCGGCGAGGAGGACCAGCCCGTCGCCGCGGTCGCGCGCCCGGCTTCCACCCGCCGCCGGGCCGATCTGAGCACCCGACAGTTCCCCCTGGGGGACTGGGGTGAGCCCGCCGAGCGGCTGGAGGAGCTCTACCGCTGGTCCGAGGAGCGGGCCGTGGAGGCGATCGACTGGTACCGCCGGGACCGGATCTGGAAGCGCCGCTGGGCCCGCCTGCTGCGGTTCGGCTCGGCCGGCTTCGCGGTCGGCGGCGTGACCGCCCCGCTGGTGGACCTGACCGGCACCGTCGCGAACGCCACCAGCTGGGGCTACGTCGGCCTGGCGCTCTCCGCCGCCTGCTACGGCGCGGACCGGATGTTCGGCCTGACCTCCGGCTGGATGCGCGACGTCTCCACCGCGCAGGCGCTCCAGCGCCGCCTGGAGGCCTTCCAGTTCGACTGGGCGTCGGAGTGCGTGCGCGAGGTGCTCGGCCCCACCGAGGGCACCGCCGGCGAGGCGGCCGAGCGCTGTCTCGGGGTGCTGCGGCGGTTCTGCGAGGACGTCTCGGACATGGTCCGCACCGAGACCTCGGAGTGGATGCTGGAGTTCCGTGCGGGCATGACCCAGCTGCCCACCCAGGTCGCCGGCAGCTGGGGCGGCCGGAGCGAGACCGGCGGGGGCGCCCAGGTGCGGGTCCTGCCGCCGCCGGGCACCCGGCCCACGATGCCGCGCCAGCGGCCGCCGGAGGGCCCGCTGCGCTGAGCCGGACGGGCCCGCGCAGCGGCCGCTCTCAGGCGAAGACGATCATCGAGCCCTGGGTGAGGCTCCGGGTGGCCGCCGCGTACAGGCCCGCCCAGGCGTGCCGCTCGCGGGCGAAGGGGTGCAGGTCGTCCAGCGGGGGGCCGAAGGGCTGCTCCAGGCCGGTGGGACCGAGCGGCCGGGTCGGGTCCGGCGGGTTGAGCGGGTCGATGCCCAGCGCCGGTGCGACGGCCTGCAGTTCGCGCAGCAGCCCGTGGCTGGAGCCCAGCGGGCCGCCCGCGGCGAGCAGCGCGTCGTCCACCAGCGGCACCGCGAACTCGATCGGCACGTACGCCCCAGCGTGGTCGAAGTGCCAGACCAGGTGCGACTGTTCCGCGCTGCTCTCGAACATCTCCAGCAGCTGCTCGTAGTCGCCGCCGAGGGCGTCCACCGGCGTGATGTCCAGGCCGGTCAGCCCCAGCAGGTAGGCGCGGCGCAGGAAGTGCAGCGAGTCGTAGTCGAAGGCGGCTATCGGCTCCACCGCCCCGCTGATGCCCGGCACGTACTGGTAGACCGGCACCTCGGGCAGCCCGTGCGTGGTCAACACGGCGTTGTAGAGCGCCAGATCGTCCCGGAACGGGTTGTCGGGGCTGTGGCTCAGGACGTCCACGAGCGGGACGAGCCAGAGGTCGCAGGCCATGGGCCGGCTCTTCCTCTCGGGGCGGCGGGGGCCGTTCGCTGGGCGAACGACGGGCGGACGGGTCGGCTCCCGGACCGTCGGTACAGGTACCGCGCCCGGGACGACGACCGCCCACCCTACCGGCCCGGCGCGCGGTGCGGGCCGGGGCGGCCCTCGGGCAGTTGGCCGGACGACGGGTCGGGCAGCCGGCGGCCGAAGCGCCCGTACGGCACCGAGCGCGGCTGCGGCACCAGTCCCAGGCCCAGCCCCAGCTCACGGCCGAGCTCCCGGCCCAGCTCGCGTTCCCGGCCGTGGCCGCGGCCGGCCGCTCCCGCCTGGGCCGTAGCCGCCTGGGACGCCTCCCCGGGGCCGCTTCCGGCGCCGCTCCCGGGGTGCTCCCCGGGGCCCTCCTCCTGGCCCGCCCCGGAACCCGCCCCAGGACCCGTCGGGTCGGTCCACGCCCCCGCCGCGGGCCCCGCCTCCTCCGCCGGGCCGAGCGCGTCCGTCAGCAGGGGCAGGACGCCCACCGACTCCACCGGCTGCCCGACCAGCCGGGCCAGCAGCCGCACGGTGAACAGGTTGTACTCGCAGACGATCCGGTGCGCACCCGCCCGGTCCCCGGCCTCGACCGCGTCGACCAGTTCGACGTGCCGGTCCCAGCAGACCCCGGCCAGCTTCGGCATCGCCCGCAGGTAGGGCGCGGCGAACATCCAGGACTGCACCCTCAGCCAGTCCAGGTAGTCGCCGATCCGCCGGTTGCCGAACAGCCCGGCCGCCTCCTGCCAGAACCGGCGGTCGCAGCCCACCATCACGTCCAGGTTCCCGGCCCGGGCCGCCCGGACCGCCGCGTCCGCCCGGCGGCGCAGCGAGGGCAGCCGGCCGCCGGTGTCCGGCACTCCGGGGAGGGCGCCGAGCCGGCGGAAGTAACTGTCGGTGAGCAGCACCCGGGACTCGAAGATCTCCAGGAAGTCGTCCCAGCCGAATTCGGGCACCGTGAAGCCGCGATGGTGCTCGGCCCGGAGCAGTCCCTGCGCGCCGAGGTCGACCAGCGCCTCGCGGGCCGGGGTCGCCGAGACCCCGTACAGGTCGGCGATCTCCTTGACGGTGAAGTTGCGCCCCGCCGCGAGCCGGCCGGCCATCATCTCCTCGCGCAGCGCACCGGCGATCTGCTCGCGGAGGCTGTTGCGTTGGATCACCGGGCGGGTGTCGCCCGAGCCGGTGCCGAACATGCGCGCGACCTCCTCGGGCGGGCTGGAAGGCCTGCCCCGGGACAGGCCTGTAGACGAACGACTGGAACACGACGAAGGCTCATCTTCTCAAAGATGCCGCCGCCGTGCGGCCGGGCGCCCCACTGCGGTGCCGTCGGCCCCGGCGCGGACCACCGGCGGGCGTCCCTGCGGGCGTCCCGGGCGACCCCCACTGACCCTCCGGACCCCCGCAGACCCCCGGGCGGGGTCTCCCGGGCTCAGCGCTGGACGGGAGCCGGAATGCCCAGCAGCCGGTCCCGGTGCACCGGGAAGTCGGCGCGGGCCTTGGCCACCTCGGCCGGGTCGAACTCCACCGTCAGCACCTCCTCGCCGTGGCCCGCCTCGGCCAGCACCCGGCCCCACGGGTCCACCACGATGCTGTGCCCGGCCTGCTCGACCCCGCCGTGCGTCCCGGCCGTGTTGCAGGCCAGGACGAAGGCCTGCTCCTCGACCGCGCGGGCCCGGCTGAGCAGCGTCCAGTGCTCGCGCCGCCGCTCCGGCCAGGCCGCCGGGATCACCAGCAGCTGCGCGCCCGCGTCCAGCAGCGCCCGGAAGAGCTCCGGGAACCGCAGGTCGTAGCAGGTGGCCAGGCCCAGCGTGCCGAAGTCGGTGGGGGCGGTGACGATCTCCTGCCCGGCGCCCATCACCACCGCCTCACCGCTGTCGAAGCCGAAGCGGTGCACCTTGCGGTACGTGTGCACCAGTTCGCCGTCGGGGGCGAAGAGCAGCGAGGTGTTGTAGATCGGCCCGTCCGGGTCGCGCTCGACGATCGACCCGGCGTGCAGCCAGACCCCGGCGGCCTCGGCGGCGGCGGCCATCGCGTCGGAGGTGGGCCCGTCCAGGGCCTCGGCGCCGTCCGACCAGAGGTCGTACGCGAAGCCGCCCAGGGGCCAGAGCTCCGGCAGGACGACCAGGTCGGCGCCCTGCTGGGCCCGGACCAGGGCGGCCGCCCGGGCCCGCCGCTCGGCGGGCGGCTCCGAGTCGGAGACCGCGAGTTGGATCAATGAAGCGCGCACAGTACCACCGTCCACGGCAAGAGTCCTACGATCGTCACCCGAAAGCACTGCCCTGCTCTCACCCGGCAGCGTAACGTGCGGTTAGTGTGTGCGCCCGGAAGCCGGACGAACCCGGCGGACCCCAGACCAGGGCGCGCGCGGCAAGGCAGCTGACGGAGGGCCGGAGATTCCCGTGACGGACAACCAGACCGTGCAGGCTTACACCGAGGCGTGGACGCAGTCCATCGAATCGATATCGGAGCTGGTGACCCCCCTCCCGGAGGGCTCCTGGAACCGGGCCACCGAGTGCCCCGGCTGGTCGGTACGGGACCTCGTCTCGCACGTCATCGCCATCGAGTCCGAGCTGCTCGGCGACCCGCGCCCGATCCACTCGCTCCCCCGCGACCTGCGGCACGTCACGAGCGAGTTCGCCCGCTACATCGAGCTGCCGGTCGACAAGCGCCGCTGCCACACCGCGCTGGAGATGACCAGCGAGCTGGAGTACACGATCATCCGCCGCTCGCGCGCGCTGCGGAACGCCAAGCAGACCCCGACCGAGCCGGTCCGCTGGCCGGCCGGGCCGCACAGCCGCGACCTGCCGTACCACGAGGTGCTGCGCCGCCGGGTGTTCGACGTCTGGGTGCACGAGCAGGACCTCCGGCGGGCCCTCGACGCGCCCGGCAACCTGGACTCCCCCGCCGCCCTCGTCTCCCGGGACGTCCTGCTGGAGCTGCTGCCCAAGGCCGTCGCCCACCAGGCCGGTGCCCCGGCCGGGACGGCGCTGGTGCTCGACGTCACCGGCCCGGTGGAGTTCCTGCGCACCGTCCGGGTCGACGCCGGCGGCCGCGGCACGGTCGACGAGTCGATCAGCCTGGCGCCCGACGTCCAGCTCACCATGGACTGGGAGACGTACGTCCGGCTCGCCTGCGGCCGCGGCCGCCCCGGCCCGGTCACCGTCGAGGGCGACGAGGAGCTGGCCTCCCGCCTCCTGGCCAACTTCGCCGTCACGCTGTAGCCCCGCGGATTCACCCACCCGGCGTACACACACCACTGCGCGCCGGGTGGCCCGCTTCGCGCTCCCGTACGTCAGCTTGGCACCAGCACCTCACCCGTTCGACCTCGTTGTTCCGGGCAGTTGAGCCATCACCCGGAAGAAGGAGGGGCGTCCGGATGGACGACGAACAGGAACGGCACGAAGAGATGGTGCTGGTGCGGTCGAGCTTCCCGGTCACGGGACAGCCGGTCCGCGTCGTGATGATCCACGGGGTGCCGTGGTTCGTCACGGCGGACGTGTGCCGGGTGCTGGGCCGGATCAACCCGAGCCGGGTCCGTGACGTGGTCGGCCGTGACCACACACGGCTCGTCAACTCACGGTCGATTAACCTTCCTCCGAGGAAGGTTAATCACGTTTCCGCAGGTCAAAAACCCTACGAGCGCGGCAACCCCATGCTCAACGTGCTCGACGAAGCGGGTCTGTACAAGCTGATCATGCGGTCGGACAAGCCCAACGCCGGCCCCTTCCAGGAGTGGGTCACCCGCGAGCTCCTCCCCTCCGTCCGCCGTGGGGACACCGACGTCCCCACCCAGCAGCGGCGGATGGCGCAGACCCTGGCCGAGGCGGTCGGGCAGCGGGTCGAGGTCGTGGCGGAGATCGGTCACGAGGACGGGCCCGGGGTGTCCGTCCACTCCGACGGGACGGTGCACTGCCGGCACGGGGAGATGCTCTTCCACGTGCCGACCCGCGAGGAGGACAGCGGGCCGCCGTTCGGCGCGTACTTCTCCTGCCCGGCCGTGGAACGGGTCGGGATCCGCGGCAGCCGGGTGCTCCCGGGCTGTCCGAAGCTCAAGCTGGTCGACCTGGTCCGGCTGCGGCAGGCGGCACACCCCGGACCCGGGCCTGAACCCGAACCCGCGCCCGAACCCGGGCCCGACCGCAGCCCCGTGTACGTGGAGCTGCACGGCGCCCGGATCTACGGGACTCCCCCGCAGATCGCCGAGCTGATGCGCGAGTACGGGCGCTGATCCGACCGCAGAGCGCCGTACGCCTCGCCTGGAGCGAGGCCTACGGCGTTTCCGCAGGCCGGAGGCCCGACAACTGGCCCACGCCTGTGCCCACGCCCGTGCCTACGCCTCCGTCGCCGCGACCTTCTTCCGCAGCCGCAGGATCATCGCCGTCCCCACCGCCAGCGGCACGTACTGCCAGCAGAACGCCCAGCGGTACGCCTCCGCCGAGTAGCCGCCGCCGTTGCCGGGGCTCAGGGCGTCGAGGAGGACGCCGATGCCGAAGAGCGTGATCATCGTGCCGATGAAGCCGCCCATGTTGACGACGCCGGAGGCGGTGCCGAGCCGCTCGACGGGGTTGCGGGCGCGGGCGTAGTCCAGGCCGACCAGGGAGGCCGGGCCGTTGCTGCCCATCACCAGGATGATCCCGGCCAGCAGCCAGAGCGGCGGGTGCCCGCCCGGCCAGGCCAGGACGAGCGCCCAGCCGGCCGCCGTGGTGGCGATGACGGTGAGCACGATCGGCATCCGGGCCCTGGCGGTCCGGGAGAGCACCCGGCCGAAGACGAAGCCGAAGGTCATGTTGGCGAGCACCAGCAGGGTCAGCAGCCCGCCGGCCTCGCCGCGTGACATGCCCTGGGCCTCCACCAGGTAGGGCAGGCCCCAGAGCAGGCCGAAGGCGTTGCCGGGGAACTGGGTGGTGAAGTGCACCCAGAGCCCGAGCCGGGTGCCGGGCTCGCGCCAGACCTCCCGGACCTGCCGGCCCACCGGGACCCTGGGGGCGGCCGCGAGCGGGGCGACGGCCGGGCCCGCCGGGGCCTCCCGGAGGAAGAGCGCGACCAGCGCGAAGACGGCGGTGCCGAGCAGCGCGGTCCCGGTGAACGTCCGCGTCCACCCCTCGCTGTGCAGCGCCCGGGCGAGGACGACGGTGGTGACCAGGTTGCCGCCCATCCCGGCGAGGCCGGTCAGCTGGGCGACGAACGGGTTCTTCGCGGCCGGGAACCAGCGCGCGGCGATCCGCAGCACGCTGATGAACGTCATCGCGTCGCCGCAGCCCAGTACCGCCCGGGAGGCCAGCGCGGGGGTGAAGGAGGAGGAGAAGGCGAAGGCCAGCTGGCCGGCGCTGAGCAGCAGGATGCCGAGCAGCAGCACCCGGCGCGGGCCGAAGCGGTCGACCAGCAGGCCGACCGGTATCTGCATGGCCGCGTAGACCAGCACCTGGAGGATGGAGAAGGTGGAGAGCGCGGAGGCACCGATGCCGAAGCGGTCGGCGGCGTCCAGCCCGGCCACACCGAGGCTGGTGCGGTGGATGACGGCGAGGACGTAGACGCTGACGCCGATCGACCACGCCAGCCAGGCGGCGCGCCCGCCGGGCGGCGGCGGGACGGTGGTGGCCGGGGGTGCGGGCTCGGCGGTGGAACGGGGAGCGGGGACGGACAGGGGGCGGGCTGAACTGGCGGGCTCCACGGGCATAGTGCACCCAGATTAGTCATCCCATCATTGGACGCCCAGACCGGGGGGCCGGGAGGTCGGACACGAACCACCTCAGCCGGTCACCGTCCAGGAGACCGACCTGGTCATGTACCGGTCGCGGAAGGCCTCGTCCCGGACCCAGTCGGTGGTGTCCCGGACGGTGGCCGTCACGGTGGCGCTCCGCCCGGGGGCGAGGTCCAGCCGGGCGGTGTCGAGCCAGCTGCGGTCCGGTGCCTGCGGATCCACCGGGACCCCGTCCACCTTCCAGTCGACCTGGAGCTGCCGGGCACCGGCCAGCGGCAGCGGGCGGACCTCCAGGCGGGGGCGGCCGGTGACCTCGCCGGGGGCCGGCGCGGGCGTGTCGGTCGGCCTGATCCGGCGGTAGACCTCCTCGATGATGGCCTCCCGCGAGGGCAGGTTGTACGTGCCGCCGAGGGTGCGCATCACCGAGTCCGGGGTGGGGCGGTAGATCCCGTTGGCGCTCCGGTACGCCCCGACCGTCCCGGCGCCGTCCGGGGACTCCGCACCCAGCCAGCGCCACCACTTGGTCTGCTTGCGGCGCATCTCGTCGGCGTTGTCGGTGGAGAGGTTGGGGTAGTCGGCGTCGTCCGGCGCGCTGTCGTACTCGTCGCCGAGGTCGCCCACGGTGTGCCCTATCTCGTGCTGGATGATCCGCCCCGCGTCCGGGCTGCCGCCGGCCAGGGTGGTCACCCCGGTGCCGCCGGCGCCGCCGTACTCGCCGGAGTTGGCCAGCGCGATCAGGTACTGCGGGCCGTCCCCGTCCCCGGCGTAGCGGGCGGTGGCGCTCTCGTCCGCGCAGAGCAGCCGGGCGGTGCCCTCGCACCAGAAGTGCATGCCCAGCGGGGTGCCGGGGTTGCGGCCGCGGTTCTCGGTCTCGGCGATGCCGGAGACCGGGGAGACCACCTCGACCCTCCTTATGTTGAAGAAGCCCTGGTAGGTGCGGAACGGCTCGATCTCCATCAGCGCCCGCCAGGCCCGGTCGGCCTGCTGGCGGAACACGTCCTGTTCGTCGGCGGTGTAGCCGTCGCCGAGCAGCACCAGGGTGATCCGGTTGGCCGGGTCACCGGTCCGCCTTATGTCGACGGTCGGGGCGGTGCCGGCCGCGCGCAGGTCGGCGTGCCGCACGGCGTGCGGCGGCACCGCCCGGTCGGCCGGGGCACCGGGCCCGATCACGCCGAACGGTGAGGGGCCGGCCAGCTCAAGGGCGGCCGGTAGTACGGCGGTGGACACCAGCACGAGCGCGGCCAGACTCCGGACGAGACGGCCAGGGTTGCCAGGCGGCATACGGGTGCGTCCTCGGGGATCCGGTCACCCGGCGTCGCCCGGGTGGTGGACGCGAAGACGTACCCGACCGGGCGTGTCCCTCCTCCGGTCCGGCGAAAAAGTCACCGACCTGGCCGAACGATCCGGATCACACCGGTCATACCTATGAGTCCGACCAGGTGGATGATCCTCACTGACCGTGACCTCTGCGGCCCCGCCCGGCACCCGCCCGCCCGGGTGGTCCCGCCCCTGCTCCGTGGTCCAGCCGCTTGCCTCCCCGGCCCGCGCTTCCCCGGCCGCCGGCGGCCGGGCCGGCCCGGACTCAGCCGGCTCGGACTCAGCCGGCCCGGACTCAGCCGCGCCGCACGTCGAGGACCAGGTGGGTGGCCAGGCCGAACAGCAGGCCCCAGAACGCCGAGCCGATGCCGAACAGGCTCATCCCGGAGGCGGTGGCCAGGAAGGTCACCACCGCCGCGTCCCGGCCGCGCTCCTCCGCGACCGCCGCGGCCAGGCTGCCCTGCAACGAGGCCAGCAGCGCGACCCCGGCGATCACCGCGATCAGCTCCTTCGGCAACCCGGTGAACAGGCTCACCAGCACCCCGCCGAAGCTCCCCACCAACAGGTAGAGCACGCCCGCCGACATCCCCGCGACATAACGACGGCGCGGGTCCGGATGGCTCTCGGGACCGGCGCAGATGGCGGCGGTGATCGCCGCCAGGTTGACGCCCGGCGAGCCGAACGGCGCCAGCAGGACGGAGAGCCCGCCGGTCGCCCCGATCAGCAGCCGGTCGTCCGGCCGGTAGCCGAAGGCCCGCATCACCCCGAGGCCGGGGGCGTTCTGCGAGGCCAGGGCGACGATCGTGAGCGGCAGTGCCAGACCCACCATCGCCGGCCAGGAGAAGGCCGGCACGGTCAGCACCGGCCGGGTGGGTCCGCCCCCGCCCAGGTGCAGCGGCAGCCCGACGGTGACCGCCGCCAGCACCCCGCCGGCCAGCAGCGCGGCCGGGACGGCGTACCGCGGCGCCAGCCGCTTGGCCAGCAGGAAGGCCGCGAAGCTGCCCAGCACCAGGGCGGGCGCACCCTTCACCGCGCCGAAGATCCCGGCGCCGAAGGAGAACAGGATGCCGGCCAGCATCGCGTTGACGATCCCTGCCGGGACGGCCGCGATCAGCCGCCCGAACAGCCCGGTCACGCCGAACAGCGCCACCACCGCCCCGCTCACCAGGAAGGCGCCGACCGCCTCCCGGTACGGGTACGCGCCGAGGCTGGTCACCAGCAGCGCGGCGCCCGGGGTGGACCAGGCGGTGATCACCGGCGTCCTGGTCCACCAGCTGAGCAGCAGGCAGGTCAGCCCGCTGCCGACGGCCACCGCCCAGATCCAGGACGCGGTCTGCGCCTGGTCCAGCCGACCCGCGGAGGCCGCCGCGAGCACGACCACCAAGGGCCCGGAGAACGACACCACGATGCACACCAGCCCGGCCAGCAACGCCGGGACGGAGGCGTCCCGGCGCAGCGATCGGGGCTCCCCGGGGTGGTCGGTGCGACTGTCCGCCGAACGGGTAATCAGCTCCTCTGCCATCCCGGAAGTATCGCGGAGAGACCCCCACGACGGGCCGCTCGAAGATTCCGAAAAAACCTTTGAACTCACCTGCAACCCCCAGTGGGGATGCACGTCTGTACGGATGAAGGGCACGGAGAGCGAGACCGGCGGAGCCGGGGGGCGCTACCGCTCGACAGAAGCGGGCAGCCGGTCACCTTCAACACACCATCAGCACCATGACCCTGGGGAGACACGTCATGCGCAAGTCCGTTATCACCGCATCTGCGAAGAACATCCGCTCGTTCTCCGGCCGACGCCGCCTCGCCACCATCGCCGCCACCGCCGTCCTCGCGGGCGGCGTCCAGCTGATGACCGCCGACTCCTCCTGGGCTTGCGGGGGCGACACCCGCCTCGGCGGCCCGCTCCCCGCCTCGGTCGGCGAGCACGTCGCACCGGACGCCGCCTTCACCTCCGCCAAGGCCACCGCCACCACGGACGGCAGCTGGAACGAGATCACCGTCAAGGTCACCAACAGGACCGGCCGGCGGGCCGACGGCGCGGAGGCACAGCTCGGCTTCGCCTTCCTCGGCAACGGGATGCCGCGCGCCCAGGACCTCCGCGTCGAGATGAAGGACTACACCGGCACCTGGAAGCGTCTCGAACTCCAGAAGGGCTGCTACCAGGGCTTCGACATCAACAGCACCCAGCGCCAGCGCATCGTGGACGGACAGTCGATGACCTACACCTTCCGCTACGCCCTGGCCCCCAGCACCCCGAGCGACGTGACCGAGATCCAGCTGGTGACCGACGCCTGGTCCGCGGGCTCCGAGCACTACGGCGCGACCGACCTCCGCACGGTCAAGATCAGCCACCCCGCCGCCCCGAAGCCCACCACCACCCCGAAGCCCACCACCGCGAAGCCGACCGCGACGGCCAAGCCCACCGCCAAGCCGGCCGCCGACGAGACCCCGGCAGCCCCGGCGCCGAAGGCCACTCCCACCGCCACGAAGTCCACGCCGGCCACCACCGCGCCGGCCGGCACCCCCGAGCTCGCCCAGACCGGCTCCAGCTCCGCCAACGGCTTCCTCGCCGCCTCCGCCGCCGCCTTCGTCGCCCTCGGCGCCGGCGTCCTGATCGCCGTGCGCCGGATGCGTCCCCAGCGCTGACCGCGACGCACGGAAACCCGAAGGGGCCCTCCTCCGCACGGCGGTGCGGAGAAGGGCCCCTTCAACGTGTCCGGGTCGTCAGCCCCAGGTGATCAGACGCTTGGGCCGCTCCAGCAGCGCGGCCACGTCGGCCAGCACCTTGGAGCCCAGCTCCCCGTCCACCAGACGGTGGTCGAAGGAGAGCGCCAGCGTGGTGACCTGACGCGGGACCACCTTGCCCTTGTGCACCCACGGCAGCTCCCGGACCGCGCCGAAGGCGAGGATCGCGGCCTCGCCCGGGTTGAGGATCGGGGTACCGGTGTCGACGCCGAAGACGCCGACGTTGGTGATGGTGACGGTGCCGCCCTGCATGTCGCCCGGGGAGGTCTTGCCCTGGCGGGCGGTGTCGATCAGCTCGCCGAGCGCGGAGGCCAGCCCCGAGAGGGTCTTGCCGCCCGCGTCCTTGATGTTCGGGACGATCAGGCCGCGCGGGGTGGCCGCGGCGATGCCGAGGTTCACCTGGCCGCGGATGACGATCTCCTGGGCCGCCTCGTCCCACTGCGCGTTGATCTCGGGGTGCCGCTTGATGGCGGTGAGCAGCGCCTTGGCGACCAGCAGCAGCGGGCTGACCCGGACGTCCCGGCCCAGCTCGCCGGTCTCCTTGAGCCGCCGGACGAACTTCATCGTGCGGGTGACGTCGACCTGGACGAACTCGGTGACGTGCGGGGCGGTGAAGGCCGAGGCCACCATCGCCTGCGCGGTCGCCTTGCGGACTCCCTTGATCGGCACCCGGACGTCGCCCGAGACCACGGACGGCACGGCCGCCGCAACGGCGACGGGCGCCTCGGCCGGCTCCGCCACGGGGGCGGCGGGGGCCACCGCGGCGGCGGCCGCGGCAGCGGCGTGCGCGTGCACGTCCTCGCGGGTGACCACGCCGTCCGGGCCGGTCGGGGTGACGGCGCGCAGGTCGACGCCGAGGTCCTTGGCCAGCTTGCGCACCGGCGGCTTGGCCAGCGGCCGCTCGCCGGACGGCTGCTCGGGGACGACCGGCACGACCGGGGCGGGCGCGGGGGCCGGCGCGGCCGGGGCCGCGGGGGCGACGGGCGCGGTGGCGACCACGGTGGTGGTCGTCCGGCGGGCCCGGCGCTGGGTGCCGCCGGTCCGCGGTCCGTAGCCGACCAGCACGGCGCGGCGCTCCGGCTCGGCCGGCTCGGCCTTCGCGGGGACGGGAGCCGGGACGGACGCCGGCGCTGCGGCGACCGGGGCGGCCGCCGCGGCGGGCGCCTCCCCCGCGACCGCGACCGAGATGATCACGGTGCCGACGTCGACCGTCGCGCCCTCCGGGAAGAACAGCTGCTCGACGACCCCGTTGAACGGGATCGGCAGCTCCACGGCGGCCTTGGCGGTCTCCACCTCACAGACGACCTGGCCGTCCGTCACGGTGTCGCCGGGCTTGACGTACCAGCTGAGGATCTCGGCCTCGGTGAGGCCCTCGCCCACGTCGGGCATCTTGAACTCGCGGAGCGAGCGAACTTCGGTGGTCATCTTCGCTCCCCGGTTCAGTACGCGAGCGCGCGGTCGACGGCGTCGAGCACGCGGTCCAGGTCGGGCAGGAAGGCTTCCTCGACCCGGGACGGCGGGTACGGCGCGTGGTAGCCGCCGACCCGCAGGACCGGCGCCTCCAGGTGGTAGAAGCACCGCTCGGTGAGCCGGGCGGCCAGCTCGGCGCCCATGCCCATGAAGACCGACGCCTCGTGCACCACGATGCCGCGGCCGGTCCGCTTGACCGACTCCTCCAGGGTGGCGAAGTCCACCGGGGAGAGCGAACGCAGGTCGACGACCTCCAGCCGGCGGCCGTCCTCCTCGGCGGCCTTGGCGGCCTCCAGGCAGACCTTGACCATCGGCCCGTAGGCCATCAGCGTGGCGTCCGCGCCGGGGTGGACGATCCGGGCGTCGTGCATGCCCAGGTCCGGGGCGGCGCCGACCTCGCCCTTGTCCCAGTAGCGGCGCTTGGGCTCCAGGAAGATCACCGGGTCGTCCGACTCGATGGACTGGCGGAGCATCCAGTGAGCGTCGTGGGCGTTGGAGGGGGTGACCACCCGCAGGCCGGCGGTGTGCGCGAAGTACGCCTCGTGCGACTCGCTGTGGTGCTCCACCGCGCCGATGCCGCCGCCGTACGGGATGCGGACGGTGATCGGCAGCTTCACGTGGCCGAGCGCACGGGCGTGCATCTTGGCCAGCTGGGTGACGATCTGGTCGAAGGCCGGGTAGACGAAGCCGTCGAACTGGATCTCGACCACCGGGCGGTAGCCGCGCAGCGCGAGGCCGATCGCGGTGCCCATGATGCCGGACTCGGCGAGCGGGGTGTCGATCACCCGGCTGTCCCCGAAGTCCTTCTGCAGGCCGTCGGTGATCCGGAAGACGCCGCCGAGCTTGCCGATGTCCTCACCCATCAGCAGGGTCTTCGGATCGTTCTCCAGCGACTTGCGCAGGGCGTCGTTGAGCGCCTTGGCGATGCTGAGCTGACCGGCCATCAGAGGTTCTCCCCCGCCTCGAAGGAGGCCGCGTACTCGACGTACTCGGCCCGTTCCTCATCGACCAGCGCGTGCGGCTCCGCGTAGACGTGGTCGAAGATCAGGGTCGGGTCCGGGTCCGGCATGCTGCGCACGCCCTCGCGCACCCGCAGACCCAGCTGCTCGCTCTCGGCGTCGACCGCGGCGAAGAACTCCTCGTCGGCCAGGCCCTCCTTCTCCAGGTGGGCCTTGAGCCGGGCGATCGGGTCCTTGGCCTTCCAGGCCTCGGTCTCCGCCGCCTGCCGGTAGCGGGTGGGGTCGTCGGAGGTGGTGTGCGCGCCCATCCGGTAGGTGAACGCCTCGATCAGCACCGGGCCGTTGCCGCTGCGGGCGTGGTCGAGGGCCCAGCGGGTGACGGCCAGGCAGGCCAGTACGTCGTTGCCGTCGACCCGGACGCCCGGGAAGCCGAAGCCGGAGGCGCGGCGGTACAGCGGGATCTTGGTCTGGTTGGTGGTGGGCTCGGAGATCGCCCACTGGTTGTTCTGGCAGAAGAAGACCACCGGGGCGTTGTAGACCGAGGCGAAGGTGAAGGCCTCGTTGACGTCGCCCTGGCTGGAGGCGCCGTCGCCGAAGTAGGCGATCACCGCGTCGTCCGCGCCGTCCTTGGTGATGCCCATCGCGTAGCCGGTGGCGTGCAGCGTCTGCGAACCGATCACGATGGTGTAGAGGTGGAAGTTCTTCTCGTTCGGGTCCCAGCCGCCGTGGTTCACGCCGCGGAACATGCCGAGCAGGTTCAGCGGGTCGACGTCGCGGCACCAGGCCACGCCGTGCTCGCGGTAGGTGGGGAAGGCGTAGTCGCCGGTGCGCATGGCCCGGCCGGAGCCGACCTGGGCGGCCTCCTGGCCGAGCAGCGAGGCCCAGAGGCCCAGCTCGCCCTGGCGCTGCAGCGAGGTCGCCTCGGCGTCGAACCGGCGCACCAGCACCAGGTCGCGGTAGAGGGCAAGCAGCTCGTCCGGAGTGGTGGTGAGCGGGTAGTCCGGGTGCTCGATCCGCTCGCCTTCCGGGGTGAGCAGCTGTACGAGCTCCGGCTGGGCGTCCGTACCCGTGGCGCGGAGGGTGTCAGGGACGCCGGGGGCCGCCTTCTTGCGAGCCCTCGCCGTGCTTTTGACGGTCACGTTCACTCCTCGGTCTGTCCGGCCGCCCGGGGTCGCCGGTGACCGGTCCGGTCACCGCCTCGCGGGGCGCGCGTGGGTGTGCGCACCGACTGCGAGGCAGGTGGTGATCCTTTTCCGACGGCGTCCCTCACGAGAACGTTACCCAGCGGCGGCTTCAATCGCGCTTGCGCTAGGACGTCCTAGTTGTTGAGCTCTGACAACTGCGGGTGTGGCGCAGCTCTCAAAATCGGTCGCCTTCAGGACACCTGCGCACGTTATCCGGGTGGAGGCCCGTACGTAAGGGGGTTACCGGCATCGGTTTCCGCCGCGGTGGCCGGATAACGACCCCGGGGAGGGGCGGGCGATAGGTCTTTCGTAGGGTGATATGGGAGGCTTTGTGCGTGACTGATAACGGACAAATCAGGGTATTCCTGCTCGACGATCACGAGGTGGTCCGGCGGGGCGTCCACGATCTCCTCTCGGTCGAGGACGACATCGAGGTGGTCGGCGAGGCCGGCACCGCCGCCGAGGCGATCACGAGGATCCCCGCCGTCCACCCCGACGTCGCGGTGCTCGACGTCCGGCTCCCGGACGGCAACGGCGTCGAGGTCTGCCGGGAGATCCGCTCCCGGCTGCCGGAGATCAAGTGCCTCATGCTGACCTCGTTCTCGGACGACGAGGCGCTGTTCGACTCGATCATGGCGGGCGCCTCCGGGTACGTCCTGAAGGCGATCCGCGGCACCGACCTGATCACCGCGGTCCGGGACGTCGCGGCCGGCAAGTCGCTGCTCGACCCGGTCGCCACCAGCCGGGTACTGGCCCGGCTGCGCAACGGCGGCGAGAAGGAGGACGAGCGGCTGGCCCAGCTCACCAAGCAGGAACGGCGCATCCTCGACCTGATCGGCGAGGGGATGACCAACCGCCAGATCGGCAACGAACTGCACCTGGCCGAGAAGACGGTGAAGAACTACGTCTCCAGCCTGCTCGCCAAGATGGGCATGGAGCGGCGCACCCAGGCCGCCGCCTTCGTCGCCCGGCGCCAGGCCGACCAGCACTACTGACCGGCCGTCCGCAGCCGGTCTCCCCTGTCGCATACAGACAACTGACGGTTTGTCAAGGACCCCCGCCAGGGGGCCCTAACCTCGGGCTGTGACTTTCAGCCAGACCCTCGCCTGCGCCCCGGCCCGCCCCGACCTCTCCGCTCCCCCGATAGGGACCCTCAGCCCGCCCGTCCCGCACGCGGCCCTGGCCGAAGTCCTGCGCCGTTACCGGGTCGGACGTCTGCTGACCGCCGAGCCGGTCGCCGAGGGCCTGCTGAACCGGGGCTACCGCGTGACCACCGAGGCCGGGGCGTACTTCCTGAAGTGCTACGTCGACGCCGCCACCGCCGACCGCCGCTCGATCGCCGAGCACCACCGCGCGATGGCCGCGCTGCACGCCCTCGGACTGCCGGTCGCGCCCCCGCTGGGCTGTGCCGAACGGGCCGGCACGGTGGCCGCGTTCGGCGGCCGGCTGTTCGCGCTCTTCCCCTGGGTGGATGGCCGACACCGGCACGGTACCGACCTCTCCCTGTCGCAGTGCGACGCGCTCGGCGCGCTGCTCGGCCGCCTGCACGGCGCGCTCGACGACGTCTGCGCCCCGGTCGCACAACCCGCCGGCTACCGCACCGCCGACCCGCTGGACAGCGCCGCACTCGCCCGCGACCTCCGGCGGCGCGCCCGCGAGCACCGCCCGCACGGCGAACTGGACGGGCTGGTCGAGCGACGCCTCACCGAGCGGCTGGACCTGCTCGCCGAGTACGCCCACCGTCGTCCGGCCCCGCAGGCCGCCCCGCCCACCGGCTGGACGCACGGCGACTTCCACGGGCTCAACCTGCTGCACCTGGACGAGCGGGTCTCGGCGGTCCTGGACTGGGACAAGCTGGGGCCGCAGCCGCGCGCCGAGGAGGCCGTCCGCGCCGCCACCCTGGTCTTCAACGACCGGACGACGGGGGCGCTCGACCTCGTCCGGGTCCGGCACTACTCGCAGGCCTACCGGGCCACCGGGGCCGCCACGGCGGAGCACCTGGCGGCCGCCGTGCACCGGGTCTGGTGGGAACGGCTCAACGACTTCTGGATGCTCCAGTGGCGCTACCAGCGGGCGGACCACCGGGCCGACCCGCTCTACCCCGCCTCGGCGGGCCAGTTGGCGTGGTGGTGCCAGGAGTACGAGCAGGTCCTGGACGCCTTCGCCAACTGACCCGGACGCCTCCGCCGACCGACCCGGCAGCCCGGGCCGACGACCGGCCGGGCGGCCGACGGGTCCGGGCCGACGACCGGCCCGGACCCGTATCCGTACCCGCTGCGGGCCGTCAGCCGGCCCGCGTGGTCAGTTCCCGCCGCCGATCGGAGGGGTCGCCCCACCCGTGGGGATCCCCGGCTTCGTCGGCGGCGCCTGGGTTCCGGTCGCCCCGCCCCCGCCCCCGGTGCCGGTCGTCGGGGTGCTGCTCGCCCCGCCGCCGCTCGTCGGGGTGCTGCTCGCACCGCCGGTGGGCGTGCCGGTCGCCGACATGGTGGACGTCGGCGTCCTGGTGCCGGTGGCCGGCATGGTCGGGGTCGTCGTGTGCTTGCCGGTGGGCTGGCTGGCCGGCGGGCTCTGGTTGTTGCCGTTGTCCGTCGGCTGCTGCGGCCGCCGGCTGCTGCTCTGCGCGGTCGGCGCCGTGGTCGAGGTCGAACCGGTGGTGGGCGTGATGGCCTCCGGCGAGGTGACCACCGAGACCGGCGCGCTGGGCGTCGGGGTCGGGTTGTGACCGCCTCCGCCTCCGTCGCCGCTGAGCGCGAGCGCGATCCCGACGCCCGACGCGACCAGCACCGCCGCGGCACCGGCCAGCCAGGCCCACGGTCCGCGCCGCCGGCCGTGGCCGTCACCGTCGCCGCCGTCGCCCGGGCCCTCGCCGCCACCGCCGTACGGCCCGCCGGCGCCCGGGTAGGGCGAGGCCGGCGTGTGCGGGCCGCCGGGCGGCTGGTACGGCAGCATCGTGGTCTGGTCGCCCGGTACGGCGGACCCGGCCCCGAGGACGGCCGTCTCGTCCGTGCCGATGACCGGGGTGGCACCGCTGTGGCCCTGGCCGGCCGCCGCCAGCCCGGCCGCCGCGGCACCGGCCGCCCAGGCCCCGCTGGCGCCGTGCATCTCGCGCAGCGCGTGCTGGAGGTGGGCGCGGAACTCGTCGGCGTCCTGGAAGCGGTCGTCCGGGTTCTTCGCCAGCGAGCGCAGCACCAGCGGGTCGAGCCCGGCCGGCACCCGCGGGTTGGCCTGCGACGGCGGCACCGGCATGTCCTGCACGTGCTGGTAGACCACCGAGAGCGGGGTGTCGCCGGTGAACGGCGGGCGCAGCGTCAGCAGCTCGTAGAGCATGCAGCCGGCCGCGTACAGGTCGGAGCGGTGGTCGACCGGCTTGCCGAGCGCCTGCTCGGGCGAGAGGTACTGCGGGGTGCCCATGACCATGCCGGTCTGGGTCATGGTGCTGGCGGTGCCGGTCAGCGCGCGGGCGATGCCGAAGTCCATCACCTTGACCGCGCCGGTGGTGGTGATGATGACGTTGGCCGGCTTGATGTCGCGGTGCACGATGCCGTGCCGGTGGCTGTAGGCGAGCGCCTCCAGCACCCCGGCGATGATGATCAGCGCCTGGTCGACGGGCGGCGCCTCCTCGTCCACCAGCAGCTCGCGGACGGTCCGGCCCTCGACCAGCTCCATCACGATGTACGGCGTGGACTCGTCCCCGACGTACTCCTCGCCGGTGTCGTAGACCGCGACGATCGAGTGGTGGTTGAGCGCCGCGACGGCGTGCGCCTCGCGCGTGAAGCGCAGCCGGGCGATGTCGTCCTGGGCGAGTTCGCCGCGGAGCAGCTTGACGGCGACGGTCCGGCCCAGCCGGATGTCCTGGGCCGCGAACACCTCGGCCATGCCGCCGCGGCCGAGCCGGTGGGTCAGCCGGTAGCGGCCGTCGCCGACCGTGCCGAGCGGTGCCGCGGTGCCGCGACCGGGCGTCTGCGGGCCGCCGACGTACGGCGGGAGTGCAGTGGTGGCGGCGCCGTCGCTACCGGCACCGGGCGCGTACGGGGCCTCGCCGGCCGGACCGGACGCCCGGGCACCCTCGTCGTCCGGTTGCTGCGTCTGTGCCATCGCTCCTCGCCCCGGGCCTTCGCTCGGATCGCGGTGCCCTGTCGCCTCGTGTCCCCGAACGCTACCGCCTCCGGCCGTCACCCGTAGCACGCCCGATCCGGGCGTACCGCGTCAGAGCAGGCCATTCCGGTCGGCCGGGATGTCCAGGTGGAGAACGGCGGCCGTCCCGCGCGGGCTCTTCGTGGTACCGGTGCTCTTCTCCGACTTGGTCACCACGATGGCGATGATGATGATCGCCAGCACGATCACGCCGATGATGATGCCGACGATCACCAGCGCCGTGGAGCAGCCGCCGCTGTTCGACGCGGGGGCCGGCTGGAACGGCGGCATCGGCTGCGGCGGCGGGGTGTGCGCCTGCTGCGGGAAGGGCTGCGGGGTCTGGAAGGCCGGCGGCGGCGTCTGGAACTGCTGCGGGAAGGGCTGCGGCGTCTGCTGGATGTGCGGCGGCGGGGTCTGGAAGGCCGGCGGCGGCGTCTGGAACGGCTGCTGGAACGGCTGCGGGGTCTGCGGCGCCTGCGGTGCGGCGTGCACCGAGCGCGGGCCGTCGGTGATCAGCAGCGGGGTGCTGGCGGCGAGGGAGTTGCCGTTGGCGCCGCCCTTCTCCGCCGCGATCAGCCGCTCCGCCTCGTCGCGCATCGCCGCCGCGCTCGGGAACCGGTGCGCCGGGTCCTTGCGCAGCGCCTGCGCGACGAAGGCGTCCACCGCCGGGCCGACCGCCCGGTTGTACGCGGACGGCGCGGACGGCTCCTCCTGGACGTGCTTGTAGGCGATCGAGAACGCCGAGTCGCCGTCGAAGACCAGTCGGCCGGTGAGCATCTCGAAGAGCATCACGCCGACCGAGTAGAGGTCGGAGCGGGCGTCCACCGGCTTGCCGAGCGCCTGCTCGGGCGAGAGGTACTGCGGCGTGCCGACGACCATGCCGGTCTGGGTCATCGACGTGACGCCGCTGTCCAGCGCGCGGGCGATGCCGAAGTCCATCACCTTGACGGTGCCCTTGCGGTCGAACATGACGTTGCCGGGCTTGATGTCACGGTGCACCAGGCCCTGGTCGTGCGAGGCCTCCAGCGCGTTCAGCACGCCGACGGTGATCCGCAGCGCCTCCTCCACGGGCATCGCGCCGTACTGCGCGACCGCCTCGTTGATCGCGTCGCGCAGGCCCTTGCCGTCGACCAGCTGCATCACGATGAACGGGGTGCTGGAACCGTCCGGGGCGATGTCCTCGCCGCTGTCGTAGACGGTGACGATGTTGGTGTGCTCCAGCCGGGCCACCGACTGCGCCTCGCGGCGGAACCGCTCCTTGAAGGTGTCGTCCCGGCCCAGCTCGGCGTGCATGCTCTTCAGCGCGACCTGGCGGTCCAGCACGTTGTCGTAGGCGAGGTGCACCGAGGCCATGCCGCCCTCGCCGAGCACCCTCTGCAGCACGTACCTGCCGTTGCCCAGGGAGTGGCCCTCGACCGCCGCGTTGCCGTGCTCGCTCATGGTCCTCTGCTCCCCCTCGGCGCGGCCGTGGCGCCGCAACCGTGACGTTCGGTCTCGTCCGTGCGTACTGCGGGGCCGGCCCGTCGGCCTGCCCGCCCCTGTCGCGGCGGCTCACCCGGCCTGCGACAGGGGCCAAGGGTATCGGCTCGCGGCGACGGTGATCGGCGCAGGGCCGACACTGTGTCCGAGCCGCGATCCGGCACCGGTGGTCCGGCGTGCGCCGGTCCGTCCGGCAGCGGGTGGTGGCGGTACGTCCCACCGCCCGGTCCGCCCCCGGCCGGGCCCCGCACCGGCGGGAAGGGCCTACAGGTACGGGCCGGAACGGATGCCGCGGCCCTCGCCGGGCTCCTCGCCCTCCTGCTCGCCGCCGTGCAGACCGGGCGGCAGCGCCCGGCGCATCTGCTCCAGCTGCGCCCGCGCCGCCATCTGCTGGGCGAACAGCGCGGTCTGGATGCCGTGGAAGAGCCCCTCCAGCCAGCCCACCAGCTGGGCCTGCGCGATCCGCAGCTCGGCCTCGGTGGGGATGGAGTCCTCGGTGAACGGCAGCGACAACCGCTCCAGCTCGGCGACCAGTTCGGGCGCCAGGCCGAGTTCGAGCTCCTTGATGGAGCTGGCGTGGATGTCCTTCAGCCGCGCCCGGCTGGCCTCGTCGAGGGGGGCCGCCCGGACCTCCTCCAGCAACTGCTTGATCATGCTGCCGATCCGCATGACCTTGGCGGGCTGTTCCACCATCTCGGTCACCGGGAGTTCGCGCGGCCCGTCACCGTCGTCGTCCCCCGCCGAGCCCGCGAAACCGTGGCCCACCGGCAGCCCGTCCGGTCCGACGATCAGCACCTTCTGGCCGTCCTGCGACTGCCCGCCCATGGCCTGGTACAGCTCCTGCGGCGAGCGCTCGTTCATCGGATTCGTCATGAACAACATTCTCCCTCACTGGGGTTGCCCGGACGGAAGCCCCCGGCCGCCCCGTCTCCGGCCGTTCCGCCCGTCACCGGGCACGACCGTACGCCCCCGCGCGGCGTCCCGGCATCCGTACGGATACTCAGTTCGCGCGCGGGGGCGTCGGGCCCCGCCCGGGGTCAGCCCTTGCGCAGGCGCAGGCCGATCAGTCCCAGCCCGCAGCCGATCAGCCCGAGCCCGGCACCGAGCGGCAGCTGGACCGTGGAGGCGTCGCCCCACCGGGCGGGGATCACGGCGGGGCCGGTCGCGGCGGCCTGCTGGGCGGCCGGGCCGGCCGCCAGGGCCGCGCTGTCGGGTGCGGCGTCCCCGTCCGCAGCGGTGGCGTCGGGTCCGGCCGCCGCCTGGTTCTGACCGGCCTCGGCGGGCTGGGCGGGGGCCTGCTCCGACAACCGGTCGGGAGCCTGCGCGGGGGCCCGGTCCCAGGTCCGGTCCGGGGCGGCGTCGGCACGCTCGGGCGCCGATGCCGGCCGGTGCCGGTGCCCGGCCGCGTCCGCCCAGGGCCCGTCGGCCCCCGTCCCCGGACGGGGGCGGACGCCCTGGTGCCGCGGTGGTGCGTCGGCCGGTCCGGAGACGTCCGACGAGGGCTCCGCCGCCGGGGCCGCGGCGGGCACGGGCGGGCCGGACGGCGACGGCGACGCGCTCGCCTCGTCCGTCGGCACGGCGCTCGGCGCGGCCCCGGAGGACGGCCAGGCCGGGGGCGCGGGGTCGGTCACCGCCCCCGCGGACGGCGAGCCGGACCGCCCCGGGCCGGTGGCCGGCGCACTGACGGGCCCGGACGGCCCGGCCGACGTCGAGGGCCCCGCCGACGTCGAGGGCCCCGCCGACGTCGACGGCCCGGCCGACGTCGAAGGCTCTGCTGACGCCGGGGGCTCCGCGGACGCCGAGGGTTCCGCCGGATCGGCCACGACGGACGGACCGGCCGCCACGGACGGGTCGGCCACCACGGACGGGTCGGCCGGGACGCCGGTCCCGAAGGCCGCCCCCGCCCCGGACTGTTGTTCCGAGGGAGCCGCAGTCGCCGCGACCGCCACCGGAGCGATGCCCAGCGGAACGGCGACTCCGAGCGCCGCCACCGCCAGCAGCAGCCGCAGCCGGCGGCCGGCCCGGCGACGGCCGGCGTCCCTGCGGGTGGGTCGGCCGCGGCCCCGGGTACAGCGGCGGCACGGCGCGGCGGGCAGCAGCCCGGGGAACGTCTTCGAAGGTGCGGCCACGGTCGAGGTCCTTCCGACGGCCGACCGCGCACGGGGGCGGGGTCGGCGGCGGGACAGCTCCCGACCAGATTCACACAATCCGGCATTCCGGGCATTTCGAACGGCTGTGCACCAACCGCCCCGCCGCCCCCGCGCCCGCGGCGGCCGCCGTCAGGCCCGCAGCACCACCTTGCCGACCTGCTCGCCGGCGGCCAGCACCCGGTGCGCCTCGGCGGCATCGGTCAGCGGCAGCACCCGGTCGATCACCGGCCTGACCACCCCGGACTCGACCAGCGGCCAGACGTGCTCGCGCACCGCCGCCACGATCGCGGCCTTCTCCGCCAGCGGCCGCCCGCGCAGGTTGGTGGCGATCACCGCACCGCGCTTGCGCAGCAGCGTGTTGAGGTCGAGCTCGCCCTGCACGCCGCCCTGCAGCCCGATGATCACCAGCCGGCCGTTGACCGCCAGTGCGTCCACGTTCCGCTGGAGGTACTTGGCGCCCATGATGTCCAGGATCACGTCCGCACCCGCGCCGCCGGTGGCCTCCCGGAGCACCTCGACGAAGTCCTGCTCGCGGTAGTTGATCGTGATGTCCGCGCCCAGCTCGGCGCACCGCGCCAGCTTCTCCGCGCTGCCCGCCGTCACCGCCACCCGGGCGCCGACCGCCTTGGCCAGCTGGATCGCCATCGTCCCGATGCCGCTGGCGCCGCCGTGCAGCAGCACCGTCTCGCCCGGTCGCAGGTGGGCGGTGAGGAAGACGTTGGACCAGACCGTCGAGACCACCTCGGGCAGCGCCGCGGCCTCCTCGACGGTGAGGCCCTTCGGCACCGGCAGCAGCTGCCCGGACGGCACCGCCACCAGCTGCGCGTAGCCGCCGCCGGCCAGCAGCGCGCAGACCTCGTCGCCGACCGCCCAGCCGGCCACCCCGGGCCCGAGCGCGACGATCCGGCCCGCGCACTCCAGTCCGGGGTAGGACGGGCTGCCGGGCGGGGGGTTGTAGAAGCCCTGCCGCTGGAGCAGGTCGGCGCGGTTGACCGCGGTGGCCGCCACCTCGACCAGGACCTCGCCCTCGCCGGGCACCGGGTCCGCCACCTCGGCCCAGACCAGTGCCTCGGGCCCGCCGGGTTCAGGAATCGTCATCGCGTACATGCCCCGAAGCTACTGCGTACCGGCCACCACGCGGAGGCGCCTCGCGCGGCCCGGGTCGGCGGCCGGCCACAACGGCCGCGACCGGCCGCAACCGGCTTCCGCCGCCGAACGGGGCCGTGGTTTCCGGGCCGTGACACCTGCTCCGCCCGGCCGCGCCGCCCCGGCACCGACACGCCCGGGCAGCCACCCCGGTCCCACGCCGCCCGGCGGCCACGCCATCCTGGACGGGTGACCAACGGTGAGCAGCCCTCCGAGCCGGACGAGACCGGCGTCCGGCACCGCCTGCCGGGGCGCCGCACCGGCCGTGCGGAGTCCGACGTGGAGGCGGGCGACCGGGTCATCATGCCCGCGCGCAAACCCCGGGCACCTCTGCGCCAGGTGTCCGGGCGGCTGCTGCTGGCACTCGGCGTGCTGGTGGCCACCACCGTGATCGTCTGGCTGGACCGCGCCGGCTACAACGACAACGCGGGCGGGGGCGTGGACCTCCTCGACGCGGCCTACTACGCCACCGTGACGCTCTCCACCACCGGGTACGGCGACATCACCCCGTTCAGCGACAGCGCCCGGCTCACCAACATCTTCGTGATCACACCGCTGCGCGTGCTCTTCCTGATCATCCTGGTCGGCACCACGCTCGAAGTGCTCACCGAACGCACCCGCCTGCAGTGGCGGATCGGACGCTGGAGGTCCGCAGTGAGGGAACACACCGTCGTGATCGGCTACGGCACCAAGGGCCGCAGCGCCGTCGACACCCTGCTCGGCCAGGGCGTCCGCCGGGACGAGATCGTGGTCGTCGACCCGCAGCGCAAGGTCATCGAGCAGGCCACCCTGGACGGACTGGTCGGTGTGGTCGGCGACGCGACCCGCACCGACACCCTGCTGCGCGCCGAACTCCCCCGCGCCTCCCGCGTCGTCGTCGCCCCCGAACGCGACGACACCGCCGTCCTGATCACCCTGACCGCCCGTCAGCTCAACAAGGCCGCCACCGTGGTCGCCGCCGTCCGGGAGGACGAGAACGCCCCGCTGCTCCGCCAGAGCGGCGCCGACGTCGTGGTCACCAGCTCCAGCTCGGCCGGCCGGCTGCTCGGCATGTCGATGCTCAGCCCGCACGCCGGCGCGGTGATGGAGGACCTGCTCACCTACGGCACCGGCCTCGACATCTACGAGCGCCCGGTCACCCGGGCCGAGGCCGGGCACAGCCCGCGCGAGTGCGCGGACCTCGTCGTCGCGGTGGTGCGCGGCCGGCGGGTGCTCAACTTCAACGACCCGGAGGCCGCCACCCTCCACCTCACCGACCGGGTCATCACCATCCGGCCGGCCGTCTCGCCCGCCGGCTGAGGCCCGGAACGGCCCGGAATCGGGACGGCTCGGAATCGGAACGGCTCGGAATCGGAACGGCCGGGCCGGCCCGGAAGCCGGCCGGTCAGGGGGTGTCCAGCAACTCCACCGCCTCGCCGGCCGCCACCCCGCCGGGCGGCACCACCGCGAGCGCCTCGGCCCGGGCCAGGCCGCGCAGCATCGCCGGCCCGTCGAAGGCCAGCGGGACGGCGCCGCGCAGGGTCCGGCGGACCGGCAGCAGCCGGGTGTCCGCCGGGTGGCCGGGCAGCTCGACGGCGGCGGGCGCGAGCACCGGCTCACCGGCCGACCGGCCGCCGCGGGCGTGCAGCAGCGGCAGGGCCAGCGTGACGGTGCCGGCCACCGCGGCCAGCGGATTGCCGGGCAGGCCCACCAGGTGGCGGCCGCCCGGGAGCTCGGCGAGCAGCATCGGATGACCGGGGCGGACGGCCACCCCGTCCACCAGCAGCCGGCCGCCGGCCTCGGCGAGCGCCCGGTGCAGGAAGTCGACCGGCCCGGCGGCCGTTCCCCCGGTGGTGACCACCACGTCCGCGGCGGAGTGCCGCACGGCGTCCCGGAGCAGCCCGAAGTCGTCCCGGACGGCGCGCACCGCGCCCACCTCGGCGCCGGCCGCGCGCAGCCACGGCGGCAGCAGCGGGCCGAGCGCGTCCCGGACGAGGCCGGGGCGCGGCAGCCCGGAGCCGAGCAGTTCGTCACCCAGGACGAGGAGTTCGACCACCGGACGGCGGCGGACGGCCAGCCGGTCGTGGCCGCTGGCCGCGGCCAGGCCCAGCGCGGCCGGGCCGACCCGCGTACCGGCCGCGAGCAGCACCTCGCCCCGGCGGCACTCCTGGCCGCGCGGGCGGACGTCCTGACCGGTGGTCAGCGAGCCCGGGGTCCGGTCGTGCAGCAGCACCCCGTCCTGCGCGCCGTGCTCGCGCCGGAGCACGGCCGTGGCGCCGGGCGGCAGCTGGGCACCGGTGGCGATCTCGACGGCCGCGCCGTCGGCCAGCGGCGCCCCGGCCGGCTCACCGGCCAGCAGCCGCCCGGCGACCCGCCAGGGGCCCGGCCCGGAGACGGCCCAGCCGTCCATCGCCGAGGTGTCGAAGGCGGGCAGGTCGGTGAGCGCGGTGAGCGGCTCGGCCAGGGTGCGGCCGAGCGCCCCGGCCAGGTCGAGCAGCTCGGGCGGCAGCGGGCGCGACCCGGCGCGGCGGGCGGTCTCCCGGGCCTGCCCCCAGGTGAGGGCCGGCGGTCCGGCGGGCTTCAGGCCGAGCACGGGGGCCTCCTCGGCCGTGCTCACGGCTGTTCCGGCCCGGCCGCCGCCACCCAGCGCGCGGCCAGCTCGGCCGTGCGCCGGGACGCCGCGGCGACCGCCTCCGGGCCGCCGCCCTGCTGCGCCGCCGCGTAGCCGACCAGGAAGGCGGTCAGCGGCGCGGCGGGCCGGGCCACCCCGTGTGCGACCACCCGGGCAAGGTCGAGCAGTCCGTGGACGTCGACGTCCAGGTCGATCCCCAGCTCTTCCGCGACCTCGGCGATCCAGTCATCCAGCGTGCGCTCCATGGGCCCCATGCTGCCTGATCACCGGTTTCGCGGGGGTGTTTGCCCGGTGAGCGGCGCGCGTCGTTTCCCTCACACGGGTACGGGGGCAGCGTGAGGCCCCTCGTACCGGGCCACCCGGGACGTGTCCGACCGGGACGTGCCCGACCGGGGCGCGCGCCCGGTGGGGCACGTCGGCCCCGGACTACCCCCGCTCCCGCTCACGGGCACGCTCCAGGTCCTCCCAGGTGTCGCAGTCGTAGGTGACGTCGTCGGTGTCGGCCAGCCGCAGCGTCCGCAGGCCGCCGGTCAGGCGGCGCAGCGGGAGGCCGGCCGGTTCGCCGAGGGCGGCCAGGGCCGTGCGCAGGGCGGCGGTGCGGTAGGCGGCGGCGAGCGGCTGGTCGCGGCCGGCGGCGTCGACCATGACGACGGCCTCGGTCTCCCGGTCCGCCCCGGCGAGCGCGGCGGCGAGCCGGCGGACGGTCCGCTCGTCCAGGAACGGCAGGTCGGCGGCGAACAGCAGCACCGCGTCGGCCGTGACCTCGGCCAGGCCGGCCGCGACGGCCGCCACCGGCCCGCCACCCGGTGGCCGCTCACGGGTCCAGCGCACGCCGGTGCGGGTGGTGGGCCGGGCCGGGCCGACCACCACGGTCGTCCGGGCTCCGGCGCAGGCGGTGAGCACCCGGTCGAGCAGGGTCGTCTCGCCGACGGTGAGGCCGGGCTTGTCCACTCCCCCGAGCCTGCGGGCGGCGCCACCGGCCGGCACGATCACGTCGAACGGCGTCATGCGGCCAGTATCCGCCCCGGGCCGGCCGGGCCCGGTTCAGTCCTCGGGTTCGTCCTCGACGATCTCGGCGTCGACGATCCCGTCGTCCTCCTCCGGCTGCCGGTGGCGGGCGGTGTTGGCGGCGGCGCTCAGCTCCAGGATGGCCGGCAGGGTCAGCTCCCCGTACCGCTCGTTCATCGCGGTGGCCAGCTCCTCCGGGTCGTCCGGGTGCTCGGCGAGCAGCCGGTCGAAGTCCTGCAGGTACTCGCCGGTGAAGGCGAGCACCCGGCCGGCGTCGTCGCCCTGGCCGGGCGCCCGGTGGCCGGCGATCACCCGCTCGGCGCCGAGTTCGGCGATCCGGCCGAGGTTGCGGCCCCAGACGACGCGCTCCGCGGGGGTGGTGTCGGCGGTCCAGACGTGGGTGCCGTTGTAGACGAAGTCCCCGGCGATCACGGTGCGGATGCCGGGCACGTGCACCACGGTGGAGCCGCCGCAGTCGCCCTGGCCGAGCAGCAGCACCGGGATCACCTGGCGGTCGATCATCAGCGGCTGGGGCAGCAGCGGGGCGGGGACCAGCGGGTGGTCGGGGATGTCGTCCCCGTAGACCGGCTTCCACTGCGCGACCTTGGCGGCGGCGGTCCGCAGGATGCCGTCCACCACCGGCGGGGCGGCGAGCAGCTGCGCGTCCGGGAAGAGCCTGAGCACCTCCTCCGCGCCGAAGTAGTGGTCGGGGTGGTGGTGGGTGATGACGATGGCCAGCAGCCGGCGGCCCTTGCCGGCCACCCACTCGGCCAGTTGGCGGCCGGCGCTGCGGGTGAGCTGGGCGTCGACCAGGATCGCGGTGCGCTCACCGAGGATCAGGGTGGAGGTGGCGAAGAAGGCCGATTCGGGGCCGGTGAAGACGGCGGTCTCCAGCGGCCCGGCCGCCGGCGCCTCCGCGGCCCCGTTCCTCCCCGGGCCGGTGCCGGTGGTGTCCGCGGCGCCCGCACGCTCCGCTCCGGCGCTGTCCTCGGGCGGGGACGACGTCACTGGCTGCTCCCTCTGGTTCGGCGGTCGGACTTCCTGCGCCCTACAGCATGGGAGTACGACCCGCCGAATGCCCGGAAGGCGCGCCCGGCGGGGGCGCCTTCCACGGTGACGCCCGCCGCCGCGCGAGCGGCCGCGGGCGTCACCGGACGGGCCGGTCTCAGGCGGCGAGCGCCTTGGCCTTGCGCTCCGCGTCCTCCAGCGCCCGGGCCTTGGAGTCGGCGGCCTGCTGGACGAAGCCGGCCATCGCCGGGACGACCGGTGCGAGGGTGAACTCGGGGACGATGAAGTCGACCTCCAGCGAGAGCATCCCGGTCAGCACCTTCTCCAGGTAGGTGGTGACGAACTCGTACGGCTCGCGCGGGGCGCCGGGTGCGTAGGAGCCGCCGCGCGCCGCGACCACCGTGACCGGCTTGCCCGCCGCCGAGGGGCTCTCCCCCGCCGTGCGGCCGACCAGGATCACCTGGTCCAGCCAGGCCTTGAGGCTGGACGGGATCGTGAAGTTGTACATCGGGGTGCCGATGACGACGGCGTCGGCCTGTTCCAGCTCGCTCATCAGTTCCTCGCGCAGGGCGAAGGCGGCGGCCTGCGCGGGGCTGCGCCCGTCGGCCGGGACGGCGCTCGCGGAGATGCCGTCGGCGTCCAGGTGCGGCACCGGCCGGGCGGCCAGGTCGCGGTGGATCACCGTGCCGTCGGGGTGCTGGGCCTGCCAGGCGGCCCGGAAGGCGGCCGAGACCTCGCGGGAGACCGAGCCGTCGGTGAAGGCGGACGAGTCGATGTGCAGCAGGGTGGGCATGGCGGACCTCCATCGGATTAGTAGCTGCTTTTTCCCCCGCAGCTGCAAGTACCGTAGCAGCTTACTTTTCTACAGTCACTAGGGACGGACCGGTACGCTGTACGCATGGCCCAGCACGAGGTAGCGACCGACGAGGCCCACGCGCTCCCCGCGGAGTGCGCGGCGGGACCGGTCTGCACCGGTGCCGAAGTGGCGCTGACCCGGGTCTTCACGCTGCTCGGCAAGCGCTGGACCGGCCTGATCGTGGCCGTGCTCACCAACAACGGGCCCGGCTACTTCTCCGAACTGCGCCGCGCCATCCCCGGCATCAGCGAGCGCATGCTCTCCGACCGCCTCACCGAGCTGGCCGAGGCCGGGCTCGTCCTGCGCCAGGTCGACGAGGGACCGCCGCTGCGCGTCAGCTACCGGCTCACCGAGGCCGGCGCCGCGCTGCGCCCCGCCCTCACCGAGCTCGCCCTCTGGGCCGACCGCCACCTGCCGGCGAGCGCGCTCAGGCCGCCCGGCGGCTGCTGAACCGCGGCCCGGACGGCACCGCCCCGGAACGACGAAGAGCGCTCGGGCCCGCCTGTTTCCCACAGGCGGGCCCGAGCGCTCTTCGACTTCTCCACCGTCCCGGCTCTGCCGCCGGGTCGGCTCTGTTCTTGTTCTTGTTCTTGCTCTTGTTCTCGTTCTCGTGCGACCGTCAGCCCTTGCGGCCGGCACCGCGGCCGGTCAGCTTGGCGATCCGGTCGGTGACGCCCCAGGCGGTGACCCGCCAGAGCGCCTCGATCACGATGTGCCGGCTCATCTTGGACGCGCCCAGCTCGCGCTCGACGAAGGTGATCGGCACCTCGGCCACCTTGAAGCCGGCCTTGACCGTCCGCCAGGCCAGGTCGACCTGGAAGCAGTAGCCGGCCGAGGCGACCTCGTCCATACCCAGGCCGAGCAGGGTCTCCTTGCGGAACGCCCGGTAGCCGCCGGTGACGTCGCGGATCGGCACGTTCAGCATCAGCCGCGAGTACGTCGACCCGCCGCGCGAGAGCAGCAGCCGCGACTTCGGCCAGTTCACCACCCGGCCGCCCGGCACCCAGCGCGAGCCCAGCACCAGGTCGGCACCGCGCAGCGCGCCCAGCAGCCGGTCGAGCTCCTCGGGCTGGTGCGAACCGTCCGCGTCCATCTCGACCAGGACGTCGTAGCCGTGCTCGATGCCCCAGGCGAACCCGGCCAGGTAGGCGGCGCCCAGGCCTTCCTTGCCCAGCCGGTGCATGACGTGCACGTTGAGGTCCTCGGCGGCCAGCTTGTCGGCCAGCTCACCGGTGCCGTCGGGGCTGTTGTCGTCGGCGACCAGGACGTGGGCCTCGGGCACCGCGGCACGGACCCGGCCGACGATCCGCTCGACGTTCTCCGCCTCGTTGAACGTCGGAATGATCACCAGCACCCTGCCGAGATCAGCAAAACTCTGCTGGTTCACGGTCACGTACAAACCTCTCGGCCGGTGTCGGGCTCTGGAACGCAGTCCCCTTCGGCATCCCGCCGAGTTGGTCACCACTGTGGGAAACCACTGCGTCCTGGCATCCTACTACCGCGCCCTCGGGCCGCCGGTACGGCTACGGCACTCCCCGCCCGCCCCGGCCGTTTCCCCGGTGGCGGCACCGGTCGGCTAGGGTCGATGCCCGGCCTTTGCCCGGACCGCCCGCACGCGGGTCCGCCTCCGGCGAACCGGCGATCCGGCACACCAGCCACTGCAGCAGAGGAGCAGGACCGCGCGCATGGACAGGCTCGTCAACACTGTCCGCCCGTACGCCTGGGGGTCGGTCACCGCACTCCCGGAGCTGCTCGGGCAGGAACCCACCGGTGAACCGCAGGCCGAGCTCTGGATGGGCGCCCACCCCGGCGCACCCTCACGGGCCGACCGCGGTGACGGCCCCCGTCCCCTGGACGAGCTGATCGCCGCCGACCCCGAGGGCGAGCTGGGCGCCGCCACCGTGGCCCGGTTCGGCCCCGTGCTCCCGTTCCTGTTCAAGGTCCTGACCGCCGGCCTCCCGCTCTCGATCCAGGCCCACCCGAGCCTCGACCAGGCCCGGGCCGGGTACGCCGCGGAGAACGCCCTGGGCATCCCCCTGGACGCCCCGCACCGCAGCTACCGCGACGCCAACCACAAGCCCGAACTCATCTGCGCACTCGGCGACTTCGACGGCCTCTGCGGCTTCCGCACCCCGGCCGGCGCGGCCGCCGTGATGGCCGGGCTCCAGGTGCCGGCGCTCGACCCGCTGATCGCCCTGCTGGGCGCCGAGGACGAGTCCGAGGCGCTGCGCAGCACCCTGGCCGCGATCCTCACCATGGACGGGGCCACCGCCGCCGCGACCGTCCGGGACACCGCCGAGGCGGTCGACAAGGCCGCCGCCGGGGACCCGGACGGCCCGTACGCGCTGTACACCCGGATCACCCGCGACTTCCCCGGCGACCGCGGCCTGATCGCCGCGCTGCTGCTCAACGCCGTCCGGCTCCGGGCCGGCCAGGCGCTCTACCTCGGCGCCGGCGTGCCGCACGCCTATCTGCACGGCTCCTGCGTCGAGCTGCAGGCCAACTCCGACAACGTGCTGCGGGCCGGCCTCACCCCCAAGCACATCGACGTGCCGGAGCTGCTCAAGGTCGTCGAGTTCTCCTCCGGCGCCCCGGACCTGCTGCTCCCGACCGCCGTCGACGCCACCCCCGGCGAGGAGCTCTACCCCGTCCCGATCGACGAGTTCCGGCTCTCCCGCTTCACCCTGGACGGCCGCGAGCGCGAGATCGACGGCCGGGGCCCGCAGATCCTGCTCTGCACCGCCGGCACCGCCCGCCTCACCGCCGCCGACGGCACCACCCTGGACCTCGCGAGCGGTGAGTCCGCCTTCCTCCCCGCGACCGGCACCGGCACCAGGCTGACCGGCACCGGCGCGACGCTCTTCCGCGCCACCGTCACCCTCTGACGGCCGCGCCCCGGGGCAGGGCGGTACCCGGGAACGCCGGTGGGCGGCCGGCCGCGTCTCTCACGCGGCCGACCGCCCACCTTCGGTCCGGCTCCGGGATCAGCCGGGATCAGCCCGTGCCGGAACCGACCTCGGCCGGTATCCGGACGGGTTCGGCGGGCACCTGGGCCGCCCCCGGACGGGCGGAGCCCTCCGGCGCGGCCGGCGGCCCGCCGGGGAACCGCCGCTCGACCGCCTTCAGCAGCTTGCGGCCCAGCTTCTGGAAGGGCAGCTCCACCAGCCGGTACATCAGGTAGGCGGCGGTCAGCGCGATGGCCAGGTACTCCAGCACCCACAGCGTCTTCGCACCGGGCGTGGTCGGAGCCGGGTGCGCCAGCAGCGGGGCGATGGTGTGCAGCAGCGGGATGTGGAGCAGGTACAGCGAGAAGCTGACCGCGCCGAGCCAGGTGAGCACCTTCGGGAACCGCCGCTTGCGCAGCGCCATCCCGCCGAGGAAGGTCGCCCAGGCCCCGGCGTAGGACGCCGACCAGGCGATCCAGCCCGAGGTCCAGGTGTTCTGCTCGACGCCGTTGCGGTTGTACATCCAGCCGATCGCCACTCCCGCGACCACCACGAACCCGCAGCACAGCCACGCCTGCAGGCGGTCGATCTGGCCGTGCTCGGCCCGGTACAGCACCGTGCCGGCGAACATCGTGGCGAAGATCAGCAGGGTCTCGAAGACGGGGGCCCGGCTGTTGTTGAGCAGCAGCACGGCTCCGAGCCCGGCCACCAGGACAGCGCCGGTGCGGGTCAGCACCGGGTTGCCGCTGAGCATGCAGGCGTAGCCCATCACCACGATCAGGGCCGCCGCCAGGACGAGGTTGCGGGTCGTGTCCAGGTCGTGGGTGATCGTGGTGGTGGCGAGCGAACCGCCGAACACCAGCCCCACGGCGGCGAAGCCGACGGCGAAGCTGCTGCTGCGCTTGTGCCAGCCGAGGGTGAACAGGCCGGTGACGAGGAAGTAGAAGATCATCTCGTAGGTGAGCGTCCAGGTCACGCCCATGCCGTTGACCACGTTCAGCATGTCCTGGAGCATCGTCGCGTTGGCGACGAGCGAGATGAGGTTGTGGCCGGTGCGGAACAGCGCCACCGAGCCGTCGCCCTCGGGCAGCATCATGAGCGACACCGCGAAGGTGGCGATCAGCGCCGGGTAGATGCGGAACAGGCGCCCCACCCAGAAGGCCCGGACGTCACCCCGGCGTTCCAGCGAGGCCGGGATGATGTAGCCGCTGACCAGGAAGAACAGCATCACACCGTACAGACCCAGGTCGAAGTGCCCCCAGATCGCGCCGCCGAACGGCAGCATTTCGAGGATGCCGAAGTGGTGCAGTGCCACCATCAGGGCGGCCAGACCCCGCAGGGCGTCGAGCCATCCGAGCCGGGATCCGGCTCCTACGGCCGCCGCCCCTCGCGTAGTCCCTCCGGCTCTACCGGGAAGCCGCAGTCGTATTTGAGTCACGGCGAGGACAGTAGTCCATCCACCGGAACCCGTCGTCCCCAGAGCACCGGCTCCGCAGCCGGGTCCGGGCCCCGTGAAGCGCCCGGGGGCGGCCGTTGCGACGGCCGCCCCCGGGGCTACGAGGTCATCCCCCGCGGATCAGTTGTTCTGGTAGACGCCGAACATGTCGACGACGAGGTCGATGTCGCCGCCGCTGGCGTTCCAGAAGTCGACGATGCCGTTGACCCCGGGGTTCGCCTGGACGAGGTTCGGGACGGTGTCCCCGGCCTTCCAGTTGAGCGTGGAGATGTTCGGCTTGACCGGCAGGGTCGCCGTGCCGTTGTTGTACCGGTCGATGCTGTTCGGGTCCGGGAAGACCGCCAGGTGGCCGGCGTCCTTGGTGTTGGTCACCGTGCTGTTGAGCACGAAGCCGGTGAACTGCGGGAGCCCGTCCGACAGCGGCATGTAGATGTAGTTCTGGCCGTTCAGCGGGCCCATGCCCCAGGAGGCCTCGCGGGTGTCCAGCAGACGCAGCGGCTGGACCGGAAGGAAGGCGCTCTTGCTGTCGTCGCTGTAGTAGCCGACGACGTCCACGATCACGTCGGACCCGCCCCCGGCGCCGTTGAGCACCTGGATCCGGCCGTCGGCGCCGATCGGCACGATCACCGAGTTGGCGACGGTCTGACCGGCCCGGAAGTTCACGTTGGACGCGGTCGGGGCAGCCTGGCCGCCCGGGTAGACGGTCAGGTGACCGTCGGTCTTCGGGTCGGTCACGGTGACGTTGAGCGCCACGGCCTTGGCCCCGGACGGAACGCCGGCGGCGCCGCGCACCTGGACCGGGAACGACGTCCAGCCGGCGACCTGGCCGCGGGCGGTGCCGAGGCCCTCCCGGGTGTCGACCACGCGGGTGGGGGAGACGCCGGTGTAGCCGGCGGCCGGGGCGTGGCTGAAGTAGCCGGCGATGTCGGCGATCAGGTTCACCGAGGCCGCACCACGGTTGAACAGGGTGACGTAGCCGTCGGCGCCGACCGGGACGATGGCCAGGTTCGGGACGGTCTGGCCCTCGGTGTAGTTGACGTTCGACGTGGTCGGCCGCTCGGTGCCGTCCGGGTACGCGATGATGTGGCCCGCGCCGCCGACCGGGTCGGTGACCGTGATGTTGAGCGCCACGGCGGTGACCCCGGCCGGGACCCCGGCGTTGCCGGCGATCTTCACCTGGACGGCGTGGTCGGGCAGCACCTTGGCGGCGGAACCCACGCCGGTGCCGTCACGGGTGTCCAGCAGACGCGCCGGACCGGCCGGGGTGTAGGCCGAACCCGGGGTCGCGATGGTCACGCCGTTGGACGCGGTGGCGGTGGCGGTGGAGAGCTCCACCTTGACGTCGTACACGCCGAGCTTCGCGTAGGTGTGCGTGCGCTCGACCGTGCTGGTGCCGTTGGTGGACGCCTGGGTCGTGGTGCCGTCGCCCCACGAGATCACGACGTTGACGGCGACGGGGTCGCTGACGATGTCGGCCTTCAGGCTGACGCCGTAGGCGGTGGTGCCCTGCACCAGCACGCTGGTCCCCAGGTTGGGGATGGCGGCCGGGGCGCCCGCGGTCTCCTGCGCGGCGGGCCCGTTCTGGGCGGACGGCGCGGCCGCGCGCGGCTTCGCGACCGAGGACTCGACGGGGCTGCTGACGGTCTTGAACGCCGAGCTGGAGATCTTGTTCGCCGGCGTGGCGCTAGCACCATGGGAACCGGCGGAGGGAGCGGGCGAACCGGCGGCCTGGGCCGGACCCGGAACGACGGCGACACCGGCCGCAACGGCGGCCGCGATGACGATAAGACGGTGGCGAGGCACCGTACCCCCCAAGGGTTATTGAATGATCATCAAATAACGCTCGCACAGAGTACAGAAGGCCCGGGTACGAAACAAAGACAATTTCCTTGCCCCACAACGGGACTGGGGCAGGAAACGGTCAGTCCCTCGTCATGTCGACAAAGCGGGAATAGTGGCCCTGGAAAGCCACGGTGATGGTGGCCGTCGGACCGTTTCGGTGCTTGGCGACGATCAGGTCGGCCTCGCCCGCGCGCGGGGACTCCTTCTCGTACGCGTCCTCGCGGTGGAGCAGGATGACCATGTCGGCGTCCTGCTCGATCGAGCCGGACTCACGCAGGTCGGAGACCATCGGCCGCTTGTCGGTGCGCTGCTCGGGACCACGGTTCAGCTGGGAGAGCGCGATCACCGGGACCTCCAGCTCCTTGGCCAGCAGCTTCAGGTTTCGCGACATGTCGGAGACCTCCTGCTGACGGTTCTCGGCCCGGCGGGAGCCGCCGGACTGCATCAGCTGGAGGTAGTCGATGACGATCAGCTTGATGTCGTTGCGCTGCTTGAGCCGGCGGCACTTGGCGCGGATCTCCATCATCGACAGGTTCGGCGAGTCGTCGATGAAGAGCGGCGCCTCGCTGACGTCCGGCATCCGGCGGGCGACCCGCGTCCAGTCGTCGTCCGTCATGTTCCCGGACCGCATGTGGTGCAGGGCGACCCGGGCCTCGGCGGAGAGCAGACGCATGGCGATCTCGTTGCGCCCCATTTCGAGCGAGAAGATCACGCTCGGCAGCTTGTTGTGGATCGAGCAGGCCCGGGCGAAGTCCAGCGCCAGGGTGGACTTTCCCATGGCCGGACGGGCGGCGATGACAATCATCTGGCCGGGGTGCAGGCCGTTGGTCAGCTGGTCGAAGTCGGCGAAGCCGGTCGGGACGCCGGACATCTGGCCGTTGCGGGAGCCGATCGCCTCGATCTCGTCGAGGGCGCCCTCCATGATGTCGGCGAGCGGCGCGTAGTCCTCGTTGGTGCGCTGCTCGGTGACGGCGTAGATCTCGGCCTGGGCCGCGTTGACGATCTCGTCGACGTCGCCCTCGGCGGCGTAGCCCATGCCGGCGATCCGGGTGCCGGCCTCGACCAGCCGGCGCAGCACCGCGCGCTCGTGGACGATCTCGGCGTAGTACTCGGCGTTGGCCGCGGTCGGGACGGAGTTGACCAGGGTGTGCAGGTACCCCGGGCCGCCGACCCTGGTGAGTTCGCCGCGCTTGGTCAGCTCGCCGGCCACGGTGATCGGGTCGGCCGGCTCGCCGCGGGCGTAGAGGTCGAGGATCGCGCCGTGGATCAGCTCGTGGGCGGGCCGGTAGTAGTCGGCCGGCTTGAGCACCTCGACGACGTCGGCGATGGCGTCCTTGGAGAGCAGCATGCCGCCGAGGACCGACTGCTCGGCGGCGAGGTCCTGCGGGGGGACCCGCTCGAAGCCGTCGACGCCCTCGGGACGCTCGTCGTCGCCCTGACGCCGCTTGCCGTCGCGCTGGAAGCCCCCGGAGCCCTTGCCACCCTTCTGGAAACCGCCCTGGCCGCCCCCCTGGCCGCCGCCGTTGCCGCGCCCGCGCGAGACCGGCAGCCGGTCGCCGGGGCCGTCCGGGAACGGCACGTCGGCGAAGGCTCCGGCGGGGAAGGGGTCCTCGGCCGTGGGCCAGTCCTCCTCCGGCGGCGGGGCGTCGTGGTCGTCGTACTGGGGGCCGGTCACGCGTGTTCCCCGATCAGCAGTGGTGCGAGTTGGAGCGGGCCTTGCCGGTGGCTGGGTGGAGCGAAGCCGCGCTCCCCATGGTGCGCCACCGCATTTCTACAACCACCGCACCGACGAGTCGGACGCCGGGGCGGGGCGGGAGTGTCGGCCGGAAAGCCCACGCTAAGGCGCCGGGAGCCCTTCGGCCAAGGCGGTTATCCACAGGGGGTGTGGACGAGCGCCCCGAGGCTGTGGAGAAGTGCCGCAAACCTGTGGACACCCCTGTGGAAAGACCTGTGGATAACCAGACCATCGATCCACCGTCAACCAGCTGACCTGCGACTACCCCTTCCAGGGGCTGTGCATGAGAAATTCTTCACACACACCCGGGTGGCCGTGGACACACACCGCACCGCAGCCGTCGCTCAGGATTTCGAGTAACACCTCAAACCGGCTGGTACTCATTACCTGTGGATGAGTAGCCTTGACCGCATGACCGCCTCCACCACCGACCGCCGCCGGCACGACCGGGAGATCCTCGCCCTCGCCGTCCCGGCCTTCGGCGCCCTGGTCGCCGAGCCGCTGTTCCTGATGGCCGACTCGGCCATCGTGGGCCACCTCGGCACCGCGCAGCTGGCCGGTGTCGGCGTCGCCTCGGCCGCACTCACCACCGCCACCGGGGTCTTCGTCTTCCTCGCCTACGCCACCACGGCGGCGGTCGCCCGCCGGATCGGCGCCGGGGACCGCCGCGCCGCCGTCCAGCAGGGGATCGACGGCATCTGGCTCGCCCTGGCGCTCTCGGCCGGCGTGGTCGCCCTGACCCTGCTGCTGGCGCCGTGGGTGGCCGACGTCCTGGGCGCCTCGGCCACCGCCGCGCCGTACGCCGTGACATACCTGCGGATCAGCGCCCTCGGCATCCCGGCGATGCTGATGGTGATGGCCGCCACCGGTGTGCTGCGCGGGCTCCAGGACACCCGGACCCCGCTGCTGGTCGCCGTGGCGGGCTTCACCGCCAACCTCGGCCTGAACGCCGGCCTGGTCTACGGCGCCGGGCTCGGCGTGGCCGGTTCGGCCTGGGGCACGGTGCTGGCGCAGACCGGGATGGCCGGCGCCTACCTGTTCGTGGTGGTGCGCGGGGCCCGCCGGGAGCGCGCCTCGCTGCGGCCGGACGCGGCCGGCATCCGGGCCTGTGCCCGGGCCGGCGGCCCGCTGATGGTCCGCACGCTGAGCCTGCGCGCCATCCTGATGATCGCCACCGCCGTGGCGGCGGGCCTCGGCGACGACGAGATCGCGGCCCACCAGATCGCCATGACGGTGTTCCTCTTCATCGCCTTCGCGCTGGACGCCATCGCGATCGCCGGCCAGGCCATCATCGGCCGTTACCTGGGCGCCGAGGACGTCCCGGGGGCGAAGGCGGCCACCCGGCGGATGATCGAGTGGGGCGTCGGCTCCGGTCTGGTGCTCGGCCTGCTGGTCGTGGCCGCCCGGCCGCTCTACGTCCCGCTGTTCACCCCCGACCCGGCGGTCCAGGCACAGCTGAACACCGTCCTGGTGCTGCTCGCGCTCTGCCAGCCGGTCGCCGGCCTGGTCTTCGTGCTGGACGGCGTGCTGATGGGCGCCGGGGACGGCACCTACCTGGCCTGGGCGATGCTCGCCACGCTGGCCGTCTTCGCCCCGGTGGCCTTCGCGGTGCCGGCCAGCGGCACCGGGCTGGCCGGGCTCTGGTGGGCGATGAACCTCTTCATGCTGGTCCGCGGCGGCTTCCTGGCCTGGCGGGCCCGCGGCGGCGAGTGGCTGGTGACCGGCGCCGTGCGGGCCTGAACCGCCACGCGCCGCGGACGGCGGGAACGACCGAGGGCCGGCCTCCCCGACGGGGGAGACCGGCCCTCAGGCCACTGCTACGGAACTCAGGCAGCGACGACGGCGACGTCGAGGTTGGCCTGGACGTCGGCGTGCAGCTTGACCGAGACCTTGTGGGTGCCCACGGTCTTGATCGGCGAGGCGATCGCGACGGCGCGCTTGTCCACGGCCGGGCCGCCGGCGGCCTTGATGGCCTCGACGACGTCGGCCTGGGTGACCGAGCCGAACAGACGGCCGGCCTCGCCGGAACGAACGGCCAGCTTGACCTGGACGCCCTCCAGCTTGCCCTTGACCTCGGTGGCGGCCTCAAGGGTCTGGATCTCGTGGATCTTGCGGGCGCGACGGATGGCGTCGACGTCCTTCTGGCCACCCTTGGTCCAGCGGATGGCGAAGCCACGCGGAACCAGGAAGTTGCGGGCGTAGCCGTCCTTGACCTCGACGACCTCGCCGGCGGAGCCGAGACCCGGCACCTCGTGCGTGAGGATGATCTTCATTACTTGGTCACCCTCTCTTAGCGCGCGGTGCTGGTGTAGGGCAGCAGCGCCATCTCACGGCTGTTCTTCACGGCCGTGGCGACGTCACGCTGGTGCTGGGTGCAGTTGCCGGTGACCCGGCGGGCACGGATCTTGCCGCGGTCGGAGATGAACTTCCGCAGCAGGTTCGTGTCCTTGTAGTCAACGTAGTTGACCTTGTCCTTGCAGAAGACGCAAACCTTCTTCTTCGGCTTGCGAGCAGGCGGCTTCGCCATTGTGTGCTCCATTTGGGGTTCACGGCCCGGCAGGCGTCTCACGACGCCGGCCGCCGGGCCGCACGAAATCTGTCAGCTCTTAGAACGGGGGCTCTTCCGAGAAGCCGCCACCGGACGGGGCGCCCCAGCTGCCGCCACCCTGGTTGCCACCAGAGGGAGCGCTGGACGCCCACGGGTCGTCGGACGGGCCGGACTGGCCGCCGGAGTTTCCACCCCAGCCGCCGCCCTGCTGGCCGCCACCGCCGCCCCAGTTACCGCCCTGGCCGCCGCCCTGCTGGCCGCCGCCGAAGCCGCCGCCACCGGGAGCGCCGGACCGGTTGGCCCGGGTGACCTTCGCGGTCGCCGAGCGCAGGCTCGGGCCCACCTCGTCGACCTCGACCTCGAAGACCGTCCGCTTCTCGCCTTCCTTGGTCTCGTAAGACCGCTGGCGCAGTCGGCCCTGCACGATGACGCGCATGCCGCGCTGCAGCGACTCGGCCACGTTCTCCGCCGGCTGCCGCCAGACGTTGCACGTGAGGAAGAGGCTCTCGCCGTCCTTCCACTCGTTCGTCTGGCGGTCGAAGGTGCGGGGGGTGGACGCGATGCGGAACTTCGCGACCGCCGCACCCGACGGGGTGAAGCGCAGCTCGGGGTCGTCGACGAGATTGCCGACGAGGGTGATGACGGTCTCGCCTGCCATGGTGGTGATGACCTCTCCGGAAGAGTTCCGTTCACCGCTGTTTCACGTGAAACAGCGGACGCGAGCTACCCGAGGCCCGAGGGCCTCAGAGGTGGCTCAGTGGGTGTCCGGGCGCAGGACCTTGGTCCGCAGAACCGACTCGCTCAGGCCCAGCTGGCGGTCGAGCTCCTTGACGACCTCAGGCGTGGCCTTCAGGTCGATGACCGAGTAGATGCCCTCGGACTGCTTGTTGATCTCGTAAGCCAGACGGCGACGGCCCCAGGTGTCGACCTTCTCCACCTTGCCGCCGCCGTTGCGGACGACGGTGAGGAAGTTCTCGATCAGGGGGGCGACAGCGCGCTCCTCAACCGAGGGGTCGAGGATGACCATCAGCTCGTAGTGACGCATGAGTAACCCACCTCCTTTGGACTCAGCGGCCACGGTCTCTCCGTGGCAGGAGGGTTGTGCAGCGTCGGCACCGGAGTAGTGACGACACCGGCCACCGTAACGGCCGGGTCCGACAATCGGGCCCCGCCGACCCGGAAGAGGGCGCAAGGGGGCACAACTACACCAGTGCAGACGGCACAGCCTACCTGCACTCGGACGGACGAACAAAACGCATAGGGGTTGTGATCCCCACCCAACCGCCGCAATCTGGACGGAACGGGTTTCCTGCCCGTTCGTCTCCTTGCCAGGAGGTAGGACTCATGGCTCTGACCATCCACGGGCTCCCGCTCACCCTGAACACCGACGGCCACCGGCACCCCCGGGAGAACACCCTGGTCGGCATCACCGCCGTCCTGGGCGTGGTGGCCTTCACGACCTCGTTCTTCCACGGCCTCCACGCAGTGAGCTCGTGGACCGGGCTCTTCGGCATCGTCACCGGCCTCTGGGGACAGTTCGTCTCCGTCACCACGGCCGAGCGCTTCGTCCTCATGATCACGGTCGTCGCCTCCGCGTGGGGCCTCTACCTGGGTATCGCCCGCGGCGGCTTCCTGGGCTGACCCTCCCGGCGGCCGGTCCGCCGGCCCGTCCCGCCCGACAGAAACGGCCCCGTCCGCTCCACGAGGAACCCTCGGCGCCCCCGTCGCGTACCTACCTGATGGAGACAGGTACCCGGCGGGGGCGCTGCCGCGCCCGCAGCCGAACGGGCCCCGGAGGATAAAGTCACCCCCGAGAACCTGGGGCCCCCACCGAGCCCGACCGACGAGGAGCACCGAGCATGAGCCTGCGCCTGAGGACGATCACCCGCGAGGAGCACCTCGCCTTCATCAGGAGCCGCGCCTCGGCCAGCCACATGCAGGTGCCGTCCTGGGGCGATGTGAAGGCCGAATGGCGCTCGGAGTCGATCGGCTGGATCGACGACTCCAACCAGATCGTCGGTGCCGGCCTGGTGCTCTACCGGCAGCTGCCGAAGCTCAAGCGCTACCTGGCGTACCTGCCCGAGGGTCCGGTCATCGACTGGTTCGACCGCGACCTGGACCGCTGGCTCACCCCGATGCTGGCGCACCTGAAGTCGCAGGGCGCGTTCTCGGTGAAGATGGGCCCGCCGGTGGTGATCCGCCGCTGGAACGCGCCGACCATCAAGGAGGCCATCGCCGCCAAGCAGGCCAAGCGCCTGCGCGACGTCGAGGCCGACTGGTACGAGCCGCGCGCCTTCGAGGTGGCCGACCGCCTCCGCAAGGCCGGCTGGCTGCAGGGCGACGACGGCGGCGCCGGCTTCGGCGACGTCCAGCCGCGCTACGTCTTCCAGGTGCCGCTGGCCAACCGCTCGCTGGACGACATCCAGAAGGGCTTCAACCAGCTCTGGCGGCGCAACATCAAGAAGGCCGAGAAGAGCGGCGTCGAGGTGGTCCAGGGCGGCTACGACGAGCTGCCGATCTTCCACCAGCTCTACCTGGTGACCGCCGAGCGGGACAGGTTCACCCCGCGCCCGCTGGCGTACTTCCAGCGGATGTGGAAGGCGCTCACCGCCGAGGACCCGAACCGCATGCGGCTCTACATCGCCTACCACGAGGGCGAGCCGCTGGCCGCGACCACGATGCTGGTGGTCGGCGAGCACGTCTGGTACTCCTACGGCGCCTCGGCCAACCACAAGCGCGAGGTCAAGCCCTCCAACGCCATCCAGTGGCGGATGATGCGCGACTCGTACGCGCTCGGCGGCGGCGTGTACGACCTGCGCGGCATCAGCGACACCCTGGACGAGGACGACCACCTGTTCGGCCTGATCCAGTTCAAGGTCGGCACCGGCGGCCAGGCCGCCGAGTACCTCGGCGAGTGGGACTTCCCGCTCAACAAGCTGCTGCACAAGGCACTCGACCTCTACATGTCGCGCCGCTGAGCAGCCCGCGCCCCGCCGTGCCCAACACCCTCTGGGAGATGACCCGATGACGCTGTCGCTCTATCTCGACACCGAACGCTGGCGCACCCACCAGCGCTCCGTCCTGGCCGAGTTCCCCGGCCTGGTGCCGGTGGCGAAGGGCAACGGCTACGGCCTGGGCAACCACCGGCTGGCCGAGGAGGCGACCCTCCTCGGCACCGGTGTGCTGGCCGTCGGCACCGCGTACGAGGCGGCCGACGCGGCCGACTGGTACGGCGGCGAGCTGCTGGTCCTCACCCCGTACCGGGTCGGCGAGGAGGTCCTGCCGCTGCCGCACGCCCGGGTGATCCGGACGGTGGCGAACCTGGACGGGCTGCGCGCGCTGCGCGGCTCCCGGGTGGTGCTGGAGTGCATGACCACCATGCGCCGGCACGGCGTGAGCGCGGCCGACCTCCCGGTGGCGGCCGCCGAACTGGAGGGCGTCTCCTTCGAGGGTCTGGCGCTGCACCTGCCGATGGACCGGCCGGACGGCTCCTCCCCGGTGGACGAGGTCGCCCACTGGGTGGACACCGCCCGGGCGGCCGGGGTGCCGGTGCACACCGTGTTCGTCAGCCACCTCGGCGCGGCGGGCATGGAGGAGCTGGGCCGGCGCTACCCGGACACCGTCTTCCGCGCCCGGATCGGCACCCGGCTCTGGCTCGGCGACCACGGCGCCCTGGAGGTCCGGGCGACGGTCCTGGACGTCACCCCGGTCGCCAAGGGCGACCGCTACGGCTACCGCCAGCACCCGGCGCCGTCCGACGGCCACCTGCTGGTGGTCGCCGGCGGCACCGCGCACGGCATCGGCCTGGAGGCGCCCAAGTACGTGCAGGGCATGTCCTCGCGGGCCAAGGGGATCGCCCGGGCCGGCCTGGCGACGGTCAACAAGACCAAGTCGCCGTTCAACTGGGCCGGCAAGCAGCTCTGGTTCGCCGAGCCGCCGCACATGCAGGTCTCGCTGCTCCTCCTGGACGGCGAGACCAAGCCGCCGGCGGTCGGCGACGAGCTGACCCTCCAGGTCCGGCACACCACCACGCACTTCGACCGCGTGGTGGACCGCTAGCCGCCGCTACGGCCTGCTGCTGTCGGCCGGTTCCGGGGCGTGCGGCTCGTCGAGCCACTGCCACTGCTCCGGACCGGCCGGCGCGTACCCGGCGTAGCTGGCCTCCTCGCGCAGCTGCCGGGCGTTGCCGAGCACGAAGACGTCCGGGGCCTGGTCGAGCACCCCGCCGGACGGGTCGTCGCTGCCGTCCCAGCGCACCGGGTCGCGGTCCGGCAGCAGCACGTCGCGGATCACCATGACGACCAGGTAGAGCGTGCCGAGCAGGTGCAGCACGATGGCGAAGTGGTACCAGGAGTCGCCGATCCCGTGCTGCTTGGGCCCGGTGACGAAGCCCAGGTGGGACCAGATGCCCAGGGTGTAGAGCACCTCGCAGGCCTGCCAGATCAGGAAGTCCCGCCAGCGCGGCCGGGCCAGCACCGCGAGCGGGATCAGCCAGAGCACGTACTGCGGCGAGTACACCTTGTTGACCAGGACGAACGCGGCCACCACCAGGAAGGCCAGCTGCGTGACGCGCGGGCGGCGGGGCGCCGAGAGGGCGAGCCACCCTATCCCCAGGCAGCCGAGCACCATCAGCACCCCGATGACGAGGTCGAGGTTGGCCAGCCCCACGCCCCGGGTCTGCATCAGGATCAGCCAGAAGGAGCCGTAGTCCTCCTTGCGGTGCTTGCTGAAGACGTAGAAGGTCGACCAGCCCTGCCAGTTGGCCAGCATGATCGGCAGGTTCACCAGCAGCCAGGCACCGACCGCACCGCCCAGCAGCGCCCGGCACTCGCGCCACTTGCCGGCCCGCCAGCAGAGCATCACCAGAGGGCCGAGCAGCAGCAGTGGATAGAGCTTGGCGGCGGTGGCCAGGCCGATGAAGACGCCGGCCCAGAGCGGCCGCGATCCGGCCCACCAGGCCAGCGCGACGGCGGCCAGCGCGACCGCCAGGAGGTCCCAGTTGACGGTGGAGTTCAGCAGCAGGCCGGGAGCGAGCGCGAACAGCAGGGCGTCCCACGGGCGGCGCCGGTGGGTCCGGGAGACCGCGACCACCGCGACCACGGCGCAGGCCATCAGCAGGCCGGCGTTGATCGCCCAGAACCACTGCTCCTGGCTCTGCTGGGTGCCGCCGCCGGGCGTCAGCCAGGCCGCGACCTGCATGAACAGACCGGTCAGCACCGGGTACTCGAGGAACTGCAGATCGCCGGAGGTGCCCGGGATCCGGTCCACGTACGGGTGCAGCCCGGCCGCGAAGCCGCGCCCGCCGAACAGGTGCGGGATGTCGCTGTAGCAGGCGTGGATGTACTGCGGCGACCCCGGCTGGAACCAGGCGCCGTCGTAGCAGGGCAGCTTCTGCGCCATGCCCAGCACCGAGACCACGATCACCACCAGCGCCAGGAAGCGCGCCGGGATCCACCAGGAGACACCGAGCAGCGCGCGCCGGCCGGGCGGGCCGCCGATCACCTCACTGCCGGCCGCGGCGACCGGGTCCTCGTCCGCCGGGACGACCACGGTGTTGGCCGGTGGCGGGGCCACCTCGGGGGCGGCGGAGGCCTTGCCGGGCGCTGCCGGAGCCGCCCCGGCGGCCTCGATGGGCCCGATCTGGCCGACGGATTCGTCAGGAGCGCTCGACGTCATGCCGGACATCCTGCCGCACCTCCCCCGGCTGGACGAGGAGGCCCCCTGAGCGGCTTCCGGCCGATCCGGCCAATCGTGACGAAACGGCGGTGGCGGCCCTCCGAAGAGGACCGCCACCGCCGTTCACCACGAGTCGGCGCGTCCGAGCGCCTCCCGGTGCGTCAGGGTGCCGCCTGCCCGCCGCCGCCCGGGGTCGCCGAGGACGACGTGGTCGGCTTGCCCGGCTTGCTGCTGGAGGGGCTGGCCGAGGACGAGGACGGCGACGGCTGGGTCGAGCCGCACAGCCCGGGGATGAGGCAGGTCGGCGAGGAGCCGCCGCCACCACCGCCGCCACCACCGTTGCCGCCGCCGTTGCCGCCGCCACCGCCCGGGTTGGTCTTGGTCGCGGACGGGGTGGGCACCGTGCCCGGGCAGTCCACGCCGGGGACGCAGGACGGGGCCTGGGTGGTCGGCGCCGGGGGCTGGGGCGCGCCGGCGTCCGGGGGGGTGGTCGCCATGGTCTCGGTGGCCGAGGGCGAGCTGGTGGGGCTCGCCGTGCTCGGGGCGCCGGAGGAGTCGACCTGGCTGCCGACCGGCTGCGGGGTCGGGAAGTCCATCTTCTTCTCGTTGGCCAGCGCCGCCTTCATGTACCGGGTGAAGATGTCGGTCGGGGTGTCACCACCGTGGACCGAGTCCTTGCCGCCGGTGCCGTTCAGCGAGAGCCGCTCGTGCTTGGCCGGGTCCTCGCGCCACATCGCGACGCTGGTGGCCAGTTGCGGGGTGTAGCCGACCCACCAGGCCGACTTGTTCTGGTCGGTGGTACCGGTCTTGCCGGCCACCGGGCGGCCCAGCGCGTTGCTGTTCTTACCGGTACCGTTCTTCGCCACGTTCACCAGCACGTCGGTGACGTTGTCCGCGACGACCGCCTCCAGCGCCTGCTTCGCCGCCGGCTTGGTGAAGCCAGGGCGGGCGGCGCCCTGCCACTCGACCTTGGTCACCGAGTAGGGGTCGGTCTGCTTGCCGCTGGCCGCGAGGGTGGCGTAGGCGTCGGCCATCCGGATCGGGCTGATGCCGGAGGTGCCGAGCGGGAAGGTCGCGGTCTTCGTGTCGACGAAGCTCTCCTTGCGCACGCCCATCGCCTCGGCGATGTCGGCCACCTGCTGGCCGCCGACGTCCTGGTTGAGCTGGACGAACGGCACGTTGTACGACCACTGCATGGCCTGGCGCAGCGAGACGTAGCCGGGCTTGCGCTTGTCCTCGTTCTTCTGCCGGTACGGCTTGCCGTCGTCGCCCATCACCAGCGAGCCGTCGGGCTTGTGGATCTCGGAGAGGTCGTCGGCCAGGTAGCGGCTGTCGGCGTTGATCCGCTTGGGCTTGCCGTTCTCGGTCGCGGTCTGCACGCCGGTCTGCATCGCCGCGGCGAGCACGAAGGGCTTGAAGGTCGAGCCGACCTGGACGCCCTGGGCGTCGGCGTTGTTGTCGAAGTGCTGGTTCTCGACGCCGTCGCCGCCGTAGATCGCGACGAGCGCGCCGTCACCGGGGCGGATGCTGGCCGCGGCGAACTGGACGAAGTTGTCGTTGTCCGGGCGCTTCTGCACGTTGAGCGTCTCGCCCTTGACGTCGTCCACGGCCTTCTTGAGGGCGTCGACCTTGTCCTTCTCGAAGGTGGTGTAGATCTTGTAGCCGCCCTTGTCGAGCGCCTGCTGGTTGATCGTCGAGTCCTTCGACGTGACGTACCGGTTGGCGATGTCGACCAGGTAGCTGATCTGGCCGTTCATGTTGGACGGCGGGACCTTCTTGATCGGCTCGGGGAAGGTCGTGCACTTGGCACGCTCCTCGGCGGTGGCGTTCTTGGTCTCCACCATCCGGTTGAGGATCCACTTCCACCGCTCTTCGGCGCGCTCGTGGTTGCCCTTGATGCTCGGGTCGTACAGGTTGGCGCCCTTGAGCAGGCCGGCCAGCATCGCGCTCTGGCAGAGGTCCAGGTCCTTGGCGTTGACGCCGTAGTACGCCTGGGCGGCGGCCTGCGCGCCCGTTCCGCGACCGAACCAGCTGGTGTTGAGATACCCCTTCAGGATCTCAGGCTTCTCGTACTCCTGATTGAGCTTCAGGGTGATGAAGAACTCCTTCACCTTGCGGTCGAGCGTCTGCTCCTGGCTGAGGTAGGCGTTCTTCACGTACTGCTGGGTGATGGTCGAGGCGCCCTGCGTCTCGCCGCCCTTGGCCATGTTGTAGAGCGCCCGCGCCATGCCCTTGGGGTCGATGCCGCTGTCGGTGCGGAAGGTCTCGTTCTCCGCCGCGATGACCGCGTTCTGCAGGTTGGGGCTGATGTCCGAGAGTTCGACGATCTGCCGGTTGGTCTCGCCCTTGCGGGTCATCTCCGTGCCGTCGGCCCAGTAGTAGATGTTGTTCTGGTCCTTCACCAGATCCTTCAGCGGCGGGATCGTGGTGCTCTGGTAGACGAAGTAGACCGTGCCGACGCACGCCGCGAAGACGACCAGGAACGCGGTCAGCCACTGCCGCCAGGACGGCAGCCAGCGGCGGACGCCCTCCTTGCCGAAGCGCGGGTAGTCGATGAACCGCTTCTTGCCGGGCCTGCCGCCCTCGCCGCCGCCCGCACGGGCACCCTCGGCGCCGCCGCGCTTGCCGCCCTTCTGGCCCGCCTTGCGCATCTCGGCGCGGCCCATCCGGGGCTGCTGGGCGGTCTCGCGGACGCCCGGGGGGCGCCTGCGGCCGAGTCCGCCCGAGCTGAGCTCGTCGCCCCCGGCTCCGCCCGGCCGGCCACTGTCGCCCGGGGGCTGCCCGTCGTTGGGCGACCTGCGCCGTCGTTCGCTCATGTTCCAGCTACTCCTCGCCAGGCCGTCGAGCCTGAAGGCAGGGTTCACGTCCGAATGCCCGTAACCGCCCTAACCCCGGAGGTGGTCCTCGTGCACACGCGACAGCGTACGCAGCCGAGAATCGCAACTAATCGGGCATCAAGTGCCAATGACCGCAAAACGGCGGCAGATCATTACACGCCCGTTGCCAACCACACCCGCGCGTCGCCTTGTGATCACATTCACGCGTGCCCCCCTTGCCCAGCCGGGGACCCCGGTTTACTGTTCTCGATATATCGAGCCGATACATCGGAGCGGCATACCGCCGGAGACGGCGGGTCACGGACCGGTCGAGGGGAAGGAGGACGACGGCATTGGGCAGGCGCTCAGGAGTGCTGGAGTTCGCCGTTCTCGGACTGCTCCACGACGCACCGATGCACGGGTACGAGCTGCGGAAGCGGCTCAACGTCCTGCTCGGCTCGTTCCGCGCGTTCTCCTACGGAACGCTCTACCCGTGTCTGAAGAGCCTGGTGGCCCAGGGTTTCCTGGTCGAGGACAACCCGGACGTCGAGTACGTCCCGGCCACCGCGCTGAACGGCAAGCGGTCCAAGATCGTCTACCGGCTCTCGCCCGAGGGCAAGCAGCGGTTCGAGGAACTGCTCGCCGACTCCGGCCCCGACGCGTGGGAGGACGAGCACTTCGGCGTCCACTTCGCGTTCTTCGGCCAGACCGACCGGGCCGTGCGGATGCGCGTCCTGGAGGGGCGCCGCAGCCGGCTGGAGGAGCGACTGGAGCGGATGCGCAACTCGCTCGCCAGGGCGCGCGAGCGGTTCGACGACTACACCGTCGAACTGCAGCGGCACGGCCTGGAGTCGGTCGAGCGCGAGGTCCGGTGGCTCAACGAGCTGATCGAGACCGAGCGGGCCAACCGCACCGGCCGCACCGGGCCGTCCACCGGCGGCCCGGACACCGCAGGACCCGACAAGACTTCGGACGGCCGTGGCCAGGAGGCCGGATCCCCGGATCCGCCCGGGCCACCGTACGACCGCCCGGGGCGCTCCGCCCAGGAGCGCTGACACCGCGCAAGCCCTGTGCCGCGCGGCAGGAGTGGGCGCCTCGCGCCCGTCAAGCAGTCATCGAAGAAGCAGGACGAGTGCCGCCGAGCCCCGGCGGCCCTCATGAGATCACAGGGAGCAACCGGAATGGGTTCGGTTCGCGTAGCCATCGTGGGCGTGGGCAACTGCGCCTCGTCGCTGGTGCAGGGTGTCGAGTACTACAAGGACGCCGACCCGGCCGGCAAGGTCCCCGGGCTGATGCACGTCCAGTTCGGTGACTACCACGTCCGTGACGTGGAGTTCGTCGCCGCCTTCGACGTCGACGCCAAGAAGGTCGGCTTCGACCTGGCCGACGCCATCGGCAACAGCGAGAACAACACCATCAAGATCTGCGACGTGCCGCCGACCGGCGTCACCGTCCAGCGCGGCCACACCCTCGACGGCCTGGGCAAGTACTACCTGGAGACCATCGAGGAGTCCGACGAGGCCCCGGTCGACGTCGTCCAGGTCCTCAAGGACCAGAAGGTCGACGTCCTGGTCTGCTACCTGCCCGTGGGCTCCGAGGCCGCGGCCAAGTTCTACGCCCAGTGCGCCATCGACGCCAAGGTCGGCTTCGTGAACGCCCTGCCGGTGTTCATCGCGGGCACCAAGGAGTGGGCGGACAAGTTCACCGAGGCCGGCGTGCCGATCGTCGGTGACGACATCAAGTCCCAGGTCGGCGCCACCATCACGCACCGCGTGATGGCCAAGCTGTTCGAGGACCGCGGTGTCATCCTCGAGCGCACCATGCAGCTGAACGTCGGCGGCAACATGGACTTCAAGAACATGCTCGAGCGCGAGCGCCTGGAGTCCAAGAAGATCTCCAAGACGCAGGCCGTCACCTCGCAGATCCGCGACCGCGAGCTGGGCGCCAACAACGTCCACATCGGCCCGTCGGACTACGTGGCGTGGCTGGACGACCGCAAGTGGGCGTACGTCCGCCTCGAGGGTCGTGCCTTCGGCGACGTCCCGCTGAACCTGGAGTACAAGCTCGAGGTCTGGGACTCCCCGAACTCCGCCGGTGTCATCATCGACGCCGTGCGCGCCGCGAAGATCGCCAAGGACCGCGGCATCGGTGGCCCGATCCTGTCGGCGTCCTCGTACTTCATGAAGTCCCCGCCGGTCCAGTACTTCGACGACGAGGCCAAGGAGAACGTCGAGAAGTTCATCCGCGGCGAGGTCGAGCGCTGAGCCACGGGCTGATCGCTCGTACGCCCTGAACGGGCCCACGGTCCTCAACCGTGGGCCCGTTCACCTTTTCCCGCCGAATGTTTCACGTGAAACACAGGCCGGTTCCATGGCAGTCTGGGCGGGTGGCGATCACGGAGAACGGCAATACCCACCAGACCGCGCAGCGCGCCACGCTCCTCGACCTGCTCCGCGGGCGTGACTTCCGCCGGCTGCTGACCGCGCGGGTGCTCTCCCAGCTCTCCGACGGCGTCTTCCAGGTCTCGCTCGCCGCCTACGTGGTCTTCTCCCCCGAGAAGCAGTCCTCCCCCGCCGACATCGCCTCGGTGCTGGCCGTGATGCTGCTGCCGTTCTCGGTGATCGGCCCGTTCGCCGGGGTGCTGCTGGACCGCTGGCGCCGCCGCCAGGTGCTGTTCTACGGCAACCTGGCCCGGTTCGGGCTCGGCCTGGTCACCGGGGCGCTGCTCCTGGCCGAGGCACCGACCTGGCTCTTCTTCGCCTCCGCGCTGCTGGTCACCGCGCTCAACCGGTTCATCCTGGCCGGCCTCTCCGCAGCCCTGCCCCGGGTGGTGCGCCAGCGGCAGCTGGTCACCGCCAACGCGCTCTCCCCCACCCTGGGGACGGTCGCCGCGGCCGTCGGCGGCGGCCTGGGCTTCGTCCTGCACCAGGTGATGCCCCCCGGGCCGAGGGCCGACGCGGCGCTGGTCACGGTCGCCGCCGTCCTCTACCTCTCGGCGGCGCTGGCGGCCCGCCGGATGCACCGGGACCTCCTCGGCCCCGAGCACCACCCGGACCGCCCCGCGCTCCGCCAGGCACTGGCCCGGGCCGCCCGCGACCTGGGCGCGGCCGTCACCCACCTGGTGCGGGACTGCCGGCCCGCCGTCCACGCGCTGGCCGCCGTCACCGCCGCCCGGTTCTGCTACGGCGTGCTGATCGTCATGGTGGTGATGCTCGCCCGCTACACCTTCAACGACCCCGCCGACAGCGCGGGCGGGCTGGCCACCCTGGGCCAGGCGGTCGGCCTCTCCGCGACCGGCTTCTTCGTGGCGGCGGTGATCAGCCCCTGGTGCACCCGGCGGCTCGGGCTGGCCGGCTGGATGACGCTCTGCCTGGCCGCGCCGGTCGTCTTCGTGCCCGCACTCGGCCTGGGCTTCTCGCTGGTGCCGTGCCTGATCGCGGCACTGCTGCTCGGCGTGGTCACCCAGGGCACCAAGATCTGCGCCGACACCGTGGTCCAGGAGTCGGTCGAGGACGACTACCGCGGACGCGTCTTCGCCATCTACGACGTGCTGTTCAACGTCGCCTTCGTGGCGGCCGCCCTGGTGACGGCCCTGGTGCTGCCGCTCTCCGGCCGATCGGTGGTGGTGGTCGGCGGCGTGGCCCTGGTGTACGCGCTCGCCGCCGCCCTCTACCTGCGGGCGGCGCGGCGCACCGGCCCGCTCCCCGGTGACCAGGCGGTCTGAGAGGCTGCGACCCCTCGAAACCGGCGACGTCCGCGCGAGTCGCTAAGGTACGTCAGATCTGTCGCAGCGACAGCACTCTGTCTCGGGGGACAACCTGATGAGCACACCGCCCGGCCCCTACGGGCCGCCGCCCCAGTACGGCTACCCGCAGGCGCCGCCGCCGGCTCCCCAGGCGTACGGTGCTCCGCCGCCGCAGTACGGCGGGCCCCAGCAGGCCCCGGCCGGCTACGGACAGCCCCCGGCGTACGGCCAGCCGGCCGCGCCCCCGTACGGGCAGCAGCCCCCGTACGGCCCGCCGCCCGGGGGGCAGCCGCCCTACGGGCAACCCCCGTACGGGCAGCAGGCGCCGTACGGGCAGCAACCGACGGCGCCGATGCCGGCCGGACCCGCGAAGAAGACCAGCGGCAAGGCCAAGCTGAAGATCGTCGGTGGTGTGCTCGGTGGCATCGCACTGATCGTCGGCTACTTCGTCAGCGGTCCGAGCGTCAGCAGCGCCAAGGCCGGCGACTGCGTCAAGGCCAGCGGCTCGCGTGACGTCGAGATCGTCAAGTGCACCGACGCCAAGGCGAACTACAAGGTGCTGGCGACGTTCTCCGGCACGACCGACACCAACCGCTGCAAGCAGACCGCCGGAACCACCAGCACGGTCTCCGGCAAGAGCGGCCGCCGCTGGAACAAGAAGCGGTACGTCCTCTGCCTCGGCCCGCTGTCGCCCGGCGTACCGCCGGCCAAGAAGTCCTGACCCGTTCGACCCACCTTCCCCGGGGGACCCTTTGTCCGTTCCACCGCCCCAGATGCCGTACGGCGCGCCTCCGCCCGCCGACAACAGCAACCCGTACGCCGCCGGGAACCCGTACGGCGCCCAGCAGCCCGGCTACGGCTACCCCGCCGCACCCCAGCCGGGCGCGCCCGGGTACGGCGTGCCGCCGCAGGCCGCCCCGCCCGGCTACGGCTACCCCGCCGCGCCCCAGCAGGCCGGCTACGCCCCGCAGGCCCCGCACGGCGGACCGGTCTGCCGGTTCTGCGGCGGCTTCCCGGCCGTGGACACCACCGTCCGCGGGCACCAGGGCATCATCATCATCATGCGGTTCCTGAAGCAGCCGGGACCGTACTGCCGCACCTGCGGCACCGCGATGGTCCGCGACATGTCGGCCCGCACGATGGTCCAGGGCTGGTGGAGCTACCTGGGCTCGATCTTCACGCTGGCCACCCTGCTGCGGAACCTCGCCGCGCACAACAAGATCAAGGACCTGCCGCCGCCGGCCCCCGGCACGCACGGCCCCCAGCTCGACCCGGGCGCCCCGCTGATGAGGCGGCCGCACGCGCTGATGCTGCTGCTGCCGGTCCTCTGGATCATCTCGCTCATCGTGCTGATCGCCACCGGCGCCCTGCTGAACGACACCCACGACAACGGCTCCAGGCCGTACCACCCGATCGTGATGCCCACGCCGAGCGCGGTGACTATGCCGCCCATGCCGTCGTTCTCGCTGCCGCCGATCCCGGAGATCACCACCCCGGGCGCTGCGAAGCCCTCCACCCCGGCCGCGCCGAGCAAGGTGGCGGACGACATCGACAGCGCCAAGGTCGGCGACTGCCTGCGCAACGAGAACGGCACATCCGCGACCCACGACCCCAACCCGCGGATCACCATGCTGCCCTGCAGCGACTCGCGCGCCCAGTACAAGGTGCTCCGCAAGCTGCTCGCCACCAGCGACGACAAGGCCTGTGACAACGTGCCCGACTCGGACAGCAGCTACACGCGCACCTCGTCCTCCGCCGCGCTGAGCTACGTGCTCTGCCTGAAGGGGATCAACGGCACCTGAGGGGCGTCAACGGCCGACGACCCGGCCGCGACGCATGCGGAAGGGGTGGCCCCGGGATTCCGGAGCCACCCCTTCCGCATGCGTCGGCGATCAGCCCTGCTGGGCGGCCCACCAGGCGCGCAGCGCGGTGACGGCCTCGTCGTGCTCCATCGGGCCGTGCTCCAGGCGCAGCTCCAGCATGTGCTTGTACGCCCTGCCGACCTGCGGGCCCGGCTTGAGCTCCAGCAGCTCCATGATCTGGTTGCCGTCCAGCGCCGGGCGCACGGCGTCCAGCTCCTCCTTCGCCTTCAGCTCGGTGATCCGCTCCTCCAGCCCGTCATAGGTACGGGAGAGCGCGGCCGCCTTCTTCCGGTTGCGGGTGGTGCAGTCGGAGCGGGTGAGCTTGTGCAGGCGCTCCAGCAGCGGCCCGGCGTCGGTGACGTAGCGGCGCACCGCCGAGTCCGTCCACTCGCCGCCGCCGTAGCCGTGGAAGCGCAGGTGCAGCTCGACCAGGCGCGAGACGTCCTCGGTCAGCTCCTTCGAGTACTTCAGCTCGCGCATCCGCTTGCGGGTCATCTTGGCGCCGACCACCTCGTGGTGGTGGAAGGACACCCGGCCGTCCGACTCGAAGCGGCGGGTGCGCGGCTTGCCGATGTCGTGCAGCAGCGCCGCCAGCCGCAGGGTGAGGTCGGGGCCGTCCTGCTCCAGGTCGATGGCCTGCTCCAGGACGGTCAGCGAGTGCTCGTAGACGTCCTTGTGCCGGTGGTGCTCGTCCCGCTCCAGCTGGAGCGCCGGCAGCTCGGGCAGCACGTGGCCGGCCAGCCCGGTCTCGACCAGCAGCCGCAGGCCCTTCACCGGGTGGGCGGCCAGCAGCAGCTTGTTCAGCTCGGCCTGGACCCGCTCCGCCGAGACGATGGTGATCCGCTCGGCCATCGCGGTCATCGCGGCGACGACCTCGGGGGCCGGCTCGAAGTCCAGCTGGGCGGCGAAGCGGGCGGCCCGCATCATCCGCAGCGGGTCGTCGGAGAAGGACTCCTCGGGGGTGGCGGGGGTGCGCAGCACCCGGGCCTCCAGGTCCTCCAGGCCGCGGTGCGGGTCGACGAAGCCCCGGCCGGGCAGGTCGACGGCCATCGCGTTGACGGTGAAGTCGCGCCGGACGAGGTCCTGCTCGATGGTGTCGCCGTAGGTCACCTCGGGCTTGCGCGAGCTGCGGTCGTACGCCTCGGAGCGGTACGTGGTGATCTCGATCAGGAAGGACCCCTCCGGGGTGTCCTTGCGCGCGCCCACCGTGCCGAAGGCGATGCCGACGTCCCAGACGGCGTCCGCCCAGCCCTTGACCAGCTTGAGGATCTGCTGCGGGCGGGCGTCGGTGGTGAAGTCCAGGTCGTTGCCGAGCCGGCCGAGCAGTGCGTCCCGGACCGAGCCCCCGACCAGCGCGAGCCGGTGACCGGCCGCCTGGAAGCGGCGGGCGATCTCGTCGGCGACCGGGGACACCCGCAGCAGCTCCTGCAGACCCAGGGTCTGCGCCTCGCTCAGGCCTGGGACGACCTGGGTGGCGGTGCTGGAATGATGGACGCCGGACTCGTGGGGCTCATTGGCAGTGGACACGGCTCACAAGGGTACGTGCCCCGGCGGCCGCGCCGCCCGCGCGTTTTCCGGTGCTCACCCCAAGGCCCGCAACACTGCACCCCCGGCTGCATCGTTACCATGCCGGTGGAGCGGGTCGCGGGCACCGACGAGGGGCTGCGGTGCCGCGTGCCAGTACGGTCGGCCGGGCCATGCCCGGTCGCGTTTCTCCACCGCTGATCCACCCGGCCGGCCCTCCCGGCGGGCGGGGAGTCCGCGGCATCACAGCATCGAGCAGCAAGCGATCGAGAACGGCGAGGGCGAAGCCCATGAGCGAGGGCGTAGCGCATGAGCGGGCGTAGCGAGCGAGCCGGGGACGAACGCCTGCCCGGGCGCCGCACGGCGCGGACCGTACGGCGGTTCGCCGCCGCGCTGGGTGCCGCGCTGGTGCTGCTCCCGGCGCTGCCGGCCGCCGCGCTGCCCGCCGGGGGCTCACGCCCGGCCGCCGACTCCGGGGTCTCCGCGGAGTACCCGGTGGTGATGACCATCGAGTCGGTGAACAAGCCGGTGGCCGTCCAGAACGGCACCGTGACGATCTCCGGGCACATCACCAACGGCGGCAGGTCCGTCCTCAAGTCCGCCCACGCGGCGGTCCGCAAGCCGGCCGGGGGCAAGCCGCTGACCACGCGCAGCGAGCTGGCCTCGGTCGCCGGCCGGACCAACCCGTCCAGCTGGGACGGCGTCGCCCTGGAGAGCCCGCAGTACGCGCTCAACGAGCTCGGCCCGGGGCAGAGCCAGCCGTACACCCTGAGCGTCGCCGTGAGCGACCTCCAGCTCTCCGGTGAGGGCGTCTACGAGCTGGCGGTGGACGTCTCGGGCTCGACCGCGGACAACCAGCGCGACCGGGCACTGGGCATCGCCCGGACCTTCCTGCCGTACGACCCGACGCCGACCGAGGCCCAGCCGTCCAAGGTCACCACCCTCTGGCCGCTGGTGCACGCGCCGGTGCTGGTCGCGCAGACCATGTCCGACAACGACCTGACCATCCCGGTGCTGCGCGACGACAGCCTGGCGGCCGAGTTCGCGCCGGGCGGCCGGCTGTACGAGCTGGTCGAGACCGGCTCGTCGCTGAACGGCCTGACCTGGGTGATCGACCCCGACCTGCTGGACACCGCGTTGGCGATGACCAAGCGGTACCGGGTGCAGAAGCCCGGCATCGCCGACAGCAAGAAGAAGGCGGCGAAGGAGGAGAACACCGTCGACGGCACCGGCTCGGCCGCCGCCACGGCCTGGCTGGAGAAGCTGCGGGCCGCGGTGGCCAAGAACGGCAGCCAGGTGGTCGCGCTGCCGTACGCCGACCCGGACCTCGCCTCGATCGCGCACAACGCCGCCGAGCTGCAGGGGGTGGACACCGCGCTCGGCAAGGCGGCCACGGCCGGCCGGCTGACCGTCGAGGGCCGGCTCTCGGTGGACACCCGCTCGGACGTCGCCTGGCCCTACCAGGGCTACCTGGACCAGCAGATCGCGGGCATGGCCCAGCGCGTCGGCAGCGGGCTGCTGCTGGTGAACGGCGCGAGCCTGCCGGAGCCCGACTCGCTGAAGTACACCCCGACCGCGGTCCGGCCGATCGGGAACGGGCAGACCGCGGTGGTGGCCGACGAGGAGGTCTCGGCCCTGTTCGCCGGTGACCTCAACACCCCGCAGGCACAGACCCTGGCGGTGCAGCGCTTCCTCGCCGAGACCTTCGTGATCTCCCGGCAGGAGCCGCAGAACCCGCGCGGCCTGATGGTGATGCCGCCGCGCGCGCTCACCGCCGAGACCGCCAAGGTGCTGGCCACCGCCGTGCAGGCGGCGCAGGCCGGCAAGTGGGTGGAGCCGGTCAAGCTGGACGTGCTCGCCCAGGGCCCCGCCGACCCGAAGGCCAACGGCAGCGTCCCGGCCGCCACCGACTACCCGGCGCAGGCCCGGGCCTCGGAGCTGCCGTCCTCGGCGCTGACCGACACCACCGGCATCCAGTCCAAGCTGGACATGCTGATGCGCGTCCTGACCCTCCCGCAGCGGGTGCGCGGCCCGTTCAGCGCCGCCATGGTCCGGTCGATGTCGACCGAGTGGCGGACCGAGGCCCCGGCCGGCGCCCTCTACCGGCAGGGGGTCGACGCCTACCTCGACGAGCTGATCAAGGCGGTGAACGTACCGCAGAAGACCTCGATCACCTTCGCCGGCGACACCGGCGTGCTCCAGGTCAGCGTCCGCAACGACCTGACCCAGCCGGTCACCAACCTCAAGCTGGTGCTGCGCCCGACCCAGGCCAACCGGCTCAAGATCCACCCGGCCGAGGAGCTGGTGCTGCCCGCCTCGCAGAGCGTCACCCTGCGCTTCCCCGCCGAGGCGCAGAACAACGGTCCGGTGACCGTGACGGCCGAGCTCTGGACCACCGGGCCGAACCCGCAGCTGTACGGCACGGCGCAGACGTTCACGGTGGAGGTCACCTCGGTGACCAACGGCGTGCTCTACGTCTTCGGGGGCGGCCTGGTGCTGCTCCTGCTGGCGGCACTGCGCTTCTTCCGCCAGCGCAAGCGCCGCGCGGAGAACGGCGACGACGGCGAGCCGATCGGCGACGCCCCGCTCGCCGACGACCCGGCCGACGACCCGGCCGACGACGCCGGGACCGGGCACCGGGACGGCGGCGGGGGAGACGCCGCGGAGACCGGGGGGCGGGGCACCGGCCCCGCCGGGGGAGGGGAACCCGACGGCGACGGCCAGACACCGCGCGCCAGCACCGCAGATGGCCGGGATCGGGCCGTCGGCAATGAGAAGGTTGGTCCTTGATACCGCCGACACCCGCCCGATGCCGGGTCGGCCTCCCCCACAACAGCGAAGAGGTGACATGACCGGGCGCAGCGAGGAGCGGCCGCCGGGCCGTGGTGAGGGCCGGCCGGGCGCCGAGTCGCCGTCCGGCGACTGGTACGTGGCCGACACCTACGCCCAGGACCCGTACGCGGCCGATGCGTACCAGGGCCCCGAGGACGGCCCGGACCCGTACGGCCTGCGGGCCGCCCGGCCCGCCGCGCCGCAGCAGCAGGCCGCCGCGTACGACGTGCCGCCGCAGCTTCCGCCGCAGGGCGGCGGCTACCCCACGCCGGTGCCGCCGGCGTCGTTCGCCCCGCCCGTCCCGCCGGTGCAGCCCGGCTGGGACACCCCGCCGCAGGAGCCGGCGGCGGACTGGCCGGACGCCCCTGCCACCTGGGAGCGGCCCGCACCGGTCGGCGGCCAGTGGGCCGGACCGCAGCAGGGCCAGCAGCACGGCCAGCAGCAGCACGGGCAGCAGCAGCACGGCCAGCAGCAGCACGGGCAGCAGCAGTGGCAGCCGGGCCCTGCGCACTCGGCCTGGGACTCCGAGTCCACCGAGTACGTGGGCGTCGACGCGCTGTTCGGCGGCGGCCGGACCGGCCTCGCCGACCCGGCCGCCGAGGTCCGGCCGCCCGCCCAGCAGCCCCCGGTCCAGCAGCCGCAGGTCCAGCCCCTGCTCGCCCAGCCGCCCGTCGCCCCCGCGCCGCACCCCTCGTCCGCGCCGTTCCCCCCGGCCGACGCGTACCGGGGCGGGCCGGGAGGTCCGGGCGGTCACGGCGGTCACCAGGGCGGCCCGAACGGCCAGGACGGGCAGCGCCCGCCCGTCTTCGTCCCGCCGATCGAGTTCGACCCGCCGCTCTCCGAGGAGGAGGCCACCATGCAGGTGGCGGCGGTACAGATCCCGCCCGCGGTGGAGCCCCTGGAGGACCTGGCGGCCGAGGAGCACGCCCCCGCGGCGCCCGCTCCGGCGGCCGGCGGCGGCAAGGTCGCCAGCCTGCTGAACTCCAGCGCCATCATGGCGGCCGGCACCCTGGTCTCCCGCGGCACCGGCTTCGTCCGGACCATGGTGATCACGGCCGCGATCGGCGTCGGCATCATGGGTGACTCCTACAACGCCGCGGGCACCCTGCCGACCCTGCTCTACATCCTGATCGGCGGCGGCGCCCTGAACGCGGTGTTCGTGCCGCAGCTGGTCCGCAGCATGAAGAACGACGCGGACGGCGGCACCGCCTACGCCAACCGGCTGCTCACCCTGGTGATGGTCGGCCTCGGCGTCGTGGTGCTGCTGGCCGTCGCCGGGGCCCCGCTGCTGGTGCAGCTGATCTCGCACCCGATGATGGCGAACCCGGCCCGGGCGGACACCACCGTGGCGCTGGCCCGGTACTGCCTGCCGACCATCTTCTTCATGGGCATCCACGTGGTGATGGGCCAGATCCTCAACGCCCGGGGCCGGTTCGGCGCGATGATGTGGACCCCGGTCCTCAACAACATCGTGGTGATCTTCACCTTCGGCGCCTACATCTGGGTCTACGGCGGCTTCGGCGAAACCCACGTCACCCCGGAGGGCATCAGCCCCGAGGGCGTCCGGCTGCTCGGCATCGGCACCCTGGTCGGCCTCGTCGTCCAGGCGCTCGCGATGATCCCGTACCTGCGGGCCGCCGACTTCCACTTCCGGCCGCGCTTCGACTGGCGCGGCCACGGCCTGGGCAAGGCCGCCCGGCTCGCCAAGTGGACGTTCTTCTTCGTCCTCGCCAACCAGGCCGGGTACCTGGTCATCACCCAGCTGGCGACCGCGGCCGGCAGCGCCGCGGAAAAGGGCGGCCACAACGGCGTCGGCCTGGCCGCCTTCTCCAACGCCCTGCTGATCTGGCAGCTCCCGCAGGCCGTCATCGTCGTCTCCCTGATGAGCGCGGTGCTCCCCCGGCTCTCCCGGGCCGCCGCCGACGACGACGCCGGCGCGGTGCGCGACGACATCTCGTACGGGCTGCGGACCACGGCGGTGGCGGTCGTCCCGGGCGCCTTCCTGTTCCTGTCCCTCGGGCCGGCGATCGGCCGTGCCATCTACGCGGTGGGCGGCAGCGAGACGGCGCTCGACAGCGCGACCAACGTGGGTCTGATGCTCTCGGCCTTCGCCCTGGGCCTGATCCCGTACTCGGCGCAGTACGTGATGCTGCGCGGCTTCTACGCCTACGAGGACACCCGGACGCCGTTCTCCAACACCGTCTGGGTGGCGGCCTGCCAGGCCGTCTTCTCGCTCGCCTGCTGGTTCCTGCTTCCCGCCGAGTGGACGGTGGTCGGAATGGCCTTCGGCTACGGTCTCGCGTACGCCGTCGGAGTGACGGTGGCGGTGCCCAAGCTGAAGAAGAAGATCGGCGGGCTGGACACCAAGCGGATCGGCAAGACCTACGCCCGGCTGATCGCCGCCTGCGTACCGGCCGCGCTGGTCGGCGTCGGCGTCAGCCTGGCGGTCCAGCAGGTCCTCGGCGGCTGGCTGGGAAGCGTGCTCACCATCGTCCTGGCCGGCGGCCTCCAGCTCGCCGTCTTCGTGCTGATCGCGAAGAAGCTGCGGATCGAGGAGCTGAACGCCATGCTGGGCATGGTCCGCGGCCGACTGGGCCGCTGACCCGCCGCACCAACCGGCCGTCCCGGACATCGCCCTGACCGGGCGTCAACCGGACGGACCGGGTTCTCCGCCCCATCGGGGCTGGTGCTGGGCCGCCCTCCGCACCCCGGGTCCTCCCGGGCCCGGAGCGGCGGCCCAGTGCCGGATCTGCACCACATCTCTCCACCATCGCGCAACCACGCGGACCTTTCAGCGGTCGTACCCGGTGGAGAAGAGTGGGCACAATTGTCCTGGAGCACAGGGCCTCGGCCCGATGCGCTCCAACGACTCTCTCAGGCCGGGGCGACACAAGGGGAGGCAGGACCACGGTGGCTGATGGCACCAAGGCGGTCGTCGACACGTCAGCAGCTGACGGGGCGGCGGACGAGGCCGCACTGGCCGCGGCGATCGACGAGCTCGCCGACGGGACGGCCCGGGCCACCACGGCCGGCACGAGCACCGACACCGGCCGGACCGGCGCGTCCGACGCCGACACCGACACGGGTGACGCCGGCACCGACGCGGCTGACGACCGCGGCGACGACGAGCCGTCCACCACGACCTCCGTCAGCGAGGAGACCTCGGAGATCACCGCGCCGCTCTCGGCCGACGAGATCCGCGCCGAACTGGCCGCGGGCGCCGCGCGCAAGGCCGCCGCCGCGGCGAACGCCACGCCGGCCCACCGCCCCGGCCGGCCGCCGCAGGACCCGCAGCCCACCCACGACCCGCGCGCGACGGGCACCCTGCCGAAGACCCTGCCGGCCCCGCTGCGGCACAGCGGCGACAAGATCGGCCACCGGTACCGGCTGGAGGAGTGCATCTCCCACACCGAGACCTTCAGCAGCTGGCGCGCCGTCGACGAGAAGCTCCGCCGGGCCGTCGGCGTGCACCTGATGGCCTCCGGCCACCAGCGGGCCCGCAAGGTCCTGGCCGCCGCGAAGTCCGCCGCGCTGCTCGGCGACCCCCGCTTCGTCCAGGTGCTGGACGCCGTCCAGGAGGGCGAGCTGGTCTACGTCGTGCGGGAGTGGCTGCCGCACGCCTCCGACCTCGCCAAGCTGCTCGCCGACGGCCCGATGGAGCCGCACGACGCCTACCAGATGGTCCGCCAGGTCACCGACGCGGTCGCCGCCGCCCACCGGCGCGGCCAGGCCCACCTGCGGCTGACGCCGCGCTGCGTGCTGCGCACCGACAGCGGCCAGTACCGGATCAACGGCATCGCGGTCGACGCCGCCCTGCGCGGCCTGCCCGACGGGGGCGGCGAGGACGCCGAGCGCACCGACACCCGCGCCATCGGCGCCCTGCTGTTCGCCGCGCTCACCCACCGCTGGCCGTTCCCCGAGGACCGCTACGACCTCAAGGGCCTGCCGAAGAACCTCCGCGACGTGCCGCCGGACCAGGTCCGGGCCGGGGTCCACAAGGGCCTCTCCGAGCTGGCCGCGCGCGCCCTGTTCGACCACCCGCCGCACCACGCCGAGCCGATCACCACCCCCGAGCAGCTCGCCAAGGCGATCGCGCTGATGCCGCGCATCCGCCAGCCCGAGCCGGAGCTGCCCGCCTTCACCGCCCCGCCACGGCACAACACCCACGCGCTGCCCACCGCGCCCAACCCGACCCGGGTGATCGCCGCCCCCGGCGCCGCCACGGCGCCCGCCCCGGCCCGGACGGCTCCGGTCCGGCGGACCCGGCGGCGGCTGCGCCGGGTCGCCAAGATGACGGCCTGGACGGTCGCCCTCGGCGCGATCGGCGTCGCCTCCTGGCAGCTGGTGGACAGCCTGCGCAACAACGGGTCGACCGTCTCGGCCGCCCCCAACCCCACGGTCAGCTCCGCCACCCCCACCGCGCACACCGCCACGCACGCCCCCGTGGCGATCCCCGTCAAGGAGGCCCAGTCGTACAACCCGCTGGGCACCCAGGGCCCCGAGGGCACCTTCTCCCTCTCCAAGGCCTTCGACGGGGACACCTCCACCGCCTGGACCACCTTCGGGTACCAGGATCCGTTCGGCCCCACCAAGCCGCTCAAGGAGGGCACCGGCCTGCTGATCGACCTCGGCTCGCCGCAGGCGGTCAGCTCGGTGAACGTCCAGTTCGTCGGCACCACCACCGCCGAGCTGCGGGTGCCGGGCGCCTCGGCCGCCGCCGACCCGCTGGGGGCCCGGCCGAGCGACTTCACCGTCCTCGGGAAGAAGTCCGGCACCACGGTCGACTACAGCGTCGACAGCCCGGTCACCACGCGCTACCTCTTGCTCTGGCTGACCAGCCTGCCGAAGGATAAGGGCGAGTACCGCGGCCAGATCACCGAGGTGAAGGTCTTCGGCTGACGCGGGGCCGCTGCGGTGGCACGGGCACGGCAGGCACGACGAGGGGTGGCAGTGGCGGACGGAACGGTCCCGGCGGACGACGACGCCACGCTGCTCGCCCGGCACGTCGCCGGTGACCGGGACGCCTTCGGCATGCTGGTCGACCGCCACCGCGACCGGCTCTGGGCGGTCGCCCTGCGCACCCTCGGCGACCGCGAGGAGGCCGCCGACGCGCTCCAGGACGCCCTGGTCTCCGCCTTCCGCGCGGCCCACACCTTCCAGGGCCGGTCGGCCGTCACCACCTGGCTGCACCGGATCGTCGTCAACGCCTGCCTGGACCGCGCCCGGCGCACCGCCTCCCGCCGCACCAAGCCGCTCGACGACGACCCGCAGCGCCTCGACGCCCTGGTCGGACAGGCCGAGCCGGCCGACTCCCCGGTGGTCCGCGCCGAGGTGCACCGGGAGCTGGCGGCGGCGCTCGCCGAGCTGCCGGCCGAGCAGCGGGCCGCACTGGTCCTGGTCGACATGCAGGGCTACCCGGTCGCCGAGGCGGCCGAGGTGCTGGGCGTCCCGGTCGGCACGGTGAAGAGCCGCTGCGCCCGCGGCCGGGCCCGGCTGCTGCCGCTGGTCCGCCACCTGCGCGAGGACGGCACGACGCCGGACGCCGCGCCGGGTCCCTCCGTTCCACGTGGAACGGAGGGAACGGCCCGAACCCCGCGGGGCTCGGCCCCACCGCCCGGGAACCCGTCCGGGGCGCGCACCGTCACAAGGACGGGCCCCGACACCGGCCGGCCGATTCTGGAAGGAGATGCGAGCAAGCGATGACCGCCCCCCTCTCCTCCCCCGACAACGACCCGGTGGAGCCGCACGCCGCCGAACCGCACGCCGCCGGACCGCACCCCTCCGTCGACGAGCTGGCCGACCTCGCCGAGGGTCTGGTCGGGTCCGCCGACGACGCGGAGGCGCTCAGGAGCCACCTGGCCGGCTGCGCCGAGTGCCGCGAGACCGCCGAGGCGCTCGCCGAGGTGCAGGCCCTGCTCGGCTCCGCCGAGCCACCGGCCATGCCCGCCGACGTCGCCGCCCGGCTGGACGCCGCCCTGACCGCGGCGGCCGACGAGCGCGACACCCCCGCGGAAGGCCCCGGCGCCCCCCGACAGGCCTCCGCACCGGCCGGACCAGCTGGTGCCCCGGCCCGCCCGTCCGGGCCCGCCCCTGCCCCCTCCCCGGCCCCCCTCGGGCCACCCGGGCGGCCCGCCACCTCGGCGGCGGGCACCGGGCCCGGCCGCTCCCGCTCACGGCGGCGCCGGACCGCCCTGCTGCTCGGCACCGCGGCCGCCCTGCTCGCGGCGGGCCTCGGCGGCTCCCTGCTGTTCTCCCCGGCCGACCGGAAGGCCTCGGACACCACAGCGGTCTCCGCCGCCGCCCCCACCGCCGGGGCCATGCCGAGCGGCACGCCCAAGAGCGCCCGGGCGGAACACGCCAACGGCGGCACCGTCTACCGGGACGACCAGCTGGCGGCCCAGGTCCAGCAGCTGCTCGCCCGGGCCGGCGTCACGCCCGACGGCTCCGCCCAGGCGTCCGGGCAGGCCTCCGGGCCGTCCACCGGCAAGTCCGAGGCACCGCCCACCGACGCGCAGCAGGGCATCGCCGGGGGCCCCGGCGCCGCGGCCTGCCCGGCGCCCGCCGACGGACCGCTGCTCGCCACCGACACGGGCAGCTACTCCGGCGCCCCGGCCGAGGTCCTGGTGTACGCCGTCCCGGACCAGCCGCAGAAGCTCGACGTCTACCTCCGCTCCCCCGGCTGCGGGCCGGTCCTGCTGCACCGCACCGTCCCGGCCCGCTGAACGGCCGTTCCCGTGCGATCCACGCCCGGGGCCGTCCGACGCTCCCACAGTGCGGGCACCTGGTACGGATCCGCCTGGGAATGCGAGAGACTGGTTAGTCGTTGTCCCGGGCGGCGGAGCAGGACCGCCCTCCCCGCACCTAACGCGGGTCGCGATGCGAACCAGGAGATGCAGTGAGCGACGTCCGTAACGTGATCATCATCGGTTCCGGCCCGGCCGGCTACACGGCTGCGCTCTACACCGCCCGTGCCTCCCTCAAGCCGCTGGTCTTCGAGGGCGCCGTCACCGCCGGTGGCGCGCTGATGAACACCA